>NZ_JBICBL010000006.1:0-441198 GCF_043089925.1 Streptomyces sp. NPDC013457
ACCTGCGACAGGTCGAGTTCACGGCCGACGGCCATGACGGCTTCGAGCAGCCCGTGGAGTCGGTCCCTGGTGCCCCGCACCTCGTCGATGCGCACCTGGACCTCGTCCAGCAGCTCGTCGAGTCTGAGGCGCGGAAGCCTGCCGTCCGCGGGCTCGGGGCCTTCACGACCCATCGACACCTCCGGCTGCGACGAACGCACGGTCTCCACCCCGAGCGGGCACTTTCACCGTAGTCCGGATGTGCCGTCGATTCCTGTCGGCCGGTCTCGGAGGGCCGGGCAGCTGCCCGCACCTCGGCGGGGGGTCGACGCGCCGCTGAGGTCGTCACCGCGGACTCACCCCACGGGGAGGGTGATCACCGGGCAGTGTGCGCTGTGCAGCAGGCCGTGGACGACGGCTCCCGGACGGCGACAGCTCGCAGCGAACCCCGCCGGAAGTCGGCCTCCGCGAAGGCCCACGCCGGAGCGGCGCGGGAGGACTCGCTGCCGTCGACGCCGACGACGAGATGCGCGGGCCGCTGGGTGACGTGTTCGGCGTCCGTGCTGCGGCGGGACCGCGACCACGAGGTGCTGTACCGGCGATGCGTGGTACCGGTCATGATGTGTTCCCGTGTCCGGGTCCGCGGCGGGGAATGAGCTCCACCGGGCAGTGGGCGTGCTGCACCACGCCGAGCGTGGTGCGCCCGAGGGTCGGTCCGAGGTATCCGGGCGACCGGCGGCCACCGACGACCAAGAGGTCGGCATGCCACGACGCGTCGACGAGCTTTCCTGGGACGCTTCGGGCCTTCTCGCCGTCCGCATACACCCTGAGGTCCGGGAAGGCATCCCGTATCTGGCCGGCGACCGTCCAGGGCGGGAGGGTCCGGTCACCTGCGGCCGTCTGCGTGCCGTCGCCCGGCGCCGGGCCCGTTCCGGCCGACCGGGTGCCGTTCCCGACGTGCATCAGTCGCAGCGGCACCTTTCTCAGCAGTGCTTCGCCTGCGGCCACCCGGGCACAGCCGAGGTCGGCCTCGTCCCGCACCGCCGCGAGAACCGCGCCCGTCTCCGCGGCTTCCGTGGCCCCGCGCACCACGACCACGGGCGTGTCGGCGTTCGCCACGGTCTCGAGTCCGACCGAGCCGAGCAGGAGGGAGGAGAACCCGCCCCGGCCCCGGTGCCCGACGACGATCGTGCTGCTCGGGGCGGCGACCTGCCGCAGTGCGGCCGACGGCTCGCCCCGGTCGAGTTCTGTGATGACCGCCAGTCCGGGATGGCGCGCCGCAACGGCCTCGGCGGCCCGGTCGAGGATCTCCAGGCCGGTCCGTTCGAGGCGAGCGATCTCGCCCTGGGAGAGGATCGGAGCGTGGCGCTCGACGTCCGTCGCGTGGACGAGGTACAGGCCTCTGCCCCGACGAGCCGCTTCCGCGGCCGCCCACATGACCGCCGCCTGCGCGGACGGCGATCCGTCGACACCGACGACGACCGTACCGAGAGCGGGAGCTCCCATGGTGTCGTTCATGGCTCCTCCTCCCGGCCCCTGGGGCTCCCCTCACGCTAGCAGTCACGTCGGGGCCGGGAGCAGCGCCGCAGGGGGTAAGGGCGGGGACCGAAGGTCCCTCGGCCCCGGAGTCCGAGGACCACGGGCCCGGTCGGCCCCGGTCCTGGACCGTTCGGCCCCTCGCAGGTCCGGAGTGCGCGAGGGACGGTGGTGGCGAAGGCACCCGGACACGGGTCGACAGCGGAGGCGCAACGATGAGACAGACCAAGGTCGGCGGCCTCATGACGGACGAAGTGGTCTCCGCGATCAGTTCGTCATCCTTCAGGGACGTGGCCAAACTGCTGGCCGCACACGACATCAGCGGGGTGCCCGTCGTGGACGCGGACGACCGCGTACTCGGTGTCGTCTCCGAGAGCGACCTCCTCGCCCGCCGGGAGCTCACCGCCGGTGAACTCATGACGACCCCGGCCGTCACGGTGCACGCCGAGCAGACCGTTGCGGACGCGGCGCGGCTGATGGTACGCCGCTGTGTGGAGCGTCTCCCCGTGGTCGACGAGGAGGAGCGGCTGGTCGGCATCGTGACCCGGCGTGATCTCCTTCGCGTCTTCCTGCGCCCCGACACCGAGATACGCCGTCGGGTGAGGGAGGACGTCCTGGCGGACACCATGGACCTGCCGGGGGACGCCGTGGACGTGCACGTCCTGGACGGGGTGGTGACACTCGGCGGCCGCCTGCCACGTCGGAGTCAGGTCCCGATGTTCCTGACGCTCACCGAACAGGTGGACGGCGTCGTCGCCGTCGTGGACCGGCTGTCCGCGCGCGTGGACGACTCGCGGCTCGCACCGCCGGTGCGAAGCGCCCATGACATGCCCTGGTAATCGCTCACAGACAGGACGCACCGTGTCCGACACCGCCCTGACCCGGACGCTCGTGACCTCGCTGATCGAGGACGCGGTCACGGCGCCGTCGATGCACAACGCACAGCCCTGGAACTTCCTCCACCGGTCCGGCACCGGCGTCCTCGAGCTGTATGGCGATCCCGACCGCACCATGCCGTACGAGGACCCCGACCGGCGTGCCCTCCATCTCGGCTGCGGCGCCGCCCTGTTCAACCTCCGGGTCGCCGCGGCCCACCACTCACTGCACGACGACGTCCGGCTGCTGCCCGACCCCGAGGACCCCTGGCATCTCGCCGACGTGCGGCTCCTCCCGGCCGCCTCGCGGGACGACGGCCTGGGGGCGCTCCACCCCGCCCTGAGGCGGCGGCACACGAGCCGCTTCCCGTTCTCCGAGGAGCGGATCCCCTCCGAAGTGACCGACGGACTGTGCGCGGAGGCCCTCCTGGAGGGTTGCCGGCTCGTCGTTCCCGGAACATGGCACACGGACACCGTGCTGGACCTCGTCCACGATTCCGAGATGCTCGAAGCCGTCCACACGGCGGTACGCACGGAGATCGCCGCCTGGACCCGCACCGGCGCGGCGGGCGAGGGCCCAGGGACCGAGGGCATCCCGTCGTACGCCTTCGGCCCCCGGCAGTACGACGTGACCTCCCCCGTACGCGACTTCGGCTCTCACCGCAGCGCTTCCGGCCGTGGCTCGGCCGTGTTCGAGAAGCGACCCCAGATCGTGCTGCTCGGCACGGGCACGGACACCCCGGGCGACTGGCTGAAGGCAGGCCAGGCAATGCAGCGCGTGCTGCTCCGGGCCACACTCGACGGCCTCTCCACTTCCCTGATGTCGCAGCCGCTCGAGTGGCCTGAACTCCGCTCGGTCGCCCGCGATCCGCTGTCCGCGATGGGGTTCGTCCACATGGTGATCCGTCTGGGCTACGGCCCGGAGGGCCGGGCCACGCCGCGCCGCCCCGTCTCCGATGTGCTCCGCTTCGTCTGACCTCACCCGAGGCGGAACCAGCGTTCCTCCCCGGGAGCGACGGTCCCCCGTCGTTCCTCCGAGAGGATGATCGTGAGCGGGCTCGGCGAGGAGTCCGGCACGCGGACACCGAGCCGGCCGGGAAGCATCCGCAGCCGCACACCTCGATGCCCGGCCAGGCAGAGGGTGAAGGCGAACCGGGGGATCTCCCGCAGCGCCACGGGGGTCACGCGCAGTCCCTCCGGCCCGGCTTCCAGGCCGGTCATCCCGCGCTCGACCAGGTCGACGGTGCCCGCCATCGCGCCGAGGTGGATGCCTTCGCCGGTCGTTCCGCCCTGGACGTCGGCCACGTCGCCGAGCAGGGCCTCCTGGCAGTAGTCCCACGCCTGGGCACCCTTCTGACGGGCCAGCACCCAGCCGTGGACCAGGCTGCTGAGCGTCGATCCGTGGCTGGTCCGCCGCAGGTAGTACGAGGTGGTGGCACGCCACACGTCGTCGTCCAGGAAGTATCCGAGCCGACCGAAGAGGTCACGCAGCTCCGCGGGTCGGAAAAGGTAGCCGAGCATGAGGGTGTCGGCCTGCTTCGACGCCTGGTACCGGTTGACCGTGTCGCCCTCGGCCTCCAGGATCCGGTCGAGTCTGCGGATGTCGCCGTACCGGTCGCGGTAGTGGCCCCAGTCCAGTTCGGCCAGATCTCCGTAACCCTCGAACTGGCCCACCACGCCATGGTGGAAGGGCACGTACAGGCGGCGCGACACCGCCTCCCACCGGGAGAGCTCGTCGTGGTCGAGCGACAGACTTCCGGTCAGCTCCTCGCGCCGGGCCTCGGGCAGTTCGCCCAGCAGGTCGAGGGCCCGGGCGAGGACCCAGGCGGCGGTCGCGTTGGTATACGCGTTGTCGTCGATGCCCGGGGTCACGGCGTCCGGGTACGCGTCGTGGTACTCGTCCGGTCCGACGACACCGCGGAGCCGGTACCGGTCGCGCTCGGCGTCGTACGCGGCCGCGCCGGCCCATTGGCGGGCGACCTCCAGGAGGATCTCCGCTCCGGCGGAGTGGAGGAATCCGCGATCCCCGGTGGCCTGCGCGTACCGCCAGACGTTGAGCGCGACGGCCGAGCTCACGTGGCGCTGGAGGTGGGAGTGATCGGGCAGCCAGCGGCCCGATCGCGGGTTCAGGTGGAGCTCCTGAGTCTCCTCACGCCCCGAACTCGCGCTCTGCCAGGGATACATGGCTCCCTGTCCACCCGCTCTTCGCGCCGCGGCACGTGCGGCGGGCAGCCGACGGTGACGGTACATGAGCAGAGCTCGGGCCACCTCGGGGAAATGCAGGGTCACGTACGGCAGGACGAAGAGCTCGTCCCAGAAGACGTGGCCCCGGTAGGCCTCGCCGTGCAGCCCTCGTGCGGGCACGCCGACGTCGAGTTCGGCCGTGTGGGGGGAGAGCGTCTGCAGCAGATGGAAGAGGTGGAGACGCAGCACTCGTCCCGGTTCTCCTGGGACGCGCAACTCACCCTGTTCCCAGAGCCGTTGCCAGGACGCCTTGTGCGTCGAGAGAAGAGTGGGGAAGGCCGGAGCGATCGCGGCGGCGTCGACGGCCGCAGCCCTGGGCTCGTCGGCGGGCCGGTCCAGAGAGGTGTACAGGGCGAGCGTCTTCACCACGGTTGCGGATCGGCGGGGGCCGATGGGCAGACGGTACGTCTGAACGGCGCGCGCCCCTCTCCTGCCCTCCGAGGCACGGCGCGAGGGCGAGGTCCCCAGTCGGACGGCCATCGCGATCCGGATGCCCGACTCGACGGTACGGCAGGAGAGCCAGGCGACCCCGCCGGGCTCGAAGCCGGTTTGGTGGTCCGTGAGGTGACGGCCGTCGAGATCCCGGTATCGCTCGACGCCGGCGTTGACGACGGCGCCGTCCAGGACGGACTCGATCTCGACGGCGCCGCTCCAGCCGTAGGCGCGGAACCTGCTGCGCTGGGCCGCGATCCGCGCGTCTCCCATGTGGACGATCCGGACGTGGGTCACATGCAGACCGCGACCGTGTGTGTCCTGGAATTGCAGTCGGCGGGTGAGCACGCCGCCGTGCAGGTCGAGGCGGACGTCAAGGTGGCGCAGCGATGCCGAGTCGGGGTCGAGCCATGCGCCGGGCGGGGCGTCGTCCGGGAGGCAGCGGTAGCGCAGAAGTGTCCAGTTCGGCAGGTTGACGATGTCCTCGTTCTCGACCCTTGCGCCGTCGACGAGAGAGGTGAGTCTGTCGTAGCAGCCGGCCAGATAGGTCCCCGGGTAGTGAACGGGGCCGGCCGGGCACTCGGGTGCGGATCCGCGGGTCGCGAACCTTCCGTTGCCGAGCGTGCACAACGCTTCGACCAGGCGCTCCCGTTCCGGCTCGTAGCCGTCGTAGTCCCAGCTCCATTCCGAGGTCATACGCGCGCTCCCCACACCTGTTCCACCAGGGCGACGAGGTCGGGGGCGACCGTGTCGGCGCCCTCCTCCCGCAGACGGCTCGTGTTGCGCCGGTCCGGGGTGCGGTCGAGTCCGGCGACGAGCCCGAAGTTCCCGCGGCGCGCCGCGGTGACTCCGGCGACCGCGTCCTCGACCAGCACGCTGTCCTGGGGCCGGATCCCGAGGAGACCGGCCGCGTGGAGGAAGAGTGCGGGGTCCGGCTTCCCGGCGAGGCCCAGCCGGGCCGTGTCCTCGCCGTCCACCACGACCGCGAGGAACCGGCCGAGCCCGGCCGCGGCGAGCAGCGTCCGGGCATGCCGGGACGCGGACACGGCGGCGCACGGGACGTGATCCCTGTGCAGGGCGGTGAGTGCGGGCTCGGTATCCGCGAAGGCCACGACCCCCTCGGCACGGAGCGCGTCCTGGAATGCCCGTTCCTTGCGTGCCGCGACGGCCCAGACCGTGCCGCAGCCGGGCGGGTCGTCTGGCCGTCCCGGAGGGAGCCGCAGGCCTCGTGACGCCAGGAACGCCCGAGCCCCGTCGTACCGGGACCTGCCGTCGACGAGCCGACGGTACTCGGCGTCCGCGTCGAAGGGCGGTTGCGTCGCACCGCGCGACCGTGTCCCGCTGTCGGGCGCGAGTTCGTCGAGGCAGGCGTCGAACGCGGTCTTCCATGCCGCCGCGTGCAGGCGGGCGGAGTCGAGCAGAACGCCGTCGGTGTCGAGGACGACACCCCGTGGCAGCCGATTCCTCGGGCTTCGGCCGACCATCACGCTGCCGGTGAGGCCGGGACGCTCACGGCCGCGTGCTGCGGGCCGCCCAGCGCCACCTTGATGGCGCCGGTCCGGGCCGCGCGACCGAACACCTCGTACGCCTCCTCCATCTCGGCCAGCTCGAAGCGGTGGGTGATCAGTTCCGCCGACGGCAGCCGCCCCGCCGCCAACAGGCGCAGCAGCATGGGCGTGGACGCGGTGTCCACGAGCCCGGTGACGATCGTGACGTCCTTGATCCAGAGGTCCTCCAGGTGGAGGACCGCGGGCTTGCCGTGGACGCCGATATTGGCGACCCGGCCGCCCGGCCGGACCATCCTCGTGCACATCTCGAAGGACTCCGGCACGCCCACGGCCTCGATCACGGCGTCGGCGCCCAGGCCGTCCGTCAGATCCTCGACGAGCTGCTCCGGGCCCTCGTCCGCGCTCACCGTGGCGTCCGCGCCGAGCTTGCGGGCCGCGGCCAGTCGCGACGCGTCGAGGTCGACGGCGACGATGCGTCCGGGGCTGTAGAGGCGGGCGGTGGAGACGGCGGCGAGGCCGATGGGTCCCGCGCCGACCACGACGACCGTGTCGCCGGGCCCTACGCCGCCGTTCAGGACACCGACCTCGTAGGCGGTGGGGAAGATGTCGGCGAGCAGGACGGCGTCGAAGCTGTCGACCGTGTTCGGGAGGGCGTACACGGACAGGTCGGCGAACGGCACCCTGACGTACTCCGCCTGGGTGCCGTCGACGGTGTGCCCGAGGACCCATCCGCCCCCGCCCCGGCACTGCCCGTAGCGGGACTCTCGGCAGAATCGGCAACGGCCGCAGGCCGAGATGCAGGAGATCAGCACGCGGTCGCCCGGTCGTACGGTACGGACGTCGCCGCCCGTCTCGACTACGGTGCCCACCGCCTCGTGACCGAGGACGCGGCCGGGCTCCACCTCCGGCACGTCGCCCTTGATGATGTGCAGGTCGGTGCCGCAGATGGTCACTGCGTCGACGCGGACGATCGCGTCGGCGGTGTCCTTGATGTCGGGATCCGGCACGTCCTGCCATGCGATGCGGCCCGCCCCCTGGAACACGAGTGCCTTCATGACGGCTGCCCTCCTCCTGCCGTGCCCCGCGGGTCTCTTCCCAGGGGCTCGACGTCAGGCTCGCCCGGAGGAGGTCCGCGGCACATGTGCCGGTCAGGCCACAATCGGGGCCCCTCGGCCCCTGCCGCACGCTCGCGGCGGTGTGACGGTGAAGACGGGCCGACGGCCCGGTTCCCTGTCGACTGCGGTCGCTTCCAGGGTTTCGCGAACCTGCGGAGACGCAACCGGGAGCGGAGATGTGCGGGTGACGTGCCGGAGGCCCATCATGAGCACGAGAGGAAATTGCGATGGCTCCAGACCTCTTCACTGTCGCGGACGGCATGACCACGAAGGTCGTCGCCGTTCTGCCCGGCGCGGGCTTCAAGGAGATCGTCGCCGCCATGGAGCGGTGGAAGGTGACGGCCGTGCCCGTCGTCGAGAGGGGAGGGCGCATCGTCGGAGTGGTCTCGGAGGCCGATCTGCTCCTCAAGGAGGAGTTCCACGACCACCCCCTCGGCATCATCGAGCAGATGCGGCGCCTCGACGGCACGGCCAGGGCCGGCTCGCGCCGCGCGCAGGACCTCATGACCTCGCCGGCGGTCACCGTCACCCCCGACGCGACCCTGCCTCAGGCCGCCCGCCTCATGGCCGCGCACCACGTCAAACGACTGCCGGTCGTCGACGCGAGCGGGACGATCCAGGGGATCGTGAGCCGGGCCGACCTGCTCAAGGTGTTCCTCCGCCCGGACGACGATCTCGCGGCCGAGGTACGCAGCGACGTGGTCGACCACCTGTTCCCGCTCTCACGCGGGCAGGTCCACGTGCAGGTGGACGCCGGGGTCGTGACCCTGTCCGGAGAGGTCGGTGACAGCGCGCGCATCCCGCTCGCGGTACGCCTGGCGCGCGCCGTCGAAGGCGTGGTGGACGTACGGTGCGCGCTCACCGCCCCGGACCGGGAGTAGCCACGCCTCCCGGAGCGGTCAGTCGTCACCGTTCCCGGGGGCGCCGCCGCCCCTGCGGAGCCGCCCGGACCATACCGGCTCCACCTGTTCCCACTCCTGCTCCCAGGCTTCGAGGCTGTGCGCCTCGCTTCTCCGTCGTACGAGGAAGAGAACTCCGGCCCCGGCCGTTCCCACCGCTCCTGCGACTGCGGCCCCGCCCGCCAGTGAGGTCAGCGACCGATCTGCGGCGCCGCCCGGGCCGCGTGCCGGGACTCCTGAGTCGTCCACCCAGATCGTCAGGGTGTGCCCCTCGGGCGTGCGGGGAGGAACGGAGACGGTCCCGGACCGCCGTACGTCGCGGGGGTACTCCCATACCGCCGGAGCGACGGACTGCGGCTCCGCACCGTACCGCGCGGCGACGGGCTGCTCCTTGGCCCGCTCGGTGGTGGTCGCCGTCACCTGGTGGCGGTGGACGGCGAGTTCGCGGTCGGCCTCGGCTCCCGCGCTCCACAGCATCCCCGCTGCCACCGCACCGCAGATCAGGGCGATCACGAGGACGAGGGCGAAGGCACTCCGACCGGCGGGGCCGCTCCCGTGCAGGGAGAGTCCGCGGTCCGCCCCCTGGTGATGGACCATGTCGCACCTCCGGGTGAGGCGGCCCGCCGAGAGCTGAGCGGCATCCCGTCATGGGGCGAAGCCGAGTTCCATGCCGATGTGGTGCGCCCACGCCTGGATCCGTTCCGGATTGCGGAAGTCCCCGCCCCTGCCCCGGCTGACCATGTGGCGGGCTACCGGGTCCGACGTCTCGGCGGTCACCGCGCCGCCGAAGGTGACGTGCTCACGGGCTCCGATCTTCTCCATCCGCCTGGCGACCCCGCGTACGGGCGGGATGTCGTGATCCTCCGCGGAACGGTCGAGCGGACCGCTGCTGAAGAGCCAGACGGGTCGGTGCCGCAGCTGCTCGGCGTTGCGCCGCGCGCACCGCCGGGCCTTGCCGCTCCAGTGCCCGGCGTAGAGGGCTCCGCCGAGGACGACTCCGTCGTAACCGCTGACGTCGGTGACGGTGTCGGCCGGCAGGACGACGGAGTCGAAGCCGTCGTCCCGGAGCGTCTGGCCGATCTCCTCGGCGATTCCGGCGGTGGCACCGGCCTTGCTGCCGTACGCCACCAGGACGCGCTTGGCGTTCATCGCGCTCCTCCCCCTGCCTTGGCGTCGGCCCGCTTCACGGGAATGATCCGCCCGGCCGATATCTCCTGCTCAGGCATCGGGACACGGATGGTGAGGATGCCGTCCGCGTAGGAGGCGTCCACGCCGTCGGCCGGGATCGTGCCCGGGAGGCGGACCGTCCGGCGGAACGATCCGTAGCGGAACTCCGAGTGCTCCTTGTCCTCCGTGCTCTCGCCGTGCTCCGCGCTCACGGTGATCAGGTTGTCGTCGACCTTGATGCTGATGTCCTTGTCCGGGTCCATGCCCGGCAGTTCCGCCTTCAGGACGTACTCCCCCTCCCCGAGGGTCGTCTCGACCGGGATGGAGTGGGCGGCGGAGCCGGGCCGCCAGCCCGGCAGCCCCGGGAACTCCCTGTTGAACCAGTCGTTGAAGTCGGGGATGTGGCTGTGGCGGGCGGAGTGCCTGCGTGCCGCCTTCTCTCCGGTCATCGTGTGCTCCTCGGGGTGCGTGTCGGCGTGCGCCGCCCTCGCGGGGCGGCCGCGGCTCACGTGCAGGGCCGGTGCGGCCTCCTGTGTCCACCCTCCCGTGGGGTGCGTTCCGGGCGAAGTACCGAAGGGGTCGAGGGGCCTGGGCCGGATGGGCCGTATCCGCGATGGACCGACCGGCCCCTCCGGACCGCCACTCCGTATGTCCCGGCCCCGGTCCGCGAGGGGGATGTACGTCCTGTGGTGGTCGTAGGTACGACGGCCCTCGCGGTCGCGGTCGCGGTAGAGGTCGACGAGTCCGCGGGTCACCTGCCGGAAGCACGCGGGACGGTGATCACCGGGCATCCCGCGTGGTGCAGCAGGCCGTGGACCGTCGAGCCGAGACGCAGGCCGGAATAGCCGCCGCGCCCTCTGCGCCCCACGACCACGGCGAGGGATTCCTGTGCGGTCATGGCGAGTTGCTCGACCGGGTGACCCCGGAGAACCTCCTGGGCGACGAGGACGTCCAGGTACCGCTCCGCCCACTCGGCCACGGACTCGGCGAGCAGCCGTCGGCGCCTGGACAGTCCCGCTCCGCCGTCGTCACGGGCGACCACAGGACGCGGCCAGACCCAGGAGGCGCGCAGCCGGGCCCCGCGCAGGCTCGCCTCCTCGACGGCGTATGCGACGGCGGACCGGGACGAGTCGCTGCCGTCCACCCCACAACGAGGGTCTGGGGGTGGATCGCCGTGTGCTCCGGTCCCCGGACCACGACGACGGGGCAGTCTGCTCGGGCGCTGAGCGGGACGCTCACCGACTTCCCGCCGGGGAACTCGGCGGCTCGTCCCAGGCGCCGCGATCCGAGGACGACGAGCGCGGCTTCCGCCGCCTTGTCGCACAGCACCGTCGCGGGCACGCCGTCGTCGAGTTCGGTCGCGGTCCGCAGCTTGCCATGGAGCACCCGGACCAGATCCTCGGCATTCGCGAGGGCCGACTCCGCCCGCAGCCGTGGCGCGCTGCGAGGGGAGAACACGTGGTACCCGAGGCGGGCGCGGGCGGGCGGGACCGCCGCCACCAGACGCAGCCGTAGTCCTCGGCGAACGGCCTCGTCAGCGGCCCAGACGAGAGCGGGGATGGACTGGTCTCGCGGATCGACCCCGATCAGGATGTCGTTCACGGCGACTCACCCTGCGCGACGAAGGCGAGCGGAATGATCTCCACCGGGCAGTGTGCGTGGTGGAGGAGGCCGTGTACGCCGGTCGGTGGCGGCCGCGTGCACGAGAGGGAGGGGGCGGCCCCGGCGGTCGGCTTCGGCGGCGGCCCGGAGCGGGGCTCCCCCGGCGGAGGCCGAGCCGTCGGTCTCCGCGATGACGCGACCCAGTGCAGGCCGGGTCGGGATCTCGCTGGTCATGGCTTCTCCTCGGGCTGTGTGCCGCGGGGTGGGACGGGCATCCCAGGGGCGACATCTCTCACGCTCGCACCGCGAAGGGGTGGCTGCGCATGGGCCCTTCGGCCTTTATCGGGTCCGGGCGGCCCCCTCTCCCTCGGCCGTGGGCTGAGGGACGACGGATACCGGACCGTACGCATGGTGCAGGGTGCGCTGGGCGAGCCGTCCCAGCTCCATGCCGAGGGGGCCGCGTGCCTCCACCTCCGTGAACAGCGCGCACGAGCCCGCTGCGGCGTCGAGGCATCGGCGTGGCCTATTGTGCGGGTGTGCCGTCGTACAGCATTGGGCAGGCCGCGCGGCTGCTCGGAGTGAGCTCGGAGACCGTTCGCCGGTGGGCGGACGGCGGCAAGCTGGGCATGGAGCGGGAGGGGTCCGGCAATCGGGTGATCGAGGGCGCTGCCCTGGCCCGCTTCGCCCAGGAGCGGGGTGCCGGTCTCCATGCCGTCCCCGAGGGTGACGTGCCGACCTCGGTCCGCAACTCCTTCGTGGGGATCGTGACCGCCGTACGGGTCGACGACGTGGCCGCGCAGGTGGAGGTCCAGTCGGGTCCGCATCGGCTGGTCTCGCTGGTGACACGGGAGGCGGTCGAGGAGCTGGGGCTCGACGTGGGCGTCACCGTGACCGCCCGGGTGAAGTCGACCAGCGTGCACATCGACGTGCCCTGACCCTCCGGCACGGGCCCCTCCTGGACCGGGCACCTCCGCCGTAGCCCCTCCGCCATAGCCCCTCCGCGACGGCCCTCTCCCCCGCAGGCGCTTCAGCGGCAGAGCAGTGCCGCGTGCAGGTCCACCCTGTGGTCGAGCCGTGACAGGTCCCGGCCGGTGAGGGTCTCGATGCGTTCGACGCGGTAGTGGACCGTGTTGACGTGGATGTGGAGGGCCTCGGCGGTCCTCGCCCACGAGCAGTCGTTCGCCAGGAAGGCCTCCAGGGTCTCCAGGAGCATCGCGCCCGATCCCCGGCCGGCGCCGACGAGCGGCCCCAGGGTCGTCTCGCGGTACACGTTCCGTACGTCGGCGGGGATTCCGGCCATCAGCTTGCGCAGCCCGTCGAGGTCGTCGAGGCCGGCGACGCCCGCCGAGGAGGGTCTGCCGTACGCGCTGACGCCAGGGCGTAACGGGCCTGCGTGAGCGCCGTGTTCAGTCCCGTGGTGCCGGCGGTCGGCGACGGCGAAGGCGGCGGTCGGCAGGTGCTGCAGCGCCTCCCTCAGCGCGGCGCCGCACCCTGCCTCTCCGTTCGGCTTCAGGGCCGCGACGACCACGGTGTACGCCTCCGCGTCACCGAGGCCGCAGGCGGCCAGCGCGCTCCGCACGCGATGCGCGTCGACGTACGAGGCGCCCACCGCATCCGCGAGGTCCTCGAACGCCGTTCTGTTCGCCGCGCGGTCCCGGTCCTGCCGCCGCCGGTGCCGGCCGAGGAACTCGGCGATCTCCTGGAGGACCCGCGGAGGCACCTGGCCCGCCTCGGGCAGGTGGAGGTGCCAGGTGTCGTGTGCACGCCGCCGACGCCGGCAAGGTCATGAACCCCATGCAGTGCCGCGGGCAGCTCGAGGGCGGAGTCGCCCAGGCCCTCGGCGCGACGCTCTTCGAGACCGTCCGGATCGACGAGCGCGGCGAGGTCACCACCGCAGCCTTCCGACGCTACCGGCTCCCCCAGTACGCCGACGCCCCCCGCACCGAGGTCCACTTCACCGAGACGTCCGACGCCATCGGCCCGCTCGGGGCCAAATCCATGAGCGAGAGCCCCTTCAACCCCGTCGCCCCCGCGTTCGCCAACGCGCTCCGCGACGCCACCGGCATCCGCTTCACCGAGCTGCCCGTGACCCGCGACCGTGTGTGGCTGGCTCTGGACGAGCAGGCTGGGAACGTCGGTCGATGAACCGGGAGAATACGAGGGCTCGACTCGTAGCAAGCTCACAAATGCTGGGGACGGAGCCTCAATCGAGTGGCAGACATGGTTCTTCGGTCCGCCGGTCGGGTATCACTGCGCGCAGCCGCTGCACCGATCTCCCCGAGGGGACAGACGATGAGCCGGCCGAGCGCCGCACCCCACTCCGCGCCCGTAGCCCTGCCCGCCCGTGCCGGAACCTTCGACCTCTGGGGGGACGTGGCCCACCCGGCCGCCCTCACCGTCCCCGACCTGCGGCAGGGCTGGGAGCAGCACCGGGCCGACGTGGTCTTCGACTGCGCCACGGCGGGACCGCAGCACCACACCTTCGTCGGGGCGCTCCTGCGCGAGGTCGCGGCCGTGGCGCAACCTCGCTTCGACCCCGTACGTCGCAAGGAGCGCTCCCGCTTCCTGCTGGCCGTGAGCGGTGGCGACGGCCACCACGCCGTTCTCTCCTGGGCGGAGATCGATCCCGACTTCGGGAACGCACCCGTCCTGCTCGCGACCCGTATGGACGACGAGGTGCTGGACGCGGCCGGCACCCAGCTCGTCGTGCCGTCGGACCGATGCGGCGCACGCTACGTCAGCGCCGTGACCGGGATCTGGATCGGCAGCCCTCGCCTTCCCGGAGGCCGTACGTCCGAGGACTGAGACCCCGGGCGCAGCTTCTCGTCCCTTCCTCCAACTCACCTCTCATTCGCAATGGAGGCTCCCACGATGTAGTTGCAGATACGAGTGAGACCGCCCTACGGTGTCGCACATGCAGTCCTACACCATCGGGCAGGCCGCACGACTTCTGGGCGTCAGCCCCGACACCGCGCGGCGCTGGGCGGACGCGGGCCGTGTCGCCACCCACCGCGACGAGAGCGGCCGGCGCGTCATCGACGGCGGGTCGCTGGCGGCGTTCTCCGCGGGGATCGCGCAGGGCGACGACGACGAGGACGCGTCGTACACGTCCGCGCGGAACGCGTTCCCCGGCATCGTCACGGGGATCAAGCTCGGCGACATCGCGGCCCAGGTCACCATCCAGGCCGGTCCGCACCGGCTGGTCTCCCTCCTCACCCGTGAGGCAGTGGAGGAGCTGGGACTGGAAGTCGGCATGCAGGCCACCGCCCGCGTGAAGTCGACCAGCGTGCACATCGACCGCACCTGAGCACTGACCCCTCACGCAGTACCGAGACACCTCGGCCGTCGGCGCGACCGGCCCCCATCCGCACTTTCCGTTCGTCCCCAAGGAGTTCAGACCCTCATGTCCCTCACCCTGTCCGTGGCCGGACGTCGTGCCGCTGCCGCCGCGCTCACCGCCGCGCTGCTCGTCCCGCTCGCGGCCTGCTCGTCCGACGACACCAAGAAGGGCACCGGCGGGTCCCCCGCCTCCGGTACCGCGAGCGGCGCGCCCGCGGCCGACCTGACGGTCCTGGCGGCCGCCTCGCTGACCGACGTGTTCAAGACGGCGGGCGCCGCGTACGAGAAGGCGCACCCCGGCACGAAGGTCACGTTCTCCTTCGCGGGCTCGCAGGAACTCGTCGCCCAGGTGTCCCAGGGCTCGCCCGCCGACGTGCTGGTCACCGCCGACACCAAGAGCATGGACAAGGTGAAGGCCGACACCGGCACCCCGGCGATCATCGCGAAGAACCGTCTGGTCATCGCCACCGGCGAGGGGAACCCGCACAAGGTCGACGACCTCAAGGACCTCGCGGACACCGAGATCAAGGTCGTCCTCGCGGCGCCCGAGGTGCCGGCCGGCAAGTACAGCAAGCAGATCCTCGACGCCCAGAAGATCACGGTGAAGCCGGTCTCCCAGGAGCCCAACGTGCGCGCCGTGCTCAGCAAGGTCGAGCTGGGCGAGGCCGACGCCGGGCTCGTCTACAAGACCGACGCCGAGAGCGCCAAGGACAAGGTCGACGCCGTCGAGATCCCCGACGCCCAGAACGCCGTCGCGCAGTACCCGGCCGCCACGCTGAAGGACTCCAAGAACGCCGAGGCCGCTGCCGCGTTCGTGGCCTGGCTGTCCTCGCCCGAGGGCCAGAAGATCCTGCAGGACGCCGGCTTCCAGAAGCCGTAACGGACGGACCGGGATCGGTCAGATCGCGAGGGGCTGTCCGTCCGGGGGGAACGGACAGCCCCTCCTCATGAGTTCAGGTGCTTCATGTCTTCGGGGTCATCGATGAAACGATCAGGCGTACGCACGTCCGGCGCGCGTCCGCCCCTCACGCTGGCGCTGCCCGCGCTCGCGGCCGTGGCCTTCCTGGCCCTGCCGCTGCTCGGCATCCTCGTCCGGACCGAGTGGGGCGAACTCGCCGACCATCTGAGCTCGCCGGGCACCGTCGAGGCACTGAAGCTGTCGCTGCTCGTCTCGTTCTGGGCCCTCGGTCTCTCGCTGGTCCTCGGAGTGCCGCTTGCCTGGCTCCTCGCCCGAGTGCCGTTCCCCGGCAAGGCGTTCGTCCGCTCGCTCGTGCTGCTGCCCATGGTGCTGCCGCCGACGGTCGGCGGTGTCGCACTGCTGCTCGCCTTCGGCCGGCGCGGGCTGCTCGGGCCGTGGCTGGAGGACGCCTTCGGGATCACGCTGCCGTTCCACACCTCCGGTGCCGTGGTCGCGGCGACGTTCGTCGCCATGCCGTTCCTCGTCATCAGCCTGGAAGGCGCGCTCGGCGGACTGCGTCCCCGTTACGAGGAGACGGCGGCCTCGCTCGGCGCGTCACCGGTACGCGTGTTCTTCACCGTCACCCTCCCCATGGTGGCGCCCGGAGTGGTCGCGGGCGCGGCGCTCACCTGGGCGCGCGCCCTCGGCGAGTTCGGCGCGACGATCACGTTCGCCGGCAATCTGCCGGGCACCACCCAGACCCTGCCGCTCCAGGTGTACCTGCTGCTCCAGGACGAGCCGGAAGCCGCGACGTCCGTCTCGCTGCTGCTGCTCGCCATCGCCATGGGCGTCCTCGTCGCCCTGCGCGGACGGTGGACGGGCACCCCTGCCGGCCGCACGCGCCGCACGGCCCCCGAGGCCGGTGCGACCCCCGCCGCGGCGGAGCCGGCGACCGAGGTCATCCAGCCGGTCGCCGCGCCCGCGCCGCCGGTTCCGGCCGGAGAGCGCTGGGCGCTGCACGCCGACGTCACCGGCTTCACACACCTGACGCTGGACGCCGAGCCCGGCACCACCATCGCCGTCGTCGGCCCCAACGGCGCCGGCAAGACCACCCTCCTGCGCGCCCTGCTCGGTCTGACGCCCCGGGCGCACGCGGAGCTGACCCTCGGGGGCACCGACGTCACCGGGCTGCCGCCCCACCGGCGACGCGTGGCCTGGGTGCCGCAGGACGGCGCGCTCTTCCCCCACATGTCGGCCCTCGCGAACACCGCGTACGGTCTGCGCGCCCAGGGCGTTCCCCGCTCCGAGGCCCGACGGGAGGCCCAGGGCTGGCTCGACCGGCTCGGCGTCGGCCATCTGGCCCACCGTAGGCCGACGCAGCTGTCCGGCGGGCAGGCCCAGCGCGTCGCCCTGGCCCGGGCCCTCGCCGCCCGCCCCCGGCTCCTCGTCCTCGACGAGCCGCTCGCCGCCCTCGACCAGACCACCCGCGCCCACGTCCGCCACACCCTGCGCGCCCACCTGGCGGGCTTCCGCGGCGTCTGCCTGATCGTCACTCACGACCCCGTCGAGGCGGTCTCCCTCGCGGACCGTGTCCTGGTCGTCGACGAAGGGCGCGCGCTACAGGACGCGACCCCGAGTGAGGTCACCCGGCACCCCCGCTCCCCCTGGGTCGCCAGGATGCTGGGCCGCAACGCCTGGGTCGGCAGGGCCACGGCCCACGGCCTGGCACTCGACGCGGGCGGCTCCCTGGTGACCGCCGACCCACTGGAGCCCGGCACGGAAGCCGTCGCCGTGATCGCCCCCGAAGCGGTGGCCGTCCACCGTGAGAAGCCCGGAGGCAGCCCTCGTAACGTGTGGCCCGGAACCGTCCGCGAGATCACCGCAAGCGGCAGCAGGCTGCGGATCCTCGTCACCTCCGACAAAGCCCCCGACCTCGTCGCCGAGATCACCCCCCAGGCCGCCGCCGAACTCGGCCTCGCCGACGGCGTGTCCGTCTGGACCAGCGTCAAGGCGACCGAAGCCACGGTCGTGGCGCTGTGACCGGCCGGAAGGAACGAGATGTCGAGATGTCGAGATCAGCGGTGCGGCGGGGCGTCTCCGCCCCCTGGCGACGCCACCGACTCCGGTCCTGAGGCTGCCTCACGCGCCGAGGAGGCGGCCCTCCGGCGCTGAGTCGGGAGATCAGGCGGAGGCGAGAGAGATCTCGGTCGACTTGATCAGCGCTACGACGGACGTTCCGGCGCTCAGGCCGAGGTCCTCGACGGCGTCCCTCGTGATCGCGGCGGTCAGGTCGCCACCTTCCACGGAGACCTTCACCGAGCTCATCGCCCCGCCGGTGGACACCTCGGTGACCGAGCCGGCCAGCTGGTTGCGGATGGAGATGCCGTCGACGGGACCGGTCGCGAGAGCGACCTCCGTGGACTTCACCAGCGCCCTGACCACGGAGCCCTCCGCCAGGCCCAGGTCCCTGACGGCATCGACGGTGATCGCGGCGGTGATGTTCTGACCGCCGGCCAGACGCACCTTCACGGACGCCATGGCCTCGCCCGAGGTGACGGCGGTGACGGTACCGGAGAGCTGGTTACGAATGGACAGGGTCATGGAACACGCCTCGCAGAGCCGGAAACGGAGCAGTCGTCACATCTGTGACCTGCGTCATCACCGACGCTAGTGGACGGGAAATCCCCCGCGGCGACACGCGTCGCATCCACCAGCCGAATGGACGCGATGCCCTCGCGAACTCGCAGGCCGGCTGCTGATCCCCATCCGCCGGACGGGCCCCATGACCTGACGCTCCACCGACTTCTCGTCAGCCGCCCACGCCGGATCCACATCAGCGAGACGATTTCGAGAACAGTCCTCGCAGATGAGCGCCAAAACGCCCCGTGTGCCTCTTGGATGATCCACCGTATCGAGACCTGCGGCGAGGGTCGAACTCTGTGTCCTGATCCAGTCGCCCCAACAGCCTGCCGCTTGCTTGACTGTGCCTCACCGGCCCCGGCGCGGCGGAGTGGCTCTCGCCGCGACGGGTCGACCGGGCCACGAGGGCCCTGCGCGTCGATTCGCGATGTTCGGCGCGCAGGGGCCGGGGCCCGTCCTGCCGGAGGCGGCGTGCTTCGGCCGGCCCGAGATGCTTCTCGAGGCCGGCGCCCGGGACGAGCGCTCCGGCCACCTGCGGACGCAGCCGACGTACCGGGGCTCGCTCGTCACCGTGCACGCGACTCCCCGACCCCGCCCCGCGCCTGCCGCATCCGCCGGGCGCCCGCGGGGCGAAGGTGAAGGGACGGTGCGACAGAGCGCCGCGCACGGACGGACGCGCATGACGAACCCACACTGGCTCTTCGGCGATCAGCTCGGTCCCTCCTTCCTCCAGGCGGGGGACGGCGGGCCCGCCCGAGACGCGCCCGTGGTCATGATCGAATCGCGCTCCGTCTTCAGACGCCGCCGTTTCCACCGGGCCAAGGCGCACCTGATCCTGTCGGCGATGCGGCACCGCGCCGCCGAACTCGGCGACCGGGTCACGTACCTGCGGGCGGACACCTACCGGGAAGGACTCCGGAAGGCCGTCGGCCGCGAGCGGGTGACGGTGCACCACCCCACCTCACGGGCGGCCCTGCGTCTCGTACGGTCGCTCGCCGACGTCACGGTGCTGCCTCCGCGCGGGTTCCTGGTCCGGCAGGAGGACTTCGCCGCCTGGGCGGCCGGCCGGCGCACGCTCCGCATGGAAGCCTTCTACCGCCAGGTCCGCCGTGACCACGACCTCCTGATGGAGGGCGGGGAGCCGGCCGGCGGCACCTGGAACCTCGACCACGAGAACCGTCGGCCGCCGCCGCGTGGGGCCCGCTCGCTCGGCGCGTCCCCGCCGTACCGGCCCCGGGAGGACGCCGTCGACGAGGAGGTCCGGCGCGACCTGGACCGCTGGGAACGCGACGGGGACGTCTCCTTCGTCGGCCGCGACGGTCCGCGGGCGTTCCCGGCGGACCGCCGGGAGGCCCTGGCCGCCCTGCGGCGCTTCCTGAGCCACCGGCTCGCCGGGTTCGGCGCGCACGAGGACGCCATGCTCGCCGACGACGCCACCATGAGTCACAGCCTGCTGTCCTCGTCCCTGAACCTCGGGCTGCTCGACCCGGCCGAGTGCGTGGAAGGGGCGGAGGCCGTCTGGCGGGAGGGTGATGCGGCGCTCAACTCGGTCGAGGGGTTCGTCCGGCAGGTCGCCGGCTGGCGCGAGTACGTCTGGCAGCTCTACTGGTACTTCGGCGAGGACTACCGGACGTCGAACGCCCTCGGCCACACCGGTCAGCTGCCCGACTGGTGGGACGACCTCGACGCGGACGCCGTCTCGGCCCGGTGCGTGGCGACGGCACTGCGCCAGGTCAGGGACACCGGATGGACGCACCACATCCCGCGCCTGATGGTCCTGGGCAGCTACGCCCTCCAGCGCGGCTGGGACCCGGCAGCCGTGACGGACTGGTTCCACCGCAGCTTCGTCGACGGATACGACTGGGTGATGCTGCCCAACGTGGTCGGCATGTCGCAGTACGCCGACGGCGGCCGGATGACGACGAAGCCGTACACCTCCGGCGGCGCCTACATCGACCGCATGAGCGACCTGTGCGGGCCCTGCCCCTACCACCCGGACCGGCGCGTCGGCGAGGACGCCTGCCCGTTCACGGCGGGGTACTGGGCCTTCCTCCACCGGCATCGGGACAGCCTCGGCCACAACGCCCGCATGTCCCGGGCGTTGCGTGGTCTCGACCGGTTGCGGGACCTGTCCGCCCTCCTGGAGCAGGAGCGGGAGCGCGCGCAGCGGGACACGCCCCCATGAGCGGTCTCCCCGCAGAGGACAACCCAGGGAAAGAGGACGGCATGGAACGGACGGCGAACAACGGAACATACGACGCGGTGGTCGTGGGAGCAGGCGCCGCCGGCCTGGCCTGCGCCGGTGACCTGAGTGCGGAGGGCCTGCGGGTGGTGCTCCTGGAGGCCGGCGACACGGTAGGCGGGCGGATGCGCACCGACCGGGTGGCCGGATTCACCGTGGACCGCGGCTTCCAGGTCTTCAACACGTCGTATCCGCAGGTGAAGCGCCGCATCGACCTGAGGGCACTGCGGCTGCGGCCGTTCACCCCCGGGGTGCTCGTGCACACCGAAGGCGGGCCGCGCCGGTTCACCGACCCGAGCCGGCGCCTGAGGGAGAGCCGGGATCTGCTCCCCGGACGGCTGGCCTCCGGTCGCGACCTGCTCGCCCTCTCCGCCCTGTCGGCCCGGGACGCGCTGGCCCCGGCGTCGGTGCTGCGGCGCGGCTCCGACGGGACCACCCTCGACGCTCTGGCCGCGGCGGGCGTGTCGCCGCGACTGGTCGAGACGTTCTTCCGGCCGTTCCTGTCCGGCGTCTTTCTGGAGGACCGGCTCGAGACCTCGGCGCGCTTCTTCCACCTGGTGTGGCGGAGCATGCTGCGCGGCACGCTCTGCCTCCCGGCCGGAGGGATCGGCGCCGTGCCCGTCCAGCTCGCGTCCCGGCTGCCGCGGGGCGCGCTGCGTACGGAGACCCCGGTCGCCGCGCTGACACCCGGAGGCGTGACCCTCGCCGACGGCAGCGAAGTGCCGTGCCGCGCCGTCGTCGTGGCGACCGGGCAGCGGGTCGCGGCGGAGCTGCTCCCGGGGCTTCGTGTCCCGGACGGACGGACCGTCACCACGGTGTACCACGCGGCGGCGCGGCCTCCGTCGGAGGAGCCCGTCCTCGTCGTCGACTCCCGGCGCAGGTTCCTCAACACGTGTGTCCTCACCGCCGTCCAGCCCGGGTTCTCCACCGACGGCCGGGCGCTGGTGTCCACCTCGGTGCTGGGCTCCCCCGGCGCGACGGACATGGCACCCCTGCTGCGTGCCCTGGGCGAGGTGTACGGAGCGGACACGGCCGACTGGGAGCTGGTGCACCGCGTCACGGTCACCGACGCGCTGCCGGCGATGCCGGGCCCGACGCCGCTTTCCCGCACCACGCGGTGGGCGCCCGGCCGGTACGTGTGCGGGGACCACCGGGCGACCGGTTCCCTCCAGGGCGCGCTGGCGTCGGGGGCGAGGGCGGCCCGCACGGTCCTGGAGGACCTCCGCTCGGGCGCGGTCTGAGGCGCCCGCGCCGCGGGGCCGACGTACGCCTTCACGAACCGACGTGTGCCGGCCGAACTGTCAGAACAGCGCCCCCCAGGGCGTGACGATGGCGAAGTCGGGGTCGGGCTCGCCGAGAAGGTCCATGAGCCCGGAGAGCCGGCCGAGGTCGCCGTCGACCGTCAGCCGCCCCTCCTCGACCAGATCGGCGGCGGAGGCGGCACCGAGGAGCAGAGCGCGCAGATCGTCCTCGGCGAGCGTCAGCTGGACGTCCGGCGGTGCGGCCGCCGGTCCGGTGCCGGACACGTGTGTGAGCACGCCGTTGCGCAGACGCATACGGGCCAGGCAGCCGGGCAGCCGACTGGCCGCCCGGCTGCCCGGCTGCCTGGTCCCGGCCGGTTGGACCCGGCCGCTCGGGCCTGGCCGCTCAGGCCTGGCCGATCGATCCCGGTCGGCGGTCCCGGTACGAGACCGGGCGTCAGCGCGAGGGGCCCACCGGGGCCGCGGCCGCGTCCTCACGGCGGTCGGGGGCGGTGGCCGCGCGCACGGCCTCGGCGTCCGCGCCGCCGTGCCGTTCCGCCCATGTCTCCAGCGCGGCGCGGCAGGCGTGGTCGAGGTGGTGGACACCGGTGAGGTCCAGGACCACCCGTCGGTCGCTCGGCAGGGCTTCCAGGCTGTCGAGTATCTGGGGCAGCCGAAGGAAGGTGACCGTCCCCTGAAGACGTACGCGGACCACTCCGCGACCGTCGTCGGTCTGTTCGATCCGGAGCTGTGAGGCCTCCCACGCGGCCTTTCCGACCGACAGGGCGAGGCCGATCAGGACGCCTTCGAACATGCCGACCGAGACGATCGCCGCCGCCGTCGCCACGAGGACGACGGCCTCGCCCCGGTGGCGTCGCCACAGTGTCAGGACGCCCTTGAAGGGGATGAGCTTCCAGCCGGCGTGCACGAGGATCCCGGCCAGCGCCGCCAGCGGGATGTACGCGAGGACGGCGGGCAGCAGGGCGACGAAGAGCAGCAGCCAGACACCGTGCAGGATCCGGGACGCCTTGGTCCGGGCGCCGGCCTCGACGTTGGCCGAGCTCCGCACGATGACCGCGGTGAGCGGCAGCGCACCCAGCAGCCCGCACACCGCGTTGCCCGCGCCCTGGGCGACGAGTTCCTTGTCGTACTCCGTGCGCGAACCCGCGTGGAGCCGGTCGACCGCCGCCGCGCTGAACAGCGATTCGGCGGAGGCGATCAGGGCGAACGCGAGGACCGTGCCGAGGAGGACCGGATCGGCGAGGGAGGAGAGGGCTTCCGTGCCCGGCAGGTGGACGGCCTCCAGCACGCCGCCGACCCGCACGGTCTCCACCGGAAGACCGAACACCGCGGTCGCGAGGGCGGCCAGCAGCACTGCCACCAGGGCTCCGGGAACCGCCCGGACCCTGCCGGGCATCCGTCGCCATCCGACGATGACGAGGACGGTGCCGGCGCCGACGGCGAGCGACACGAGGGCCGTGCGGCTGCCCAGTGCCTCGACCAGCGCGCCCGGCAGGCCGGCGAGCTCGTCGAGACCGGAGTCCGGGGCGGGGATGCCCGCCGCGGCGTAGAGCTGCCCGGCGATGATGACCAGCCCGATGCCCGCGAGCATGCCCTCGACGACGGAGAGGGAGATGGCGCGGAACCACCGGCCCCACCGGAGGAGGCCCATGGCGATCTGCAGCACACCGGCCGCCAGCACGATGGCTCCGAGCGCGGCGAGTCCGAAGGCGCGGACCGCTTCGAGGACGAGAACGGTGAGGCCGGCGGCCGGACCGGAGACCTGGAGGCTGCTGCCCCGCATCAGGCCGGTGACGAGACCGCCGACGATGCCGGTGATGAGGCCCAGTTCGGCGGGGACGCCCGAGGCGACGGCGACGCCGAGGCAGAGCGGAAGGGCGACGAGGAAGACGACGAGCGAGGCGGCGACGTCCTGCCGCAGGAAGGGGAAGGAGCGGAGCATCGGGACGTCCTTCCTCACAGTGCCTCGAAGGCGTCGGACCCGGTGACCAGGGCGGGTACGACCCTGGAGTCGGAACAGGTGATGAACAGGACGGGCGGGGACTGGCCCGCGGTACGCGCGGCGAACTCCTCAGAGCGCTGTCCGTATCGGCGGGCGATGTCGACGAGGGGCTGCATGAATGATTCCTCCTGGCGCGCCGTGGGGGCGCGTCGGGCTGACAGGTCGGCGCAGGTCGGCAGCGCCTGTCAGCAGCGGAACACCTGCAGGGCGGAGGAGTCGTGGCGGTCGTTCGGTCTCGGCCCGGTGTCCGTGCCACCGGGGCGGGCCGCCGACGCATCCACGAGCGGGACGGTGCGCGTGACCGCCGGCAGGCAGGGAAGGCCTGCGTTCGCGGCGAGGGGCCGCCGCCGGTCACGGTGGAGGACGGACCCGTCGGAGGTGTCGGCCTCGCCGCCCCCCGCGTGTGCGGACTCGAACGCCGCGGCCGGCGCGACCTGCTGGGCGCAGGGCCGGGGAAGCTGTGTCGCGGACGCGACGGGGGAGAGTGAGAGGCCGGCACAGACGAGGACGAGGGCGTAGAGGAGGGCCGCGCGCAGCGTCGCGGACACGCGGACGGACCACATCCGGGCGCGCCTCCCTCCGGTCGAACCATCATCAGGCTTCACCAAAGCAAGCCCAAGTGCGAGTCAAGGAAGAGTAATACGCCCAAGTGAACGGCGTTCCGCAACACCCTTGCCGTACGAAGGTTTTCGAATGGAATCGGCCTGATGTTGACGCGAACGGCTCCATCGACACGCGTACGCATCGCACGAACGGAGCGGCCCACCAGGATTCCTGGTGGGCCGCTCCTCCGCATGGCTCATCCGTTGTTCAGTCGCAGCAGTCGCAGCAGCACTTGCAGGGGTTGCAGCAGCCTCCGCCACAGCCGTCGCCCGAGCCGCCGCAACCACCGGACCCACCACCGGACCCACCGCCGGAGCCACCGGAGCCGCCGGAGCCACCCGACCCGTGACCTCCGCCCGAACCGCCCGAGGAGCCCCCGGAGTTGCCGCCGCCATGGCCGCCGAACCAGCCCTCACCCCCGGAACCGTCCCTGCCGGACCCGCCGCTGCGATTGCCGTCGCCGAACTGCCAGGACTCCCCGTCACCCGGGTCCGCGTCGTCGTCGCAGCGGCAGCAGTTGTAGCAAAGCCTGCAATCGCCACACAGTCGGCGCACCTCGCGGCAGCGGCGGCACTGCCCCTCCGGCGGCCGGCCCGATGCCGTCGGCGCGCCCCCCGGGCCCGCGACGGCGAGCGCACCGACACCGCACGCCTCGCCCGCGCCGCCCTGCGAGGGCTCTTGCGTCGCCGTACGGCGGCCCAGCCAGGGCAGCATGCGCACGCCGCGCGCCGGGCGGCTGTGCCGATGGTGGCGATGCCGGGGGTCGAAGACCCGATCGACGGCACGCTCCAGCTCGCCGCCCAGAAGCGCCCGCACCAGCCGGCCGTCGACGAACTCGGCGTCGGACAGGGAAAGCCGGATTCCGTGAACGGCGTCGTCGCAGAGCCTGCGGACCTCGGCGCGGTCCGCTCCTGTCACGGCGACGGGGTTCCACGCGCCCGACGCCTCGTCCGCGTCCAGGTCCTCCACCGCGTCCAGCAGATGCGCCAGTCGGCCGAACAGACGACCGGCCTCCGCCAGCGGTTCCGCGTTGGCCGGGCGGTCCGTGAGTACGGCGGTGTACGCGAAGGCGGCGGCGGTCGCCGTCTCCGTGGGCTCCGTGACCGTCAGCAGCGAGCCGCCCGGGCCGGTCGACCGCTCGATCTGCGGCTGCCGCTCGACCGCCTCGAGCAGCACCGCGGTGTCGAAGCCGAGCCGTTCGCCGCCTGCGGCGCCGGCACGGTCCCAGCCCCGCGCGATCCGGCGGGCCGCCAGCGCAGCCGGGCGGCGTCCCAACAGGCCGTCGCCGTCGGCCACATGGTCACGTATCTTCGCGGCGGCCAGCACCAGGGACACCGTCGCCGCAAGCCGTGCGCCCTCGCCCTGCGCCACGTCGGCCGACCGCATCCCGCGCAGCGGGCACGGACCGGCCTCTCGCCGCCAGTCGCCGCTTCGCTCCGACTGAGCTTCGGTCAGTACCGAGATGATCAGACCGTCGTAGTTGGTGGCCACCCTCGCGAACTGCCCGTACTCTCCGCGCAGCGCCAGGCACAGCCCGCACAAGTGCGCCATCCACTCGGTACGCAAGCCCTCGCCCAGCCGATGACGGCATGGCCTGATGATTCCGAACACCGGATCTTCCCCCGTAGATCAGCTACCTGAACGCAGCCGGTCGGACGGCTCACGGACGAAAGTCCGCGCAACTGGTCCGACCGGCATGGACGTCGACGGCATGCGCCGTCGACGTGCGGTCATTTTAGATGGTCTCTTCCGAGGGATGCCCGCGCTGGTCCGGACGCGGCCCCGGTCTGTGGCGGGACCGTCGACGACGAGCACCGGCCCTTGTGGCACGCCGGCCGATCAGTGTTCTCGGTAGCGTGATCCTCGGAGCGCACGGGTGTCACCGTGCACCCGGCCGGTCCGTGCAGGGCGGGCCGCTGGAGAGGAACGAGGCGGCAGGACATGAGCGAACCGACGAAGCCCGAGATCGACCTTCCGGAGGGCGAGGCTCCCACAGAGCTGACCATCCGGGACCTCGTCGTCGGGGACGGGCCCGAGGCGAAGCCGGGCAGGGTGGTCCGGGTTCACTACGTCGGAGTCACCTTCGCGTCCGGCAAGGAGTTCGACGCCTCGTGGGACCGGGACCAACCCTTCAAGTTCGCCGTGGGCGGCGGCAGGGTCATCAAGGGCTGGGACCGGGGAGTCAGGGGGATGAAGGTCGGCGGCAGGCGCGAGATCATCGTTCCCCCGCGCCTCGGCTACGGCAACCAGTCCCCCACCCCGTTGATCCCGGCCGGTTCCACGCTCGTCTTCGTGGTGGACCTGCTCTCCGTGGCCTGAGGAGGACCTGGCCGCCCGGCAGCACCTAGGTGGTTGTGGGTGCGGTCTTGGTCGCCGTGGTGCCGTCTTCGTCCTGGGCCTCTGGCGCAGCGGGGGCCTGCGGGACGGGCGGCGTACGGACGAGCAGCGCGACCAGGACCGTCAGCCCTCCGAGTACGGCGCCAATGCCGAACCCCCACCGGATACCCGTGGCCAGGGCCTCCGTCGGGCCGGCGCCGTAGGCTGCTGCCGTGGCGGCGCGTCCCGACATGACACTGATGACCAGGGCGGTGCCTGCGGCGGCCGCGACCTGCTGGAGCGAGCCCAGGATGGCCGAGCCGTGGGGGTAGAGGTGCGGCGGAAGCACGGACAGACCCGAGGTGAAGACGGGGGTGAAGACGAACGCCATGCCGGCGCTCAGGGCGACGTGAAGGGCGAGCACGACCCACGGAGACGTCTCTTCGCCCGTGAGGGCGAACAGCGCCAGGCAGAGCGCGGTGAGCACGGCTCCCGGGACGACCAGCCGCGGCGCGCCGAGCCGGTCGTAGAGCTTGCCGACCTGAGGCCCGAGCAGGCCCATCGTCAGGCCGCCCGGGATGAGGAGCAGCCCGGTCTGCAGTGAGGTCAGCCCGCACACCTCCTGCAGGTAGATCGGAAGCAGGATGAACGCACCCATGAGCGCCATGAAGGACAGACACATCAGGCCGAGCGCCACGGAGAAGTGACGGAACGTCAGGGCGCGCAGGTCGAGGAGCGGCGTGGACGAGCGCTGCAAGGCCAGCTGCCGCCAGGTGAAGAGGCCGACCAGCACGGCACCGACCAGGGTCGTCGCCTCCGGCAGCACGACCGCCGTTGCCTCGTCCCCGGCACCGAGGCCGCTCAGGCCGTAGACCAGGGCGCCGAAGCCCGCTGCCGCCAGAGGGACGGACAGCCAGTCGATCGGACCGGCCTGCGGTTCGCCGATGTTGACCAGCTTGCGCTGACCGACTATCGCCATGGCCGCGGCGATGGGCAGGACCGCCAGGAACAGCAGGCGCCAGTTGCCCAGCTGCAGCAGCACGCCGGAGACCGCCGGACCGAGGGCGGGCGCGACGGAGATGACGAGGGTGATGTTGCCCATGACCCGGCCGCGGTCCTGCGGGGGCACGAGGGTCATCAGCGTCGTCATGAGCAGAGGCATCATGACGGCGGTGCCGCCGGCCTGGATGACACGCGCGACCAGGAGCACGGGGAAGGCGGGCGCGGCCGCGGCCAGCGCCGTACCGACGAGGAACAGCGCCATGGCCAGGCCGAAGGCGGTCCGGGTCGTCACGCGCTGGAGGAACCACCCGGTCACCGGGATGACGACGGCCATGGTGAGCATGAAGGCCGTGGACAGCCACCCCGCGGCTGCCGCCGTGACCTCGAACTCGCGCATGAGCCGCGGGATCGCGTTGACCATGATCGTCTCGTTGAGGAGAACGACGAACGTGGACAGCACGAGGATCCGCAGCACGGCAGTGACACGGTCGGGCGAGTGGGTGGGGGTTGCGTGGGGTGCGAGCATGGCGCCTTCCGTCATGTGAGTGTCCTCCGCGCGTAGCAGGTCACACCGACAGACCGCGGCGCCGGGAAGAACTCATCGGTGTTCCCCGATCCTGTCCGTCCCACCGCCCGAGCTCAAGCCATTTAACGGCTGCCGCGAACGGCGTCGGAACGGTCCGGGACACGGTCCTCGACCGTTCCCGTGCCGCGCAGCCCGCCTCGGTCGACGTATCAGCGAGCCCGGTGGCGGACACCGTCGGCGAGGGGCACGAACCGTGACGACTCCGCCCATCCACGAGACGCGCTTCTCTCGCGCGACGCTGCACGCCGGAACCCGGGACGCAGCGACGGCGAGACTGCACGGCGGCAGCGTGACCGACCGGGCGTGTGGAGGAATGGTGCACCAGGCGTCGTCGTAGGCTCTCAGCGGGCGTGGAGAGGGGATCGGTATGTGGCAGCGGCATCTCGACCGGGCCGGGGTCAGGGAGCCGCGGCTACGGCGGGACTACACGGAGCAGCGCCGGGCGGTGCGAAGGTTCGCGACCGCCGAGTACGCGGCCGCGCGGCTGCTGCTCCCCGCCGCACTTCTGCCCCATGTCGTCGCCGCTGTCGCCTTCATGCACGACACCGACGACCGGATCGATCGCGGGGCGCCGGACGTTCGGGCGGCCGCGCTCGTGGAGTGGGGCGGGCTCGTGCGGAAGGCGTTCGCCGAGGGTGACTCCGCGCTGCCCGTCCTGCGTTGCCTGGTGAGCACCGCCGAGCGGCACCCGAGCGTGCGCGCCCACGTGGACGCGTTCCTGCGGGGCTGCGAGCGCGAGGTGGCGTGGCGCACCATCGCGGACGAGGAGCAGCTGGAGCGGTATGTGCGGGAGTACTCGCTGCCCGCGCTGATGCTCACAGCCTGTCTCCTCGCCCCCGCCGGCGCGCCGGCCCGGGAAGCGTTCACGGACGGCTGTCACCGTCTCATCCACGCCATGCAGCGCATCGACTTCCTGGAGGATCTGGCCGAGGACGTGCGCGGGGGCCGGACAGGTGTCCCCGCCGACGCGGTGGCACGCCACGGCGCGGACCTCACCCGGCCCGACGCCGCCCTGGGCCGGCTCGTCCAGGAGCAGGCGGACCGGGCCGCCACCGGCCTTGCGGCGGCCGCGGCCCTCGCGGGCGTGGTGGACCCGCCGTACCGACCCTTCATCCGCGCCCTCGTGGGTGTCCAGTCCCTCCGCCTCGACGCGGTACGCCGGGCGGGCGCGACGTTGGCGACGCACGGCTCCGGGCCCCCCGCGCCGGCGGCGGCCCTTCTCCTGCTGCGGGAGACGGCTGCGCGGGCGGCCAGCGCACGGAGTGTGATCTCGCATGATCGGTGAGTCATGTGGAAGCCCGGGCAGGAGGCGTGGCTGTGATGCCCCGCACAGGAGCCACGTCACGTCTTAGGAGAGGTAGTACTGCGGCGTTCCGCGGTGCCGCGCCCTGGCGCCTTGCGTACGACCGGCAGGGCATTTGCTACGTGATGGGGTAGTACGTCACATCCTTGCGCCGCGATCGGTGGGGCCCTAACCATGGCTGTCGTTGCGGGGATCCCGGTACGGGCCGGAGCACAGCACGCTCGCCCGACCGCCCGATCCCCCAGCCGCCTCGCGGAGAGCCGCTTCTTGCGCCGTACCGCGTTCGGCCGGCATCCCCACGTCGTCCCCAGATGGAGAGTCACTCGCGTATGACCGCCCCCACGCAGAACACCACCCGCCGCATCGTCCGCTTCCGCAAGCTGTCCGTCGCAGGCATAGCCACCGCCGGTGCCGCAGCCGCGGCGCTCACGCTGGCCCCTTCGCCCGCTCAGGCCGCCCCGGTACCGGCGAACGTCTCGGCGTCCCAGGTGTCGGCGGTGGACGCTCCGGTCGCGAAGAAGGCCAAGAAGGCGAAGAAGCAGTACGCCGACAACCTCGACGGCTGGATCAAGGAAGCCCTGGACATCATGAAGTCCGAGGACATCCCCGGCAGCTACGAGGGCCTGCACCGCAACATCATGCGTGAGTCCTCCGGCAACCCCGACGCCCAGAACAACTGGGACGTGAACGCGCAGAACGGGACGCCGTCGAAGGGCCTGCTGCAGGTCATCCAGCCCACGTTCGACGCCTACCACGTCCCCGGCACCCCGCACGACCTGACCGACCCGGTCGCCAACATCACCGCGGCCGCCAACTACGCGGCCGACAAGTACGGCTCGATCGACAACGTCGACTCCGCCTACTGATCACCTTCCCCGGCCCGACAGCCGCCTCGCAGGCGGCCGTGACGGGGGAACACGACGAGGGGCCCGGCTGAGCCGGGCCCCTCAACCATGGTCGCGGGACAGGATCGAGCTGTTCATCCCCCGAGCGGGAAAGACGCCCGTTCCTGCCACTTCGTCCCGTCAAACACGATGAGTTCGACCGACGAGACGCGCGAGGTGAACGGGAGCTTGCCGAAGAGCTCGGCCTCGATCTCTTCCATGACGGTGTCGTCCTGACCTTGAGAGACGGTCAGGTGCGGCACGATCTCGGCGAACCGGCCGCCGTACGGCGGTGCCTCAGGCCAATGGTCGGCGATCGCCTCCGTGAGCCGCCGCAGCGGCGTGTCAGGTTCGGGGACGAGAAAGAGCACTTCCGGAAGCCGCCCGCATCTCTCGAACCGCAGGTCGAACGCCGGGTGGCTGCCCAGCACCTCGGCGAGAGCGGAGTGGACGAGCGCGTCTGTCCGGCTCTCGTCGAGGAACGGGAAGAGCACCGTGACGTGGGCTGGGACCCCGGCGCGGGCTGAGGGGTCGAGCCGTTCACGCCACCTGCGGACCGCCGGCTCCGCCTCCGGAATCCGGACGATGAGCGCCGTCATGCCCGCCTGAAACCCACTATTCCTGTCATCTGCCATGACACCGGAGGGTGTCATGGCAGCCGCAGACGGCGCGCTCCGATTCCGCTGCTCGGTCTTCCCTCCGGCCCGGTCGGGGGAAGCCCTCAGGGGCCTTCGTCGAACAGTCCGGCCTCCACCTGGAAGGCCAGCGTCTGCAGCACCTCGGTCGACGAGATGTCGCTCTGGCCGCTGTCGTGCGTCATGGCCAGGCTGGTGAAGGCCAAGGTGAAGCCCGCGACCATGGTCTGCAACGCGGGTCCGAGAGCCGAAGCGACGAGCCGGGCCACCTCCTGCGGGGTGGCATCGGCCGGCACCCTGATGGAGGGCAGCATCTCGTTCAACATCTGCGTCACCACGCTGGATCCGAACTCGGAGCTGTCCTCGTTCTCCCCTGCCTCCGCGGCGCGGCGGATCTCCGCGGCCTCCGTCAGGATGCCGATCACTCGTTTCAGAACCTCAGCTCGCTGCATCCGACAGAGCCTAGGCCCACCGTGGCCGGCCAGTCTCGACCTCTGCTCGCGCACACCGGGACCGCAGCTGCGGGCGGCCGCGGTCGGTCAAGAGCGATCAGACATCGGTGCCCTTCCGGGCAGCCCGTCAGTCGGGCACGTACGAGGTGCTGTCGGGTCCCCGTCTGGCTATCAGGCGGTACGCGTTCGTCAGCCGTAGGCGGCCGGCGAGCGGGCGGGCCGCCAGCCGGTCCAGGGTGGTCGCCGCCAGCAGCAGGGGTACGCCGGCGAGCAGGACGGCCGTCCTCGCCGCGCGGCGCCACGGTCCGGGTGGGGAGGAGAGCCACGGCAGGTCCTCTCGTGGGGCGAGCGCGTCGAGTGCGATCCATGTCGCGGCCACCAGGTCGACCGCGTCGTGCGCCTCGGTGCGTTCCTCGGCGAGGACGGTGAAACCCGTCTCGGTCAGCCGACGGCGCAGGTTCGCCGCCGGTGCGAGGTGCAGGTGCTGCGGCTGGAGCCAGGGCAGCCACCAGCGGCCCAGCAGCCGCGCGAACCGGCTCTCGGGGTCCGGGACGTCGATCACCAGCAGCCCGCCCGGCCGTAGCACGGTGTGCGCGGCCTCCAGTTCCCGCCAGGGGTCGGTGGAGTGCTCCAGGTAGTGGAACATGCTCACCACGTCGTACGAGCAGGCCATCGGCTCGGCGAGCTCGGGGAACGTTCCCCGGTGGCCCCGGCGTACGCGGCCGGCCCGCTCGGCGAGTTCGGCGCCTTCGGAGCGGTCCAGGCCGTCGAAGACAACTGCCGGGAGCACGGTCCGGGCGTTCTCGCAGAAGTGGCCGTGTCCGGTGCCGACGTCCAGCCACTCGGCGGCGGCTCCCGCGAGGTGCGGCCGTAGGGACTTCGCCCGGGAGTGGTATGCCGCGACGCGCCCGCCGAACAGGCCGCCGAGGCGCTCCTCGCCGAGGCCGTCGTAGAAGTCCCGGTAGTAGAAGGCGAGTCCGCGCTCGTTCAGCCGGGGATTCTGGAACACGTGGGCGCAGTCGTGGCAGCGGTCGAGGGTGAAGACGCCGGGCTTGTGCTGGAGCAGGTCCGTGGTGCGCAGATGCTCGCCGAGCCGGGGCGAGCCGCACCAGGGACACACAAGGGCGCGTGGTGCGAAGAACGCGGCGGTGCCCTCGGCCAGATCCTTGCCGTACGCGGAGCGCAGTGCGGCCACCCGAAGCGTACGGGCCTCGCGGGATACGGAACTCATGCGTCCTCCTTCTTGCCCTCGGCCAGCCGTTCCAGATGGAGGGCGGCGGCCGTGGCGCCGCCCGCGCTGCGGAAGGCCCGTGCGACGTGGCGGGCCGCCTCCCGGGGACGTGGGTCGGAAAGGACGGTGTCGACGGCCGCCCCGATCGTGTCCGCGGATGCCCGGCCGAAGCGGATCCGTACACCGGCCCCGGCATCGGCCACCTGCGCGGCGACGACCGGCTGGTCGTCCCGGATGGGCGCCACCACCAGGGGGACGCCGTGCCAGAGCGCCTCGCACACGGTGTTGTGCCCCGCGTGGCAGACGACAGCGTCGGCGTGCGCGAGCAGCTCCAGCTGAGGGACCACGGGCAGGGTGATGACATCCCGGTCTTCAGGTCCGGTGCCGAGGGTGCCCTCCGGATCGACGACGACGGCCTGCACCCGGTCGGACCGGGCTCGCAGCGCCTGGGCCGCACGGTCCAGGAAACGCGCCCCCACATCGGTGTTGGCGGTGCCCAGGGTGACCAGGACCAGTGACCGTCTCGGATCGAGCCGCTTCCAGGGGAAGGCGGCGGCGGAAGGCCGGGCGGTCAGGGAGGGGCCGACCCAGCGCACCCGGTCGCCGCCCCGCGCGGGAGACCCCGCCAGCTCCGGGGTGCTGAAGGCGAGCACGAGGTACGGAGAGAAGCGCGGGTCGCCGCTCCCCGCAGGATCGCCGATCCGGGCACGCAGCTCACCCAGCAACGCCGCGTTCCAGGCGGCGACGCGGGGCATCGACGCCAGAGCGTCCGTGAACTCGGCCGAGGTCGTCGCCGACGTGGCCCACGGCAGCCCCAGATCCTCGGCGACAAGGGCGCCTGCCAGTGCCTGCTGGTCGGCGACGACCACGTCGGGCCGGAAGGCGTCGACCGCCCGCCGTACGCCGGGCGCCATCGCCTCGGCGAGCGGGACGAGGAAACGCTCCCACAGGAACCGCAGCGCCTCAGGGCCGCGGATCTCCGAGGGCCGTGTGCTCTGTTCGGCGCCCCCGGCGGCCGCGGCGGCCGGTGGGCACGGGTGGACGGTCGCGTCCCCGCCCGCGAGGCGCTGGACGAGGGCGGGCTCGCCCGCCCATGCCACCTGGTGGCCCCGGGAGGTGAGCGCCGCCGCGACGCCCACGGCCGGGTTGATGTGCCCGACCAGCGGCGGTACGACGAAGAGGAAACGGCTCACCGGACACGCACCGCGTCGCGGTCGCCGGCCGGGGACGCGTGCCGGCCCACCCAGTCCAGGACGAGATCGCGTACCCGGCCCGGCGCCTCCACCAGAACCGAGTGCTGGTGACCTGGGAGCGACTCGGTCGCGCAGTGCGGCAACAGCGACCGTATCCGCGGTGCCTGCGCGGCCAGATCCGAGTCGGCGCCGTAGAGGGCGAGGACCGGGCAGCGGATCGCGCGCACGTCGTCGTCGCCCAGGACCGCGCTCGCCGGGATGTCCCGGGCGAGGGTGGTGTCACGGACGAGCCGGCCGGCGGATTTCGCCAACCGGGCGGTGTGGCCACCGTGATGGGCGGCGATCCAGTCGAGAGCGGCGTCCTCGTTCACGCTCATCTCATGGCGGACCCGCTCCAGCAGACCGCCGAGCTTGACCGCCCAGGACGGGGTGGCCGGCTCCGACTCGATCACCACCATGCCGGCGACCCGCTCCGGCCGGAGCAGCGCGTATCCGAACGCGACCGTACCGCCGAAGGAGTTGCCCACCAGATGGACCGGGTTCTGGATGTCGAGTCGATCCAGGAGTGCGTCCAGGTCGTGGACGAACGCCCCGAGCGTGTAGCCGCGCTCGGGCCGTCCGCTGCGGCCGTGGCCCCGGTGGTCGTACATGACCACGTCCAGGCCGGCGGCCGCGAGGGCCGGAGCGACGGTGAAGTAGTAGCTGGCCAGGCTGTCGGTGAGCAGCCCGTGGAGCAGGACTACCGTGGCGTCCTGGGCGGCGGCTCCATCGCCGAGGGGGGTGGCGGCCGTTCCGTCGGCGGGGCGCGCGGCTGCCGGGCGGGCGGCCAGGCGCTGGACGTGCAACCGGACGTCGCCGGTGTCGACGATCGCCATGGCTCAGTCCCGCCCCTCGGCCTTCAGGCACAGACAGACGTGCTCGACGAGCCGGCCCACGCTGAGTTCGACGATCTCCTCCAGCTCCATGGAGGCCACGAACTCGGCGAAGTCGACGGTGCTGCCGTAACGGTCCCGGAGCAGGCCGGCGAGCGTCACGAGATCGATGCTCTCCAGTTCGAGGTCGCGGCCGAAGCGCGTCTCCATCGTGATCTCGGTGTCGTCGAGTTCGTACTCCACCAGGACCTGTTCGATCATGTCCGTCAGTTCGGCGAGAACCGCCGCCTCGTCCGCCCGCGCGGAGTCGAAGGGCTGGGTGGTGGTCACGTCTGATCCCTCTCGTCACGTTCGGTGCCCGCCCCCGGCTGCTCCGGGTCCGGGCCGGTGGTCCAGGCGACGACGTACACGCGCGGTGGCAGGCCCGGCGGATTGGCGACGCGTTCGCAGCTCACCCGGTACGTACGGGTGGGCGCGTCCGGCGGGCGCACGGTCACGGTCAGCCGGTTGCCTTCCGCGCCCGTCACCTCGAAGGCGCGCGGCCGTCCGCCCAGACCCGTGCCCTCGGCCTTGGCGACCGCCTCCTTCGCCGCCCAGAAGCGCGTGAACCACAGCGCCGCCTGCTCCCCGCCCCCGTCCCCTCCGACGGCCTGGCGGGCCGCCAGCAGTTCCTGTTCGGCCGGGGAGAGCGCGGTGGCGACGGTCGCCCCGCCGGGCAGGGTGACCTCCTCGATGTCGATCCCCACGCCGCATCCGCCTGCGCCGGAGCCCTCGTCGGCGCCCCGGGGCCGGTGCGGGTGCGGGTATCGGTATCGATGGTGGTGCCGGTGCTGGGCCAGGGCGACACCGGCCTCGGCGCAGTGGGCGACCGACACGTCCAGCGGCGGGAGTTCCCGCCCGTGACGGCCGGTGACGTACGGACGCCCCGACGCCTCGTTGCCGACGACGAGCTCGGCGGGGTACACCGGCCCCTCCCCGTCCGCCCACAGCAGGCGACGCACGGCGTCCTTGGCCGCGATCCGTCCGAGCAGCCACTGCCGGCGGCCCCGCGGTGACCGCTCCGCGTACGCCGAACGTTCCGGGCCGCCCAGCGCGTTGCGCATGATCAGCTCCCTTGAGGCGAGGTCGGGCCAGCGCTCGAAGACCAGTGACCAGCCGCCGGGCCGAACGGCGGAGAGCGTGTTGCGGTCCGGGAACCGTTCCACAGGCCGGGTGTGCGGGTCGTTGTCGAAGCGCCGGTCCTGCCAGCCGGTCAGCTGTGCCCACACCCGCCCGGAGACGGTGAGCACCGCGTCCGCTTCGAGGACCGTGTCGGTGAGGGACACGATCCGGATCACGCATTCCACCGGTGTGCCGGGGGCCGGGTGAGGGCCGAAGAAGCGCATCTGTCGCATCCGCACGGGGAAGACCACGGTGCGTTCGGTGTGCGTCGCCATGATCCAGTAGCCGAGCACCTGGCCCACGTTGTCCAGCAGAGCGCCCGGCGCCGGCGGGGTGGTCAATGTGGCGCGCACGTGCCGGTCGCCGATGGCGGTCAGCCGGCTCATGCCCTGGTACGACGGACCGTGGAACATCCACCGCTCGCGGTAGACCTGCTGCGCGGTGTGCGCGGGCACGCGCTCGGAGCCGGGCTCAGGGGACGGAGGGGCAGGCGGCGCCTCGGGGTGACGGTCTGCCAGCTCCACCACGGCGCGGGCGTCGGGGCCGAACGACACCACGACCCGGTCCCGCCCCTGCGAGGTCACTGTGACGGGCACGTCCACGGGATCGGCTGCCGTGAGCCACCGGTCGAAGCACGCGTCCTGCACGGCTACGGCCACGCTGCCCGGCACGGCCCGCTCGGCCGCCGCCATCAGGTGCGCCACGATCGTGGTGGCCGGCACGACGGGCCAGCGGTCGGCGACGTCGGGCCAGCCTTCGCGCTGCGGGAAGAAGCAGTGGTCGAGCAGGTACGGCATCTGATCCACGCCGACCCGTACGCGGTCGTGCCACGCCGTGCCGGGAGCCCGTGGGTCGGCCGACGCGGACCCAGCCCCGGACTCGGACTCCCACTCCGACTGCACGGGCACGGCGGGCGCAGACCCGGACGGTGCGGTCGGGGGGGCGGCGGTGCTCCTGACCGACGCTGTCGCCGGTCGCCCGGACGTACGGGGCGTCCCCGCCGTTGCCATCAGGGTCGCGGCCGTCTGCGCGGTCTCCCTCAGCAGGGCCGACAGTTCGCCGGCCAGAGGCGACACGGTCGCGGCCGGTTCGAGAGCGGCGGCCGGATCCGCGGTCCGGTCCGCGGCCTGGTCCCGGGTCAGCGCGGCCACGAGCGCCGGGTCCGGCGCCAGGTTCACCAGCGCGCTGCCCAGGTCGAGGCGGACACGTTGCCCGGCCGACGCCGGGGCGGGCGGGGACGACGGGACGGGGGACGACGGGGCGGCGGCGACACGCGGCCCGGGTGCGTTCAGCAGGCGGGGGTCGGTCTCCGCCCCGGCCGTCCACAGCGCGGTGGCCACCCTTCGGAGCTGTGCCAGGCCTGAGCGGTGCGGGGAGTTGGCGGCAACGACCAAGTGGTCCCGGCCGGCCAGCGTGTCACCGACGAGTGAGCCGAGCTGCCCCGGCCCGGCCTGGACGAAGACCCTGAAGCCCGCTCCGTACAGAGCCTCGGTCAGCCTCCGGAAGCGGACCGGTTCGAGGAGATGGCGTACGAACAGGGCGCGGACCGCGGCCTCTTCCCCGGGGAAAGGCGCCGCCGTCGTGCCCGACCAGACAGGAACGTGAGGGGCCCGCAGCCGCATTCCGTCGGCGGCCGCCTTGATGGGCCCCAGGAGCGGTTCGAGCATCGGAGTGTGGAAGCCGGAGCGGAACGGCAGGACTCGGACGAGGACGCCCTCGGCGCGCAGTCCGGCCGCGAACCTCTCCACGGCCTCGGGAGGGCCGCACACCATCGACTGGTTCGGGGCGTTGTCGTGGGAGAGGACGACGGACGGATGTCCGCCGTCGGCCAGGCGCCGGGTCACCCGGTCCGCGTGGGCGCCCACGGCGGCGTACGCGAGGTCGACGCCCCGGACCGACTCGGGGTCGAGGGCGGTCATGAAAGCGTCGACGGCCGCCTCTTCGTAGAGCCCGCCGACGGCCATCGCCGTCCATTCGCCGACACTGTGCCCGGCCACGGCGTCGGGGACGACGCCGATGCGGCGCAGGGCTGTGTCGAGCAGCCGTCCGACGGCGACGACACCGAGCCCGTGACGGCCGAGGCCGCCACCGGGCTCGCGCGTCCGGCCGTCGAGGTTCGGCGCAGGCGCGGGGAGGAGCGGACGGGGCAGCCCGAAGTGGTCGGCGATGTCGTCGACACGGGGCGCGAACTCCCCTTCCAGGCCGGGGAAGAGGAAGGCGGTCCTGCCCCTCGCGCCGCAGCCGAGCAGGGGGCCGGGACGGAACCAGACGTCGTTGCGACCGTGCCAGGCCTCCCCCTTGGCGACGACCCGGCGGGCCAGTGCGAGCCGCTTGGGCGTGGGGCCGACGATGCCCAGCCGTACGGGTCCCGCGTCCACACCGGGCGGAGTGCGCGGGTCGGCTGCGTCGAGCAGCGCGCCGAGCGCCTGGGGCGTCGCCGCGCTCACCAGCAGCACGGGCTCGCTCTCCTGGACCACGGCCCGGGGCGGCCCCGCAGGTGCGGCGAGGTGCGCTGTCGTGAAGGGAGGGCCACCGGAGGTCGCGGGCGCCTGTTCGAGGACGACGTGGGCGTTGATGCCCCCGAAGCCGAACGCGTTCACGGCGGCCCGCCGCGGCCGACCCGGCCCGTGCACCCATGGAACCGCTTGGGAGAGCGGGGCGAAGCGGGTGGAGGCCAGCGCCGGATGCGGGTCCTCGCAGTGCAGCGTGGGCAGCAGCGTGCCGTGGTGGACGGCGAGGGCGGCCTTGACCAGTCCCGCGACGCCGGCCGCCGGCATGGCGTGCCCGATCATGGACTTCACCGAACCGATCACCGGCCGGTTCCCGGGATCGGCTCGATCCGACGGATCCGTGGCGTCCGCCGTCGCCACTCCGGACCGCCCCGCCGACTCTGGTGACCCTGGCGGCCCGAACACCTCGCGCAGCGTGGCAAGTTCGGCGGCGTCACCGGCCGGAGTACCGGTGCCGTGGGCCTCCAGCAGGCCGAGAGAGCCCGGCTCCGCGGGATCGAGACCGGCGGCCCGCCACGCGGCCCGGACCGCCCGTGTCTGCCCGGCGGGATCGGGATTGACCAGCCCCGAGGTGCGGCCGTCACTGCTGACACCGGTCCCCCGGATCACGGCGTAGACCCGGTCGCCGTCCCGCTCGGCGTCGGCGAGGCGCTTGAGCACCACCACCCCCGTGCCCTCACCGATGAGGATGCCGTCCGCGCCCCGGTGGAAGGGGCGGATCCGTTCACTGGGCGAGAGAGCGCGCAGCTGCGCGAAGACGCTCCACAACGTGATGTCGTGGCAGTGGTGCACACCTCCGGCCAGCATCACGTCGCAGCGTCCGGAGACGAGCGCGGCCACCGCCTGGTCCACGGCCAGCAACGACGAGGCACACGCCGCGTCGACGGTGTAGGCGGGGCCGCGCAGATCGAGACGGTTGGCCACCCGGGAGGCGGCGAGATTGGGCACCAGACCGATGGCGTCCTCCGGCCGTCCGGGCCCGAGACGGTCGGTGAACGCCTCCCGTACGCGCTCCAGTTGCCCCTCGTCCAGGCCGGGCACGAGATCACCGAGTGTGCGGACGAGCTGCCGGGCCGTACGGACACGCTGGTCGAGGCGGACCAGGCCCGGCGTGAGGTAGCCACCGCGGCCGAGGACGATCCCGACCCGGTCGCGGTCGGGAAGCCGTTCCGTGCCGCCCGCGTCCGCGAGGGCGCTCGCCGCGACGTGCAGGGCGATGAGCTGGTCGGGCTCCGTACCTGGCACCGAGTGCGGCATGACGCCGAACCGCGTGACGTCGACCTCTGCGACGGCGTCGACGAAGCCGCCCCGCCGGCAGTACACCCGGTCGGCGACGGCCGGTTCCGAGGCACTGCCCGGGTGGTAGTACGCGCTGTCCCAGCGTCCCGGAGGCACGTCGCCGATCATGTCGGCGCCGGTGGTGAGGTTCTGCCAGTACGTCGCCAGGTCGGGCGCACCGGGCAGCATCACCGCCATGCCGGTGATGGCGACGGGCGCGTGGGCCGCCGCTGCGTACGACGCGTGGGCGGCACCTCCGGACGAGAAGGGCCTGCGGGCGGCGCCTGCGGGCGCGAGCGGCGCGGCGCCGGCCCCCTGGTGGGCGGGGAGGGTCATCTCACCACTCCGAGGCGGTGTGGACGACCGAGCGGGCCGTCTCCTCGCCCCAGGCCAGCTCCCGCAGCAGCGCCAGGGCTCCCTCCTCCGGATCGATGAGCGTGATCCCGCGCCGCGCGTAGCTGCGGGCCAGCTCGGGGCCGACCATGCCGGCGTGGTCGTCGGACGGCGCCCACGGACCCCAGTGGACCGTCAGCGCGCGTCGGCCCGTCCGTGCGGCCCAGGCGGCGCCGAGGGTCTCCAGGGCGTCGTTGGCGGCCGCATAGTCGGCCTGGCCGCGATTTCCGAGTACGGCGGCGACGCTGCCGAACAGCACGGCGAAGGACGGCGGCCGGGGCAGTTGCTCCACGGCGGCGAGCAGCGCCGCCGCGCTGTCGGTCTTGGTGCCGTAGACACGCCCGAACGACTCGGGAGTCTTCTCCTCCATGAGCCGGTCCTCGATGATTCCGGCGGCGTGGATCACGCCGTCGACGCGGCCGTACTCGGCGTGGATCTCCTTGACCGCCTGAAGCACGGCGGTCGACTCCCGGCAGTCCACGCTGCGGTACCGGGCCCGGCTCCCCGCTGCGCGCAGCGCGTCCAGCGTCGCGGTCACCTCACGTCGGGCCAGGATCAGATCGGCGGCACGTTCGACCGCGGCGGGGCCGTCGTAACGCCCGGTCCCCGCCAGTACGGACCGCAACTCGGCCCTGTCGGGGGCGCCCGCGGTCTGCGGGTCCTCAGGCCCGTCGGGTGCCGGGGTGCGGCCCAGGAGCTCGATGCGGCACCGGGAGGCGGTCGCGAAGGCACCGACGCACCGCGCCGTGATGCCACGGGCTCCGCCGACGACGATCACGACGCTGTCCCGGTCAAGGCCCAGCGCCTCCGCCTCGGCGGCTCCCTCGCCCGAGGGGCCCGCTCCCGTCGTGCCGAGCGCGCCGAGCGGCTGCGCGGTCAGCTCGGGAGCGAACCTCCCGGCCGGGGTGCGCAGGACGACGGGCAGGGCGTCGTCCGCGAGGAGTTCGGCCGCCAGCGCGTCGGCCGCGTCGGCGGGGGCCTCGGCGGTGCCCGGGTCGAGCACGACGCAGCGTACGCCCACGGCCGGGTACTCCCGGGCGGCGGTCCGCAGGAGCCCGTCCACCCCGGCGGCCCGGACCCCGTCCGCCGCGCGGGCCAGGAGCAGCCGCCGGGGTGCGCGCAGAAGGAGGTCCCGTACGAGGGGGAATCCCGCGGGCAGGAACGGTGCGCCGTCCTCCCCCAGGGCCGCGAGAAGGACGACACCGTCCAGGGACTCGTCCACCTCACCCGGTACGGGATCGCCCTCCAGGACGACTGCTTCGGCGCCAAGTCGGGCCAGGCGGGCGGACAGTTCGGCGGCGACACCGCGGAAGACGCCCGTGCCGTCGCCGATCAGGACGTACCGCGACCCGGCGAGGGCATCCGGCCCGACTCCCGCCTCCGGCACGGGAACAGGAGCGGGCACCGGCAGCATCCGCAAGCGGCGGGGCGCGGCGATCCGCGGCCCTTCTTCCGCGGCACCGTCGGGTCCGGGCGTGGCAAGGGTGGGCGCGGCGGGGCCGGGAGCCGCCGGCGAGACCGTCCCACCGGCGCCGGGAGCCGCCGGCGAGGTCTGCCCACCGGGGTCGGGAGCAGCCTGCGGGACCTTCCCACCGGCACCAGCAGCGCGGCTGTACATCCAGCGCGCGATCGCCGACGCCGTCCGGGCGCCCGTGAGCTCCTCCAACTCCCCGTCGTCCAGAACCGGCGCGGCGTCACCCGCGCCGCCCAGGCGCCTGGCCAGCTCACCGGCGATCTCGGCGCGCTTGATGGAGTCGACGCTCAGGTCCGCCTCCAGGTCGAGGTCGGGCTCCACCATGTCCAGGGGGTAGCCGGTGCGCTCGCTGATGAGTTCCAGGACCGTGCGCAGCACACCTTCCTCGGTGAGATCCGCGGCCGTGGCGGCACCGGACGCCGCCGAAGGCGTGAGCGTCTGTGCGAGCGCGGGGGCGGGGGTGGGCGCGGCGAGCTCGGCGTACGGCGGCACGGCGGCCGGCAGGCCTGCCGGCTCGTGCGGTGTCGTCGGTACGGGCAGAGGGGGTCTGCCTCCCGCGGCGGCGCCGAAGTAGGCGAGCAGGACGTCGCGTTGCGCGGAGATCATGTCCCGGCTGGTCCGGAGGAATTCGGCGACGAGGGCATCGGCCTCACCGGCCGGGGTCTGACCGGGATTCGTTGTCACGGGCGTCTCCACGACTCGTCTGGCCGGCGCGAGGGCGCCGGGGAGCGGATCGCCGGCGGCGGTGCGGACGAGGTGTCCGTCCACCGTCCAGCCGGGTCGGCGCGGTGCGGTTGCCTGATCGAAGTGCCTGCCGCCGTCTCCGTCGAAGTCCCTGCCGCCGTCGATGCCTACGGCTTCGCGGCCCCGGAACATCCAGTCCGTCGCCACCGGCAGCCCGGCGACGGCGAGCCTGGCGAGCGCGTCCAGGAGGCCGGCCAACCCGCTGTCGGCACGCGGCTCGCAGGCGACGACACGGTGCGGGCGCCCGCCGAGGATGTCGGCGACGAGGCGGGTCAGGACGCGACCGGGCCCCACCTCGACGAAGGTGCGCGCACCGGCCTCGTACATCGCCTCGATCTGCTCCACGAAACGCACCGGGGCGCCGATCTGGGCGGCGAGCTCGTCGCGTACGAGGTCGGGGGCGGAGACGTAGGGGCGGGCGGTACGGTTCGACCACACCGGGAACTCCGGCGCGTGGAGCGGCTGTTGCTCAAGGGCTCGCCGGAAGACGGGACCGGCGGCGGCGAGCGGCGGACTGTGGAAGGCGCAGGCGACCGGCAGCCGCTTCGCTCCGTGCCCGGCGTCCCGCAGTCTCCCCAGCGCCGCTTCGACGGCGGCCGTCGGGCCGGACAGGACACTCTGCCGTGGGGCGTTGTGGTTGGCGACGACGAGGCCGTCCGGCATCCGACCCCCGAGAGCCGTGTGGATCTCCTCGGGTGTGGCGGCGACGGCGGCCATGGCACCGGGATCGTCGCCGGCCGCGTCCAGGATCGCCGCCGCGCGCGCGGTGCTGAGGCCGGCCAGGGCGTCGGGGTCGAGGACGCCCGCCGCGCACAGGGCGACCAGCTCGCCGTAGCTGTGGCCGGCGGCCAGGTCGGGGCGCACACCGGAGCGGGCGAGGAGGTCGTACAGGGCGAGTTCGACGACGCCCAGGGCCGGCTGGGCGGCCCGGGTGTCCGTCAGGGCCTGCCGGGTACGTTCCCTCGCGGCGTCGTCGAACACGGCGGGCGGGTAGAGGGCCTTGGCGATGCGGGCCCCGTCGCCGGTGTCCAGCAGCCGGCCGAGTTCCGGGAAGGCCGTGAACAGGTGCGCTGACATCCCCGGGCGCTGGCTGCCCTGCCCGGGGAACAGGAACGCCGTGAGACCGGGGTCGACGGCTTCCTCCGCCGCGAGGTGAAACCCGAACGGCGGACTTCCCGGCGCGGAGGCCCGCCGGCCCCCGGCGGCGCTCTCGCGCCCCCCGGGAAGAGGGGCGTCGCCCGTCCCCGCCGCGTCACCCGTTCCCCTCGCGTCGCCCGTCCCCGCCGCGTCACCCGTTCCCGCCGCGTCGGACACCCCCGCCCCGTCGGACGCCCCGGAATCCAGGGCGGCGAGGGCGTGCCGCAGTCGGCGGCACAGCTCGGTCACGTCGTGGGCCACCAAGGCCGTGTGCACGCGTCCGTGGGTACGGCCCGCGCGGTGCGAGGCCGTGGCGGCGAGGTCGCGGAGCCGCCAGGGGGCGGTGCCCGCCTCGGCCGCGGCGGCGAGGTCGAGCAGCTCGGCGACCGCGCGGCGGGCCGACGCACGCGTGGGGCCTCGGAAGGTGAACAGCTCCGCCGGCCAGAGGTCCCTGGAGTGGACCGGCGGCGCCCCGTCGCCGTCGTGCGCGGCGAGGACGACGTGGAAGTTGGTCCCGCCGAAGCCGAAGGCGCTCAGGCCCGCGAGCCGCTGTCCGGGCGCGGCGGGCCACGGCAGCGCCTCCCGGTGGAAGACGAACGGGCTCTCGTCCTCCTTCCATACGGCGAGAGGCCGCTCCAGGTGCAGCGTGGGCGGCAGTACCCCGGTGTGCAGGGCGAGCGCGGTCTTGATCAGCCCGGCCAGTCCCGCGGCGCACTTGGTGTGCCCGATCTGCGACTTCACCGACCCGAGGACACACCCACCGGGTGAGGCACCCGCCTGGTCGAACACCTCCGTGAGTACGCCGAGTTCGGTACGGTCGCCCACGACGGTGCCGGTTCCGTGGGCCTCCAGGAGGGTGACCTGAGCCGGCGAGACGCCCGCAGTGCGGTAGGCGCGTTCCAGCGCGGCGCGCTGGCCTTCCGGGCGCGGGGCGGTCAGCCCGAGGGACCGGCCGTCGCTTGAGCTGCCGACCCCCTTGATGACGCCGTACACGCGGTCGCCGTCGCGTTCGGCGTCCGCGAGGCGCTTGAGGACGACGCAGGCCACGCCCTCACCGAGCGCGATGCCGTCGGCGCTCTCGTCGAAGGGCCTGGAGCGGCCGGTCGGGGAGAGCGCGTGCACGGAGGTGAACAGGGCGTAGTCGTTGATGCCGTTGTGCAGGTCGGCGCCTCCGCACAGCATCAGGTCGCTGGTGCCGAGCACCAGTTCCTTGCAGGCGGCGTCGACGGCGGCCAGGGAGGAGGCACAGGCGGCGTCGACGGTGTAGTTGGCGCCGCGCAGGTCGAGACGGTTGGCCACCCGCCCGGAGATGACGTTCGCGAGCATGCCGGGGAAGGAGTCCTCGGTGAGCCGCGGCAACTGCTCGTCGAGGCCTGCGGGGAGGTGCCCGTAGTAGGAGGGGAGCACGGCGCGCAGGGTGGCGGCGTTGGCGAGGTCGCTGCCCGCCTCGGCGCCGAACACGACACCGGCCCGCGTACGGTCGAAGACCCGCCCCTCCTCGCCGTATCCGGCGTCGTCCAGCGCGTGCCGGGCGGCTTCGAGCGCCAGGAGCTGTACGGGCTCGATGCTGCCCAGCGAGGCCGGCGGGATCCCGTACCGCAGCGGGTCGAAGGGGATCCGGGGCAGGAACCCGCCCCACCGGGAGGCGCTCGCGGCCCCCGGTTGCGTGGAGTGGTGCACGGCGGGGTCCCAGCGCTCCGGGGGGACTTCGGTGACGGCGTCGTGCCCGTCGAGGACGAGCGCCCAGAAGGCGGCCAGATCCGGCGCCTGCGGGAACATGCAGGCCATGCCGACGATCGCGACGTCCAGCGGCGCGGCTGTGGGCACGGGCGCCGCGGCGCGGTGCGTGTCCGGTGCGAGGCGCTCGCGGAGGTCGGTGGAGCGCCGGTCGAGGAAGGCGACCGCATCGTCGGTGACAGACGCGTGGAGTGCGGCGACCGTGGTGGTCGTCGTGCGCAGCACGGCCACCTCGCCCGCCATGAACATCCCCTCGGCGTACTGGCGGGACTCGTCCACGGGCTCCAGGTCTCCGGCCGCGGTGCGCTCGACGCCTTTGCTGGCGATGCGCAGCCGGCCGACGTTGAGGCGTTCCAGCCGCTCCCATGCCTCGCGGCCTGGGACGCCTTCGGCGCGCAGCGCGGCCTCCAGGTCGCCGAAGCCGTCGCTGAACGGGCTGGGGACGCAGCGGGTCGCGTGCCCGGGGGCGGTCCTCAGCAGTGCGGTCCGCTCGGCGGCGAGGACTTGTCTCTGGAAGAGCGGTTGCACCGCGCCGCACGCGACCGCCTCCTCGGTGAACAGGTAGGCGGTGCCCATCAGGACGCCCACCGCGCAGCCGCGGGCGGCGAGGGGGGCGGCGAGCGCGGCGACCATGGCGGCGGAGCGGGCGTCGTGGACGCCACCGGCGAACAGCGCCTCCACACCTGCCGCGGCTTCCGGGTTCTGGGCCGTCCAGTCGCCCAGCACGGCCAGTTGGGCCTCCCAGAGCGGGAAGCTGTTACGGGGTCCGACATGGCCACCGCATTCGGCGCCCTCGAAGACGAACCGCCGGGCGCCCTGCTCCAGGTACTGGCGCAGCAGACCGGGCGAGGGCACGTGCAGGAAGGCCTTGATGCCGTCGGCTTCCAGGTCGTGTGCCTGCGAGGGCCGGCCCCCGGCGATGATGACGTGCGTGGGCCGGTGGGCGCGTACGGCCTCCAGTTGGGCGGTGCGGGTCTCCTCGGGTGCGAAGCCGAGCACGCCGACGCCCCAGGGCCGGCCGGCCAGAGCGGCGCCCGCCGCGGCCAGCAGCGCATGGGCCTGGTCACGGCCGGCGAGCGCCAGGGCCACGACGGGCAGGCCCCCGCCGTCGGACACGGCGGCGGCGAAGTCGGCACCGTCGCTGACCCGGGTCATGGGGCCCTGGACGATCGGCAGTTCGGTGCCCAGTGCGCGGCTCATGGGCGATCCGCGACGCAGGACGTCCGCGGCTCCGTCCCCCTCGACCGCGGCCGACACCGCCTGGGTGACGGCGCGGACGGCGCCCGCGGCGTCGCGGAACCGGTCGGCGAAGCGGAGTGCGAGAAAGCCGTCCTGTCCGACGGGCAGCAGTTGCCTCATCGGGTCACGGCCTCCCAGCAGGGCCGCCACCCGCTCTGGATCGTCGGGCGCTTCGTCCGCGAGCGCGTCCCCGGGAACGCGGCGGCGCAGGAACCGGTGACCTGCGAGTACGGTGGTGTCGGAACCGTCCGTCCCTCGCAGGAGGGATGCGACGGGCGCGGGAACCGCCGATTCGGCCAGGAGCGCGAGCTGGGTGTCGAGCACCACCCCCGCCGCCCCGCCCACCACGGCGGCGGCCGCCGTGTCCGGCGCCATGCCGCCGCAGGCCCACACCGGCGGGCCGTCGGGGCCGACCATGTCGAGGAGCCGCTGGAGCAGGACGAACGTGCCGAGTTCACCGATCCGTCCACCGCACTCGCTGCCCCGGGCGACGAGTCCGTGGACGCCGGCGGCCAGGGCGTCCCGGGCCTCGTCCGCATCCGTCACCTCGGTCAGCACGCGGACACCGTCAGGGAGTTCACCGGGCCGCCAGGAGGCCCCGTGGGCGAGCACCACGGTGTGCGGCAGGATGCTCCCGCGCACCACACTGTCGACGGGTAATCGGCACCGCGGTCCGACGCGGATCCCGTGACGCGCCGGGAGCCACCTGCGCAGGTCCGCCCACGCCTCCCTGGCCGCACGGTCTCCGGTGCCCAGATCAAGCACGCCGAGCCCTCCCCCGCGTGTGACGGCGGCCGCGAGCCGCGCGTCGGGCTCGCCGAAAGGAGTCACTCCGATGACCAGGTCCAGGACGTACTCTGCTGACGTCATAATTCTCCGAATGTGCGATGCATTGCCCGGGAATAATTTCGGTCAAACAAAAGAGCCGAACAAAAGGCATGGGGTCGCGCGGGCCCGCGGCAAGAAGATCGGGCCGTTCGGTGGACGCAGCGAAAGTAGCGCCAAGTTACTGAAGGGTCAACGTCCTGACCCTGATCAGAGCGGTCCAGGCGGCGGACGACGTACCGCCCCAGGGCGATGGAGGCTAAAGCAACGCGCCCTTCGCCCCACACGTCACGGAGAAAGAGCGGCGCGAATGCAATGCACACCCGCACGCATCGAGAAGCCATAAGTACTGGCCAGTAGGCGCTCGCGGTCCAGCGTCGCGCATTCCCCCTCTGTCCGGTTCACGACCTTGGGCAGACCCTCGCTCCCCCGCGGAGCGGCGGCCGGGGGCATGGGTACATACTCACCGGTAACACGTCAGCGTCCGCCTCTTCCCGAAGGAGCCCCATGCCTCGGCCCAACCGTCCCGCTCTTCTGCTCGCCGGCCTGCTGGCCGCCGCGGGCACCGCACACTTCGTCGCACCGCGGCAGTTCGACGCCATCGTCCCCGAGGCACTGCCCGGCAGCCCTCGGGCCTGGACGAAGGCGAGCGGCGTCGCCGAGCTGACGCTGGCCGCGGGGCTCGCGATTCCGGCGACGCGCCGGGCGAGCGCCGGAGCGGCGGCCCTGTTCTTCGCGGCCGTCTTCCCGGCCAACGTGAAGATGGCGTACGACTGGCGCGACCGCCCCGCCGCGGCCAGGACCCTCGCCTACGCCCGCCTCCCCCTCCAGGTGCCCCTCATCCTCTGGGCCAGGAAGGCGGCCCGCGCCGAAGACTGAGCGCCTGGCGTCCGGTCCCGGCGGAGGAGCGGGGGTTGGGCCGGTGGAGGCGGGGAACCCGATGGTCCTGACCAGGAGGGGAGTGACCGGAGATGACCGCAGCGAGTTCGTCCACGGTGGCCAGAAGGGTGGCCCGCGGCGACGCCGTCCGTGGCGGGGCGCGTATGGGTTTCGTGGCGCGTGGGGTGCTGTATCTGCTCGTCGGGGCGCTGGCCGCACGGATCGGCCTGACGGGTACGGGCGAGCAGGCGGACCGGGGCGGGGCCCTGGCCGAAGTCTCGGGGACCCCGTTCGGCGCGGTGCTGCTGTGGGCGCTGGGGGTGGGCCTCGCCGGTATGGCCCTCTGGCGGCTGTCGGAGGCCGTGTTCGGTGCCGCAGGCCCCAAGGGCGACGGCGCGGCCAAGCGGGCCATGTCCGGGGCGCGTTGTGTGTTCTACGGCGCCACCGCGTTCGTCGTGTTCTCCTTCGCGGCGGGCTCACGGGACAGCGGGGCGGGGTCGAGCGACCAGCAGAGCCAGGACATCACCGGCCGGCTGCTCGGGCTGCCGGGGGGCCAGTGGTGGGTCGGCGCGGTGGCCGTCGGTTTCGCGTCGGCCGGTCTGTGGCTGGCCGGGAGCGCGGTGATGCGGAGGTACCGCAAGCACCTGACGTGGGGGCAGATGTCCCGCAAGGCCCGGCGCTTCATGGATGTCACCGGCACGGTCGGTGGGGTCGGGCGGGCTTGCGTCTTCGCGGCGGTGGGCTGGTTCGGCGTCAAGGCGGCGGTCGAGTTCGATCCGGCGGAGGCCAAGGGCATGGACGACGCGATCCGTTCGTTCGCGCAGACGTCTGCCGGACCGTGGCTGCTCGTGGCTGTGGCGGTCGGACTCGTCCTGTTCGGCGTCTTCTCGTTCGGTCAGGCGAAGTGGCGGAAGGTCTGACCTTCGCGGGAGGCGGACGGCAGGCGCGTGGGGCGGGCGGCAGGCGTGTGGGGCGGACAGCGCCCCCCGTACACTCATGAGCCGATTCCACCGCAGGTAAGGACCAGCGCAGTGAACCAGTACGACCCCATGGGCCGGGCAGCGGCCGACGCTCCGATCTACGCGACCCTCGTCCGGGAGCGCGGAGACGTTCCGGCGGAGGCGAGGCAGGTGGCCGCGCGGGTGCTGGAGGAAGCGGACCGGGCTGTCGACTTCAGCTCGGTCCGTACCATCTGAGCGGACCTCGGGCACGGCTTGCCCCCAGCCCCGGGCCCAGGCTGTCCGGACCGGTCACTTCCGCCAGAACAGGTGGTGCGTCACCCCGCTCGGGCTGGGCACCACGTCCAGATGGAACCGGTCGAGCAGCTCGTCGGGTGACTCCCAGAGTCGCACTCCCGATCCGAACGTCACCGGCGAGACCACCACGTGCAGGGTGTCGACGAGATCGGCGTCGAGGAACTGCCGGATGGTGCTCGCCCCGCCCCCGAGTCTGACGTCCTTGCCGTTCGCAGCCTCCTTGGCCTGCTCGAGGACCGTGGCGGGGTCGCCGCCGACGAAGTGGAAGGTGGTGTCGGCGAGTGTGAACGAAGGCCGTCCGTGGTGGGTCAGGACGAACACCGGAGTACGGAACGGGGGCTCGTCGCCCCACCAGCCCTGCCACTCGAGGTCGGGCCAGGGGCCGCGCTGGGGCCCGAACTTGTTACGGCCCATGATCTCGGCGCCGATGTTGCGGTCGTAGTCACGCGTGAAGTAGTCGTCGAGACCCCGACTGCCCCCGGGCTCGGTGCGCATGGTCCAGCTCGCCGTCGCGCCCGCCCAGGCGAACAGCTTCCCTGGATCGACATGGCCGAACGGCCTCTCCAGGGTCTGGTCCTCGCCGGCGCCGATTCCGTCACTCGAGACGTTGAAGTTCTGGACCCTCAGCAGCTGAGCCACGTGTTCCTCCTGCGCTCCACGACGCCGCCCGCCGCGAGCGACGCCCGCCCGGCTCGCGCCGCTGCCATTCTGCCGCCCGGGACCGCCGCCCGCCGCCGGCGACACCCCATCAGCGAAGACCGCGCTTCTCACGTTCGGCCTCGATCAGCCGCTCCATGAGTTCTTCCGGGTCCACCGTGAACTCGGTGTCGTCGAGGGCGTCGTGGTTCTCGGTGCTCAGCGGCAGGCCGAGCTCGGCGAGATCGGCGGCCAGCCGGGTGAACGCGATGCGCTCGTCGGGCTCGTCCTGACGGTACGCCTGCTCGGCGGCACGCCCCTCGGTCAGGGTGAGTCCGCCCACGCGCCAGAAGGTGAACTCGGTGTCCAGCTCCACGAGGCGCCACGCACGGTCCGCGGGTTCGTCGGGGTGCAGCCAGTAGCCGATCCACCCCTTGCCGCCCTTCGCCACGAGCTTGGCGTGCGTGGCCATCTCCGCGGCTCCGGCGTTGACGGCCTGCATCTCTGGGTCCGCGAGTTCCTTCTCGCTCAGATAGCTGGTGTCCAGGAGCGGGTGGACCTCTCCCGCCTCGAAGAAGTCGAGGTCGAGAAGGTGAGTGAAGTCGGTGCGGCCGTCCCACTGCGCCACCAGCAGCACGCGCAGGTCGTCGGGTATCGGTCTGCCGTCCAGCCGCTCGCGGGAGAACTCGGCGAGCCGTTCCTCGTACATGTGCCCTCTCAGGAAGTCCAGGCAAGATCCTCGCGTCAACGTAACAGCGAGGTCCGACAAGCGGGCGGGTGTGCCGACGGCCGCCGACCACACCCGTGATCCGCACCGGCGGCGCGCACGATCACCCCTGATCGGCCGTCAGCGGCGAGACCTGCCGTTCGAAGAAGGTCTCCAGGACCACCGTGGCCCGGGTGCCGCTCACTCCGTCGATCGCGTAGATCCGGCGCAGCACGTCCTGCAGCTGCTCGGTGGTCGCGGTCCTGACCTTCACCAGGACCGATGCGCTGCCCGCGATGATGTGCGCCTCCAGGATCTCGGGGAGGGCGGCGAAGCTCTCGGCGGTGTCCCCCATCCAGGACGTCGAGTCGACCGTCACGTACGCCAGCACGCCGCCGCCCACCGCCGCCGGATCCACTTCGGCCGCGGTGCGCCGGATCACTCCGCGTTCGCGGAGCTTCCGTACGCGCTCATGGGCCGCGCCGGCCGAGAGACCGACGGCCTCGCCCAGCGCGGCGTAGGACCGGGTGGCGTCCTGCTGGAGCAGTGCCAGCAGGGAGCGATCGATGTGATCCACGACTCTCCATTCGAACAGATCTTGCGTTGACCATAGCTCATCCTCCAGGCTTCCCGATGTGCCGAACCACATTCGACACTTGCCTGGATCGGGAGGACCACAATGACCACCGAGCGGCCCGCGCTGTACGAGATGTTCGACGACCGGTTCCGCACCGGCCGATGCATGAACGGCGATGAAGGCCTGGAAGTCCTGTACACCGGCTGCCGTTGGGCCGAGGGGCCGGTCTACGTGCCCGCCTGGCGGCAGTTGGTGTGGAGCGACATCCCCAACGACCGGATGCTGCGCTGGGACGAGGAGACCGGCGCCGTCGGCGTCTTCCGCCGCTCCGCCGGTCACACCAACGGCAACACCCTGGACCGCGAGGGCCGGCTGGTCACCTGCGAGCAGGGCAACCGCAGGGTGACACGTACCGAGCACGACGGCACGCTCACGGTGCTGGCCGACCGCTGGCAGGGCAAGCGTCTGAACAGTCCGAACGACGCGGCGGTCAAGTCCGACGGCTCCGTCTGGTTCTCCGACCCCGACTTCGGCATCACCAGCGACTACGAGGGCCACCGCGCGCAGAGCGAGATCGGCTCCAACAACGTCTACCGCATCGACCCGGCCACCGGCGACGTGCGGCTGGTCGCCGACGGGTTCGGCGCCCCGAACGGACTCGTCTTCTCCGCCGACGAACGGCAGCTCTTCGTCTCCGACACCCGGGCAGGCTTCATCCGGGTCTTCGACGTACGCGACGACGGCACACTCTCCGACGGCCAGGTCTTCGCCGCGGCCGCGGCCCGCGGGACCGCACGCTTCGACAACCTCCGCTTCGACGACGGCGGCCGGCTCTGGGTGGCCGCGATGGACGACGGGGTGCACTGCTACGACCCCGACGGCACTCTGATCGGGCGGCTCGACATTCCGGAGACGGTCGCCAACATCACCTGGGGCGGTGCGAAGCGCAACCGTCTCTTCATCGCCGCGGAGACCAGCCTCTACTCGGTGGTCATGGGGGTCACGGGTACCCACCCGACCGGACCGGGGCGCAGGCTCTGGCTGGATTCCGCGCCTAGGTGACCTTTCGGGGAACGCCGGCGACGGGACAGGCGTACATGTGGCTCCCCATGGCTAGGCTCGGAGTATGGCTGGTGACGGTGAGTTCAAGCGGGACAAGCGCTACATCACGACACGCATCACGGCCGACGGCCGCGACGGATATCCCGTGGAGCCCGGACGCTATCGCCTGATCATCGCCAGGGCGTGCCCGTGGGCGAACCGGGCGGCGATCGTCCGGCGCCTGATGGGTCTCGAGGACGTGATCTCGATGGGCGTGGCCGGGCCGTTGCACGACGAGCGGAGCTGGTCGTTCCATCTGGACCCGGGCGGCAAGGACCCGGTGCTGGGCATCGAACGGCTGCAGGAGGCGTTCTTCGCCCGCCGGCCGGACTATCCGCTGGGCATCACCGTGCCCGCGCTCGTCGAGGTCTCCACGGGTCAGGTGGTGACCAACGACTTCGAGCAGATCACGCTCGACCTGGGCCACGAGTGGGCGGCGCACCAGCGGGAGGGCGCGCCAGAGCTGTACCCGGAGGCACGGCGCGACGAGATCGACGACGTGGCCGACAAGGTCTTCCACGACGTGAACGACGGTGTCTACAAGTGTGGCTTCGCGCGCTCGCAGGAGGCGTACGCCAGGGCGTACCAGCGGTTGTGGGAGCGGCTGGACTGGCTGGAGCAGCGACTGACGAGCCGGCGCTACCTGGTGGGTGACACGATCACCGAGGCCGATCTCCGGCTCTTCCCCACACTGGTCCGGTTCGACGCCGTCTACCACGGCCACTTCAAGTGCAACCGGCAGAAACTGACGGAGCTGCCGGCCCTGTGGGCCTACGCGCGGGACCTGTTCCAGACGCCCGGTTTCGGCGACACGATCGACTTCGACCAGATCAAGGCCCACTACTACGTGGTGCACCACACCATCAACCCGACCGGGATCGTCCCCGGCGGCCCCGACACGAGCGGCTGGCTCACCCCGCACGGTCGGGACGCGCTCGGTGGACGGCCGTTCGGCGACGGCACACCGCCCGGTCCGCCGCCGCGGTCCGAGCGAGTGCCCACGCTCGCCTGAACGACCCCACCACGGCACCACGTACGGCTGTGCGATCATCGGAATCACGATCATGGGGATACCGGATCACGCAGAGCTGAGGAGTGCGGAGTGAGCGCGGGCGGGGGGCGGGGCGGTTCGGCCGTGCCCGACGAGGAGTGGGATCGGTTCCTTCGGGACTCGGTGGCCGGAACGGCGGATGCCCCCAGGGAGCTGTCGGCCGAGGAGCGTGGCAGGACCGCGAAGTCGCCCGAGCAGCGGCCCGTCGGCGGCGCACCGGTCTGGCGCGCGTCCGCACCCGCCCGGCCTCGCCGTCGGGGTAGGGGATGGTACGTCGCCGGCATGGCCGCCGCGGTGGCGGTGCTGGCCGCCTCGCTGACGCCCGGGCTCCTCACCGACTGGTTCGGCGCGGGCGACATCAGGCCGCTTGCCGTGGAATCGGGACGCCCCGACCAGGCGCCCCCGCCGGAGACCCCGCGACGTGCGACGCTCGCGGAGCCGTTCCTCGGCTCACCTGCGGCGCGCTGGGCGGACGGCGCGGCCGGGGTCGGCATGCCGCGCCCCAAGGCGACGGGCTGGATGAACAGCGACCAGGTCGGGCGCGCGCTGGACCGGACGCGGGACTTCCTCACCTGGTCGAATCTGGACCGGCAGGTGCTCGAAGGGAAGCGTCCCGCGCGGGCGATCTCCCTGATCAACCCTCACCAGCAGGATGTCCAGGCCTTCCTGGGCTCCGCCTTCCGCAAGCCCGACCGGGAGACCGACCCCGTCCTGCTCTTCAGCCGGTTCGACCCGGCCACGACCCGACTCGTCGGCGAGACCGTGAAGACCCGCGGCCGGCTCACCTTCGAGGAAGGACCCAAGGGCTCGGTACGGGTCACGGGGGACGTCACCTACGTGTACCCCGTGGTCCGCGCGGAGGGCGGCAGCGAGGACGTCGTCCGGACCATCGTGCGGCGCGAGGTGGTGGTCAGCTGGGACGATCCCACGAAGGTGGTCACCGAGCCGGGGACGTTCTCCCTCGTCTCGTACAAGGCCGACATGACCAACGGCGGCTGCGGCCCCGTCACCGGCTTCCTCACCCCCGACTTCGACCGTTCGAGCGCGGACGCGGAGACGAACGGATCCACTGTGGATCCCTACGACCGCAGCACGTCGATGGCCGAGCGCCCGGAGCCGGACGGGGGATGCGGGACCGCGACGCGGTCGTAGCCTTCTCCCGCCGTGTGCCGTCCGGCTTCGCCTCCCACCGGAGAGCCGGACGGCATACGGCGCTGGTCGGCTACGCCGGGTCGATACGGGCGATGTTGCCGCCGATCGCGAGGACGTACAGCTCGCCCGCGCGGCCCTCCACGAAGGAGATGACCTCGCCACCGTTGACGACGAGGTCGTTCTCCGCCGTCACCTTTCCGTTCTTCAGCGCGAGGGAACGGATGGTGCCGTCGCAGTAGTCGCTGAACACGTACTGACCCCTGAGGGCCGGGATCGCGCTCCCCCGGTACACGAACCCACCGGTCACGCGCAGCCGAGACCGGTTCGGGCGTACTCGTGGATCGGGCGCACATGGTTCGCCGGCTCGGTGCCGCCCCGGAAGGGGTGATTGCCCTCCATCTGGGACCAGCCGTAGTTCTCACCGCCCTTGCTCCTCGCGGGCGCCCAGTCGATCTCCTCCCAGTCGTTCTGACCGACGTCGCCGATCAGCAGGTCACCCGTACGCGAGTCGAAGGAGAACCGCCACGGGTTGCGGAGCCCGTAGGCCCAGATCTCGTCCCGCGCGCCCGGGTCGTCGGCGAAGGGGTTGTCCGAGGGGATCGCGTACGGCGTGCCTCCGCGCGGGTCGATCCGCAGCAGCTTGCCGAGCAGCGTGTCGAGGTTCTGCCCGTTGCCGTGCGGGTCGCCGCCGGCGCCTCCGTCGCCGAACGCGATGTAGAGGTATCCGTCGGGCCCGAACCTGATGTCGCCGCCGTTGTGGTTCGCATACGGCTGAGTCTGGGTGAGGACGGTGCGCCGGGTCTCCGGCCGGATCCTGCCTTTCCGGACGGCGAACTCGTCGATGGTGCTGGTGCCTTCGAGATTCGTGTACGAGATGTAGAGGTGTGCGCGTGCCGGGTCGAACGCGATGCCCAGGAGGCCGCGTTCCCCGTCCGTGGTGGTCTCGGAGGAGATGTCGAGCACAGGTTCACCGAGCCCTTGAGCGCCCAACACCCTGACAGTTCCCGCACGTTCGGCGATCCAGATGGCGCCACCGGGTCCGGCGGCGCCGGCGGTCGGATTGCGCGCCGTGGCGACGCCGGTGAGCCTGATCTTCGCGGCGTGCGCGCCGTGCGTCACTTTCGCGGCCTGCGCGGTCGTCGCGGTCGACTGCCGGGCTTCACGGCTCTCCGCGGAGGCCGTGGTCAGGGCGAGGGAGGCGACGACACCGAGGGCGCAGATGACCGCCGGGCTTCTGGTGCGCATGTTCACCGTGATCCTCCTGGAGGCGGCGACGGGGGAACCCGGCTGCTCGGGGCGACGTTGGGGCGGCGTCGCACGCACCAGCACGCGGCCGGGGTGGAGGGAAGGGGGTACCGCTGGCCACGGAGGAGACTACGGGGACTCGGGCAATTGGTATAGGCCAAGTGCGGCACCCCGCCCCCGCACGGACGGCGGGGTGCGGGGTGCGGGGTCGCGCGACGGCGGTTCCTGGTCTCGGGGTCAGGTCTGCGGGCGCGTGGCCGTGACGACGTAGTAGTCGAGGCTGCCCTGCTCGTAGGCCTTCAGAAAGTTGCGCGGCCAGGTGCCCGGCTTCCACTGGTCCGACAGCCAGCGGTCCCAGCCCTGCCACACATCGGGCCCGATGGACACGGCCTGGGCGTCCGTCAGACCCGCCCGGCTGAACGCGTCGGTCACGAGCGAGACGGGGCGCGCGATGTCCAGCCCGTCGGCGTACGACTCCAGGCAGGACGCGAGCCGGGCTCCGTTTCCCGGATCGTCGTCCGGGGTGAAGAAGCTCGCGACGACCACCCGGCCACCGGGCCGCAGTACGCGGGCCGTCTCCTGGGTGAAGGCGATCATGTCGTCGAAGTGCTGGGCCGCCTCGACGCTGTAGACACAGTCGAACTCCCCGTCGGCGAACGGCATCTCCTCCGCCGCACCCCGGACGAAGCGGAGCCCCGTCGGCGAGGTCTCCAGCAGCTCCGCGTTGGTCCGGCGCGCGCGGTCCAGCTGTTGCGGATGGATGTCCATACCGGTCACCTGCTCCGGTCCGTACTCGCGCAGGGCCAGCGCGCAGCCGACACCGAGCCCGCAGCCGACCTCGACGATCCGGCGGCCGGCCAGCGGACCGGCGGCGTCGAGCACCTGCCGGTACATGTCGCTCTGACTGCGCACCCGGTCGTCGACCGTGATCGGTCCGGCGAGGTCGATCGAGCGCCAGTACCCGAAGTTGATGAACCCTCCGGCGAACACCGGGACCGAACTGAGGTCGGCCGGACCGTACGTCTCCCGGACAGCGGCCCGCATTTCCACCGATTCTTCCACCACTCGCGTCACCTCCGCGAACAGTCTGGTGCCCGGAGCCACCCCTGTCGACGACGCCCCGCCCCACTCGACCCGAAAGGGGCGGCTCCGGAAGCCGACGTGCCCGCCGCGCCGCCCGTCGGCTCCGGCCCGCCACCCGGCCGGCGCCGGTTGATCTTGCCGCGGCGGGGTAGCGAAGCGGCATGGCCCTCGACAACTCACCCTCCACGGCGACCGGCTACATACAGCCCGACATCGACGTCCGTGCACTGGCCGCCGTACTCGACGGCGAGTACGCCGGGATTCGCGACCTCGTCCGGAGCAATCTGGGGACGCACGCCTCCGTACTCGACGAAGCCGACGAACTCGGCGTGGACGCGTTCCGCGAGCGGGTGCGCGAGATCGTGGTCGAGATGGCGGCGACGGGCCAGACCGGCATGGGCTTCCCGGCGGAGTACGGCGGCGGTGGCGACGTCGGAGCCTCCATCGCCGCGTTCGAGACGCTGGCCTTCGGTGACCTGTCCGTGCTGGTGAAGACCGGTGTGCAGTTCGGGCTGTTCGGGGGCGCCATCCTGCACCTGGGCACCGAGCGCCATCACGAGACCTGTCTGCCGCGGCTGATCACCGGCGAGCTGATGGGCTGCTTCGCGATGACCGAGACCGGTCACGGCTCCAACGTCCAGGCGCTCGGCACCGTCGCACGGTACGACCCCGCACGCCAGGAGTTCGTCGTCACCACCCCCGACGACCGGGCGCGCAAGGACTACATCGGCAACGCGGCCCGCCACGCCGAGCTGGCGGTCGTCTTCGCCCAGCTGGAGGTGGACGGCCGGTCCGAGGGCGTGCACGCCTTCCTCGTGCCCATCCGGGTCGACGGCGAGCCGGCACCCGGCGTCCGCATCGAGGACGACGGCCGCAAGATGGGTCTCAACGGCGTCGACAACGGCCGCATCTGGTTCGACGGTGTACGGATCCCACGCGAGGCGCTCCTCAACAGGTTCGCCGACGTCAGCCCGGAAGGCGTCTACGAGAGCTCGATCGAGAACCCGAACCGGCGCTTCTTCACCATGCTCGGCACGCTGGTGCAGGGCCGGGTGAGTGTCGGCGGCGCCGGGGTCGGCGTCGCCAAGGTCGCTCTGGCGGTCGCCACGAAGTACGGCGCGCGGCGACGGCAGTTCGAAGCCACCTCCGGCGCCGAGGAGCAGGTACTGCTCGACTACGGCCTGCACCAGCGCCGGCTGCTGCCGCTCGTCGCCCGGACGTACGCCCTGCACTTCGCGCAGGACGTCGTGCGCTCGCACCTGCACGACGTCTTCTCCGGCATCGAGGACGACGCACAGGCGCGGCGCCGGCTCGAATCGCGGGCCGCCGGCCTCAAGGCGCTCGCCACCTGGCACGCCACCAGGGTCGTCCAGGAGTGCCGCGAGGCCTGCGGCGGCGCCGGGTACCTCGCCGTCAACCGGTTCGCCGCGCTGAAGAGCGACAGCGACGTCTTCACCACCTTCGAGGGCGACAACCACGTCCTGCTGCAGCTCGTGGCCAAGGGGCTGCTCACCGACCACGCCAGCGAGTTCGAGGACCTCGACCAGCTCGGCACGGTCCGTTACCTCACCAACCTCGCCGTGGAGACGGTCATCGAGCGCACCTCCGCCCACAAGCTGCTCGAGCGGGTACGCGACCTGCTGCCCGGCGGCGACGAGTGGGACCAGGAAGCCGGTCTGCGCGACTCGGAGTACCAGCTCGCCATGGTCCGCTTCCGGGAGGAGCACATGCTCGCCGGGCTGGCCCGCCGGATCAAACGCGGGATCGACCAGAAGCGTGACCCCGGCGCCGTCTTCTCGCAGGTGCAGGACCATGTCATCGCGCTCGCCCGTGCCCACGTCGAACGGCTGGTGACGGAGGCCTTCGTCGACAAGGTGCGGGCGATGCCCGAGGGCGACGAGAAGGTGGCCCTGGCCCTGCTGTGCGACCTGTTCGCCCTGTCGACGATCGAGGCCGACCGGGCCTGGTTCATGGAGCACGGCCGGCTGACAGTCCAGCGTTCCAAGGCGATCAGCCGGGAGGTGAACGACCTCTGCCGCAAGGTCCGGCCTGTGGCGGTCGACCTCGTCGACGCGTGGGGCATCCCGCCCGAGATGCTGCGCGCACCGGATCTGGTGGGCTGATCCGGGACGGCCCTGAGGCGTGGTGCGGTGAGCGCGCAGGTGGCCGGCCGGTGGGCCGGCCGGCGTACCGGCGGCTTCGGCACGACAGACGGGGGAAGCAGTACGCCACGCACACTCTGGCCTACGCGAGGAGTCGCCATGACCACGTTCGTCATCACCGTTCCCGGCACGTTCCTTACGCGGATCACCGATTCCGCGCGCGCGGTCCTCGAACGGGAGCTGGCGTCCCAGCACACCGACGTGAGCGAGAGCGAGGGTCTGGACCTCCTCACGCTGAACGGGGACGGCACCTTCTCGATCCGCCTCGAGATCGACGCACGGGACCGGTACGAGGCCGAACTGGACGCCACCCGTCTGGTCGCGGCCGCCTTGAAGGACGCCGGAATCGCGGAAGGCGACGCACCCCTCGGCCCGCCGGCGGTCACGGGCATCGACAGCGACCTCTGACCAGCCCGAGTCGAGGCGGAGCGGCCGGCAGGGGGTCACGGGCGTGGCTGGCTTGACCGGCCGGGCCGCCCCCTGCAAAGTCGGAACGCGGTCCCACACGACGCGGTGACCCGACTGCTCGGCCCCCCTGTCCCCACGTTGCGGACACCCTCGAGACCAAGGAGCGGCTGTTCCGATGGTCCTCGACCTGATGGTGATCGGTACGGCCATCACCCTGGGGCCCTTGCACAACAGCGCCTTCATCCTGCTGCTCTCCTCCCGGCGCGGTGTCCGTAAGGGTCTGGCGTTCCTGTTGTCGTGGCTGGCCAACCTGATCGCGGTGATCGCCGTCGTGGTGCTGCTGACCGGCGGTCAGCCTCCCGCGCGTCACAGCGCGCCCTCGACCGCCGGGATCGCCGTGAAGCTCGCGATCGGCCTGGCTCTGGTGCTGTACGGCGGGTACCGGCACCGGCGGCCGCCCCGCCCGCACGGCCCGCCCCGCTGGACCGCCCGGATCGACAACGCGTCGGCGGTCACGGCAGCCGGTCTGGCATGGCTGCTGCAGCCCTGGGGTCTGGTGGGCGCGGGCGCCGCGACCGCTCTCGACGCGGATCTCTCCACCCTCACCGACTGGCTCGCGCTGTCGGGCTACTGCCTGCTGGCCACGCTCAGCCTCATCGTCATGGAGATGTACGTCGTCTGGTCGCCCGCGGTCGCGAACGCCCGCCTGAACGCGTTGAGGAACTGGCTGGAGCACCACCAGGAACAGCTGGTGGTCACACTGGCCCTGCTGCTCGGCCTGTGGCTGTCGGCCCGGAGCATCTACGAGCTGGTCGCCTGACACGGGCGGCCCGGAGGGCGGCCTCGACCCGGCGAACAGGCGGCACGACCGGTTCGGCGTCGGCTCTTCAGGTGATTGTCGGACGCCTCATGATCCGGACAGTCGTCGCAGGGTACGACTCCTCAGCACCAGTCGAACCCTGCACTGAGGAGCCATGGCGATGTACGCAGCTGTCCGGAGGTACGAAGGGGTGACCGATCCGGCTGAGGCAGGCCGCGTCGTGAGCGAGGGGTTCGTGCCGCTCATGCGCCAGGTCTCCGGTTTCGTGGCCTACTACTGGGTCGACGCCGGGGACGGGGTGATGGTCTCGACCAGCGTCTTCCAGGACCGGTCCGGCGCGGAGGAGTCCATCGCGAGGGCGGCCGACTTCGTGGCGGAGAACCTCGCCTCGCTCCTCCCCAACCCTCCCCAGATCTCGGCAGGCGAGGTCGTGGCCTCCGCCTGACGGCCGCACGCGCGCTCCGGCACGGGATCAGCGGCCGGTCGTGCCGTCGATGAGTTCGCGCAGGATGTCCGCGTGGCCCGCGTGCCGGCCGGTCTCCTCGATCATGTGGGTGAGCGCCCAGCGGATGCTGGGAGCGGGGCGGTCCGGCCGCGGTCGGGGAACCCGCGCGCCGAGATCGGTGCACGTGTCGAGAACGCCGTTCGCGCGCTCGACCGCGTCCCGGTAGCGGGCGAGGACATCGGCCACGGTGTCCGTCGGTGCGGCTCGGAACGTCGCCTCCCAGTCGGCGACGTCGTCTCCGAGGAACATCGAGCGCTCGACGAAGGTCAGGTGGTTGAGCAGGCCGAGCAGGTTCGTGCCCGACGGCACCGCGGCTGTTCGCACGTGCGGTTCGGGGGCGCCTTCGACCTTCGCGGCGATCGAGTTCCGGAGGTGGTCGAGAAATCCGCGCAGGACCTCCGCCTCGTCGTTTCCGGTCCGGGGCGGCGGGGTGTCGCGGCGCCTGGTGCCGGGCATCGGGATCTCCCTTGCTCTGTCGATGGGGCGGCGGGGGTGTCAGGCGGCGCGGCGGACGAGGAGGACATGGTCGGTGACCTCGGCGGTACGTCCGTCCGGGCCGGTCGCGATCCGGCGGGGCGCGTCGGCACGCTCGACCGTCCATGTCTGCGGCGCCAGACCGATGCTCACCGCGACCTCACGCGGGGTCGGAGGGCGAACGCCGGAACCCTGGTCCCACGACCATGGCGCGACCGAGCCGTGGTCGACGACCAGCAGTCGCCCGCCCGGGCGCAGTGCGAGCGCGGCGGAGCGCAGGACTGCTGACCGGTCCAGGTCGAAGGGAGTGTGCAGGTAATGCGCGCAGACCAGGTCGAATGCGCCGGGTGGGAACGTCCGCCGCAAGTCGGCCCGCACGGGCGTGACGCGGTCGTCCAGGCCGTGCGAGCGGGCGACGGCGGCGAGCTGTTCGACAGCCACCCCCGAGACGTCGACGGCGGTGACACGCCATCCCGCGCGGGCGAGCCACAGCGCGTCGCCGCCCGCCCCGCAGCCGAGGTCCAGCGCGTCACCGGGCGGCAGACCCGTGACCGTCTCGGTGAGACGGGCATTCGGCCGCCGCTCGCCGGCCTCCGCTCGCGCCGCGTGGACGCCGTCCCAGAAGGCGACCGTATCGATCCTGCTGTTCATCAAGACTCCTTGTGTCGGTACGCACCGAGTCTCGCCAGGCCCCCACGACAAGGCACGGAATCTTGCGGTTACTGCAAGATGGCCTGATGGATCACACGACGGACGAGGACGTGCTCGACGCGGTGGGGCCGCGCCTTCGCGCACTGCGCCGTGCCCGCGGCATCACTCTCGCCGACCTCGCGGCGACGACGGGCGTGTCGGAGAGCACTCTGTCCCGGCTGGAGAGCGGGCACCGCCGGCCGAGCCTGGAGTTGCTGCTGCCTCTGGCGCGCATCTATGACGTTCCGTTGGACGATCTCGTCGGTGCCTCACGCACGGGCGATCCGCGGATACACCTCAAGCCGATCAGCCGGTTCGGCATGACGTTCGTGCCCCTGTCCCGGCGGCCGGGCGGGGTGCACGCGTTCAAGATGATCATCCCTGCCACCCACGAATTGCTCGAACCGACGCCGCAGACCCACGAAGGCTTCGAATGGCTCTACGTACTCACCGGACGCCTGCGGCTCGTCATCGGCGAGCGCGACCTGACGCTGCCGTCCGGTGAGGCGGCGGAGTTCGACACGTCGATGCCTCACTGGCTGGGCAGCGCCGACGGAGGCGCGGTCGAGCTCCTCGTCCTGTTCGGCCCGCAGGGGGTGCGTGCGCACGTACGCGCCGACCCGGTCGTCACCGGCCGCCGTGTCCCGAAGGGCTGACGGTCACCCGAAGGACAGAGCCTTGCTACGACGACTGTCCCGCGAGTGCGGGCTCGATCGCCGCGGCCGGGGCCTCGGCGGGATTGCGGCCCGCAAGGCGGCAGCCGAGGCAGTCGGGATGGCCCCGGCGTGCCGCCGCGTCACGGACGCGCCAGTGCTGCTGATCGGCCGGCCGGGGTCCGGAGGGTTTGCCCCATCCCGCCAGGTGGAGACACCAGGTGGTGAGCACGGCGAGGGCCACGACCCCGGCGCCCAACAGCAGCCCCGCGGTCGAGTGGGCGGCGAGCGCCACACCCGTCGCCGTACAACCGATGGTGGCGATGCCGGTGCCTGTCCAGCCGGCGACCGTGTGGCCCAGATCGTGGTCTCCGTGCGCGCTCACGGCGCCTCCTCGGGAAATGGGATGCTCAGGTGGCGGGCCGCGGCCCACCCATAGATGTCTTACCTCGCGAGATAATTTACTTAGATGCTAAGGGGAAATGTGGTGCAGGGCAAGGCACGTCCGGCGGCGACGGCGGAGCAGGCGCTGTATGCGATGGACCGGATGATCGCGACCGCGCAGTTCGGGCAGCAGGACATCGCGCGGCTCCTCGGCCTCAACGTCACGGATCTGACCTGTCTCGGCTTCCTCGTCGAAGCCGCCACGGCCGGCGAGTCGCTGGTGGCCGGCGACCTCGCCGACCGGGCCCGGCTGACCACCGGTGCGGTGACGGGCGTCCTCAACCGCCTCGAGAAGGCCCGGTACATCCGGCGCCAGGCGGACCCTCAGGACCGCCGGAAGGTCCGGCTCGTCATGGAAGAGTCCGCACTGGAGCGCATCCTCCAGGCCTACGGCCCCTTCTACGAGCGCCTTGGCCTCCTCTTCGCGGACTACAGCCCTGACGAGGTCGCCGTACTGGCGGACTGGTTCACCCGCGCCAGGGCCCTGCTGCAGGACTCACTGGACGAGATCCGCACGGGGGTCTCCGCATCGCCACCGTCCGACCGCTGACCGCCCCGCCGGGCGGGTCAGCTCTCTTCGCGCAGCCCCCACGGAGACCCGTACGCGCCGAGCAGGTCCAGGAACGGCCGGGGCGGCAGCGCCTCGGGGCCGAGGACGCCGCTTGCCTTCCACGTACCGTCAGCGATCAGCTCCAGGGCGATCACCGGGTTGATGGCGGTCTGCCAGACCACTGCCTGGGAGCCGTACTCGCGCATCGACCACTCGTTGTCGACCACGTGGTACAGGTACGCCTCCCGCGCCGCGCCGTCCTTGGTTCCCTTGACCCAGGTGCCCGCGCAGGTCTTGCCCTTCATCCGGTCCCCGAGCGTGGCGGGGTCGGGCAGACAGGCGGCGACCACGTCGCGCGGGGAGACCTGGACCGGTCCGTCGGCGCCGGGGACGGTGACCTTGGCCGTGGAGTCGAGCCCCAGATCCCGGAGGGTCTTCAGCTTGGCGATGAAGTCGTCGCCGAGGCCGTACTTGAACGTCACCCGGCGGGCGTCCACCCAGCGGGGCATGAGGAGGACCTCCTCGTGCTCGACGTTGACGCACTCCACGGGGCCGATGCCCTCGGGGAAGTCGAAGACCTCCGGCTCGCTGAAGGGCGCGGTGGTGAACCAGCCGCGGCCCTTCTCGTGCACGACGGGCGGGTTGAGGCACTCCTCGATGGTGGTCCAGATGCTGAAGGAAGGCGCGAAGTCGTAGCCCTCCACGGTGAGGTTCGCACCGTCGCGGACGCCGATCTCCTCGATCTCGTCGAAGAGTTCGTCGGCCGCGTACCGGGCGAAGACGTCCGAGAGGCCGGGCTCCACGCCCATGCCGACCAGGGCGAGGCGGTCGGCGTTCTCCCAGGCCTCGGCCAGGGCGAACTGCTCGTCGCCCAGCTTGACCCCGCACTGTTCGTAGGGTGCGGTGGGGTGCGGAACGGACAGTGACATCGCCATGTCGACGTAGTGCACACCGGCGGCGAGCGCCGCGTGGAACAGCGGCATCACGAACCTGGGGTCGGTCGCGTTCAGCAGCACGTCGCAGCTCTCCTCGACGAGGAGGCGCCGGACCGCAGCCTCGTCGGAGGCGTCCAGACGGTGGGCGCTGAACCGGCCCTCCTGGTCGTCGAGCGCTGCCACGGCGGCCTCGGCCCGGGCCGGATCGTAGTCGGCCACGACCATGCGGGTCAGGAAGTCGCGGCGGGCCGCGATACGGGTGACGGCGGTTCCGACGCCGCCGGCGCCGACGAGAAGTACGCGCATGTCACACACCACTTTCGCTAGACGGTCCCGGCGAGCGCCTGGGAACACCTCGATGCAACACGGTCCCGGCGGTTAAGGTCTACAGCGTTGGCATAAGGAGCGACGGGACGGTGGAGTGATGCCGAAGAAGGTGGTTCCGGAGGCGGAACGGCGCAGGCGGCGGCCGACCCGGCAGGGCTCCGTGCTGTCGGAGAGGCTGATCGTGGAGACAGCGCTGCGGATGCTGCGCGAGCACGGGAGCGCCGGACTGACCGCACGTCGGCTCGGCGCCGCTCTCGGAGCCGACCCCAGCACCCTGTACAGGTACTTCGCGGGCCTGGACGGTCTGACCCGGGCCATCGGCGAGGAGCTGATGGGGCGCGCCCTGGACAGTTGGACGGCCACCGGGAGCTGGCGCACCGACCTGCGTTCTCTGGGTCTGGCCATCCACGCCTCCTACCTCGCCCACCCGCAGGCCGCCCTGCTGACCGCCAGCCGTGTCACCGGCCGCCCCCGGGAGATCGAGGTGGACGAGACGATTCTCGGCATCCTGCGCGGCGCGGGCTTCGGCGAGGCGGACGCCGTCGGCGTGTACCACGCCTTCATCGACCTGGCCCTGGCCTTCGCCTCCCTGGACGCGGGCGCGCTGGCGATCAAGGACGAGGTCAGGGAGGCGGACGAGGACATGTGGTCCTCCACCTATGCCCGGCTGCCGGCCGAGACACATCCGCACATCGCCGCCACCGCACACCTCCTGGCCGACCGGATGAATCGCAGCGCCTATCCGGTCGTGCTGGACACCCTCCTGGGCAGCGCGGAGGCACGGCTGGCCTCCGCGCGGAACGGCACCGGCGCGGCGTGAGGCGAGTCCCGACGACGGGACATGAAGGCCGACGACAGCCGGCGCCCCGGCGGCTCTCCCGCCCGCGCGCGCCTCCGCCGCGCGGCGGAGGCGCCCGAGCGGGAGACCGGCTACAGGCTCAGCGCGTCCTCGGCGTTGTCCATCCACGCGGTGACCGAGTTGTCGTCGGAGACGTTGAGTCCGGGCGTCGAGGCCTTGAGCGGGACCTGCTTCAGGTCGGACTCGGTGTTCATGGTCATCGCGATCGAGGAGACAGTCTTGCTCTTGGCGCCCTTCAGGCCGCCCATCAGGCCGGCATAGGCGGACTGGCCCGGTGCGAGCCGGATGGCCTCCTCGATGCCAGGGGCCGTACCGCGCTCCGTCGCCTGCCCGTCCAGGTCGCCGAAGGTCACGACGGGGTGGCCGAGCACCCGGCACGGCTTGCCGGACTTGTTGGTGACCTTCAGCAGGTAGCTGCTGGTCGTGGGCTCTGCAAGGCTCGCGGTGAACGTCACGTCGAAGGTGCTGCAGGGGAAGACGTCGTAGTCCGGATCGACCGACGGCGACGCCGGCTTGCCGGGCGCGGACGGCTTGGCGGATGCGGACGGCTTCGCAGGCGAGGACGGCTCGGCGGGCGAGGACGACTCGGCGGGCTGCGACGGCGAGGCGGGAGTCGCCGACGGTACGCCGGCCCCGCCCGCGGCACCGTCCTCGCCGGGACCGCAGGCGGTCAGGGCCAGCGCGGACACGGTGACGACGGTGACAGCGGCAAAGGCTCTGCTCAAGGTGCTCATGGCGTACTCCCCCGATGACGGCGTGAAACGTTCCTCTGGTGGACTCCAGGTTCGCGCGTGTGCTTCACAGTTCGGTGACAGCGCCTTGCCGAATCCACCACGGTTCATCTCGCGGACCTCTGGGGGCTCGAGCGTTCCTCGACGACGTGCGGAAGCGGCCGCGCCCCCGATCAGCGCAAGGGCTTCCCCTGCCGGCCTCCGGTCGATGACTCGCTGGTTACCGTTCGATGAGGGGCGAATTCCGGCGGGCCGATAGCTTCTGGACAGCTCACCCATGCGGAGCGTCGCGTGCCAGCGCCCATTCGAATCAGAGAAGATGGTGCCATTTTTCTATGAGTCTCACTGCAGACACCGCCGGTTTCCCGAGGAGTTCGGCAGCGCGTTGCCCTGAAGGCGGGACGGTGTGATGGCAATGGACGACAACACTCCGGTCACGGTCATCGGCCTGGGGCTCATGGGCCAGGCGCTGGCCGGCGCGTTCCTCGGTGCCGGGCACGCCACGACCGTGTGGAACCGGTCCCCCCAGAAGGCGGACGGGCTCGTCGCCGACGGCGCCACGCTCGCCCCTTCGGTCGCCGAGGCGATCGCCGCCGCCCCGCTGGTGATCGTCTGCCTGACCGACTACGACGCCGTGCGTGAGGTCCTGGAGCCCGTCCGCTCCGCCCTCAGGGGCAAGACCCTGGTGAACCTCACCTCCGGGCACTCCGAGGGAGGCAGGCAGACGGCAGAATGGGCCGCCGGCCTCGGAATCTCGTATCTCGACGGCGCGATCATGGCCATTCCGCCCGTCATCGGCACGGAACACGCGGTACTGCTCTACAGCGGCCCCGAGGACGTGTTCGGCGCCCATGAGGCCACCCTCGCCCGCCTGGGCGCGGCCACCCACCTCGGCGCCGACCACGGGCTGGCGTCGCTCTACGACGTGGCCCTGCTCAGCATCATGTGGGGTGTCCTGAACAGCTTCCTGCACGGCGTCGCGCTGCTGGAGACGGCAGGCGTGAAGGCGACGACGTTCTCCCCGCTGGCCAACCAGTGGATCGGTGCGGTGACGAACTTCGTGTCCGCCTACGCGGAACAGATCGACCAGGGCGCGTACCCCGCGCACGACGCCACGATCGACACGCACTGGGCCACCATGGTCCACCTGATCCACGAGAGCAAGTCCACCGGCGTCCCGGTCGAACTGCCGCAGTTTGTCGCTCAGTTGACGGATCGCGCGATCGCGGCGGGCCATGGCAAGGACAGTTACGCAGCCATGATCGAGCAGTTCAGGAAGCCGTCCTGACCTGCTCGATCGCGCGGCGGACGGCTGTCGTGCTCACGACGGCCGGCGTGCGGCCCTCCCTTACCTCCAGGTAAGTGCTTACAAAATAGTGCGCACTTGGCAACCCGTCAGATCGGCGGAAGGATCGTTCCAGCCCCTGGGTGCGGCAGTCGATCCGACCCCCCACGTGCGGCTGACGTCCCGGTTGGCCAAGGAACGAACCCATGCGGAAGATGGAGACCACGAACATGAACGAGTACGCCCCCCAGCCCGCTGAGGCCACACCTGTCACCGTCATCGGCCTCGGCTCGATGGGGCAGGCGATCGCCGGTGCATTCCTCGCGGGCGGCCACCCCACGACCGTCTGGAACCGGACTGCCTCCAAGGCCGACGCCCTCGTCTCCCAGGGTGCGACCCTCGCCACGACCCCCGCCGAGGCGGTCGAAGCCGGCGAACTCGTCGTCGTCTGCGTACTGGACCGCGACGCGGCCCAGGAGATCCTGAACCCGGTCACCGGCCGTCTGGCCGGGCGCGGCCTGCTCATGCTGACCAGCCTCTCCCCCACGGAGGCCAACGAGACCTCCGCATGGGCGGCCCAGGAGGACATCGCGTTCCTCGGCGGCGCCATCATGGCCACCCCGGACCTGATCGGCAACCCCGAAGAGGCGTCGCTGCTCTATGCCGGTTCGTCCGCCGTGTTCGAGAAGCACAAGGCGGCGCTGGCGCTGCTGGGCACCTCGACGTACCTCGGTGACGTCGCCGCCCGTGCGTCGCTTCTGGAGACGGGTCTGCTGGCGTCGATGTACTCGATGTTCGCCGGGTTCTTCCACGGTGCGGCGCTCGTCGGCACGCAGGGCGTCACGGCCGAGGAGTTCACCGCGCTGGCCGTGCCGTGGCTCAAGGCGATGACCACGTTCCTGCCCGGCCAGGCCGAGTTCATCGACAAGGGCGACTACACCACCGACGTGCAGAGCCTGGCGTTCAACAAGGGCGGCCTGGACCACATCATCCACATCAGCGAGGACCAGGGCATCGGCACCGATGTCATGAAGCCCATCGCCGAGCTCATCGACCGTCAGGTCGAGGCGGGCCACGGCGCCGACAGCCTCGCCCGGCTGATCGAGGGGATCAAGAGCCCCAAGGCGTGATCGTCTGAGCACACACGTCTCTTCGAGGGGCCGTCGGTTCGCCGACGGCCCCTCTTCGTGCGTCCGGGGAGACCATCGCGTGATGTCGGGCCACGAGGGTTCCCGCGTGCGGTGCGGCGGATGCGCGCACCGCACGGAGAGACGGTCGATTACCGCCCCGTTACCAGGGCATGGGGAAGCGATGGACGGGCGCTGGTCGCTCATCTGGCTGAATTCAGGCCAGCAGCGGATCACTCAGCGCAAGGAGCGTCATGCAACCGGAGAACAGCATTCCCCGCCCGGGCCACGCCTACACACCGCGCCGCAGGACACTGCTCAAAGTCGCCGGGCTGGCCGGAATAGGCACAGCGACCGCGGCTGCCTCCACGGCGCGGGCCGCCGGCACGAAGGCGGACGCCACGTTCGACGTGATCGTCATCGGCGCGGGCTTCGCCGGTGTCACCGCGGCGCGCGAGCTGCAGGCCGCGGGCAGGAGGACGCTGCTGCTCGAGGCGCGTGACCGTATCGGCGGGCGCACCTGGACCACCACGTTCCAGGGGCAGATGGTGGAGATGGGCGGCACCTGGGTCGATGCCAAGCAGCCGCTGATCCAGGCCGAGATCAAGCGGCACGGGGTCCGGATCCTGGAGGACCCCGCGCCGGAGAAGGTCATCTTCCGTAATTCCGGCCAGTTCAGGGCGTTCACCCCGGAGGAGGCCTTCGGTCGCCAGGGCGAGCTCTTCGAGCGTCTCGTCGCGGGCTCGAAGGACGCCTTCCCGCAGCCCGAGCAGCCCTTCCTCCGGGCCGACGTGGTGGCGGAACTCGACAAGCTCACGCTCCGGGACCGGCTCCAGCAGATGCGCCTGACGCCCGAGGAGGAGGACTGGATCACTCCGGTCACCGCGGTCGAGGGCGGCGCGGCCCGTGGCGGGCTGGCCGACCTGTGCCAGACCCACGCCCTGTGCGGTTACAGCTACATGGGTTACCTCGGTCTGAACACCTACCGCCCTGAAGGCGGTATGACCCCGCTCCTCAAGCGGATACTGGACAGCTCGGGCGCCCAGCTGAAGCTCGCCTCCCCGGTCCGGTCCGTCTGCGACAACGGTTCCAAGGTCACCGTCACGACCCGCGCGGGCCAGTCCTACTCGGCGGCGGCCGTCGTCGTCGCGGTTCCGGTGAACGTATGGAAGTCGATCCAGTTCACGCCCTCGCTTCCGGCCGCCCACGCGACCGCCACCCAGGAGACGATGTCCGTCACCGCGGGTCAGAAGTTCATGATGAACGTCCAGGGCGACGTGGGCCGGTTCGTCGCCCAGCCGCCCGAGGGCCACCCGCTGCTGACCGCCGTTCCCTGGGCGCAGACCCCCAACGGCCTTCTCATGGCCGGTTTCAGCTCCGACGCGACGCTGGACACCGGCAATGTGGACCAGGTACAGGCCGCCGTCCAGTCCCTGGTGCCGGAAGCCCGGGTCACGGCGGTCAAGGCGGCCCGCTGGGGCCTGGAGCCGTTCTCCCAGGGCGCGTGGTCCTGGATGCAGCAGGGGCAGATGACCAAGCTGCTGCGGGCCGTCCAGCAGCCCCACGGACGGATCTCCTTCGCCACCAGCGACATCGCCACCGGGTGGTCCGGGTTCGTCGAGGGCGCCATCGAGCGAGGCGTCGAGGCCGCGGCGCAGGCCTCCCGAGCGGTGACCCGCTAGCGGGCCTCCTTCGGGCCGTGCCGGCGTCGCGGGCTCCCGCCGGTGCCTGTACGGCCCACCGGACCGCGCGGCGCAGGGCCGGTTCGGCGCGGAGAGGCCAGTGATCGGGCCGTTACTGCGCACTTGAGGCGGCTGTGTACGTTCCATGCAAAACACTTCGCGTCAATGGAGAACCGTCCCAGGCCAGACGCGGATCACCCGCAGGTCGCACGCAGATCAGACTCCGAACGTCCGGACTCAGGAGATCTATCCATGACTTCTTCGATGCCATCGCTCTTCACTCCGGAGTATTACCAGAACCAGTACAAGGCTTTCGCGTGGCTGCGCGAGAACTCGCCCATTCACGAGTTCCGGTTCCCCGTCGGCGACATACGCACCTGGATCGTGTCGCGTTTCGACGACGTGCAGGCCGTGCTCGCCGATCCCCGGTTCAGCAACTTCGCGCCCACCCACGGAAGTTCCGAGTTCAAAGAGTCCGGCATGATCCTCGGCGCCGACACGGTCGTCTCACGCATCATGACCGTGCTCGACCCGCCGGACCACACCCGCATCCGCAAACTGGCCATGGGATCGTTCACCCCACGCCGGACCGCACAGTGGCGCGAGCCCACGGAACGCGTCGTCCAGGCGGAACTCGACCGGCTCGAGAAGCAGGAGAGCCCTGATGCCGTGGCGTACGCGAGTGCGATCCCCGCGGCCGTCATGGGCGAGATCCTCGGCATTCCGCTCAGCCAGTACAACGAGATGCTCGACGCGATCGAGCGGGCGTTCCACCCGGACGACGACAAGGGCAGCGCGCAGCGCGCGTTCGAGGAGATCGCCGACTACGGACGCACCCTGATCATCGAGAAGCGCTCGATGCTCGGGGACGACCTGATGTCGAGCTTCATCGAGGCGCGCGACGGGGACGAGCGGTTCAACGAGGACGAGCTCGTCGCCATGCTCGCCCTCATGATCATGGCCGGTCTCGACACCACGCGGAACCTGATCGGCTCCTCGATCCTCGCCCTCTTCGACCACCCCGACCAGCGGCTGCTGCTGCCGAAGTGGCCCGAGATCCAGGCGACGGCCGTCGAGGAGTTCCTCCGCTACGAGGGTGCCCTGTGTGTGGGCGTCTTCCGTTTCGCCAAGGAGGACATGGACTTCCGCGGTACGAAGCTGCCCGCCGGCGCCCCGGTCGTCGCCGCGCTGCAGTCGGCCAACCGTGACCCCGACCGCTTCACCGATCCCGATCGCCTCGACCTCACCCGCAGCGGCCCCCGCCACCTCGGTCTCGGGCACGGACTGCACAACTGCCTCGGGGCCGCCCTCGCCCGGCTGGAGGCCCAGATCGCCATTCCCGCGATCTTCGAACGCTTCCCCGACCTGTCGCTGGCCGTCCCGCGCGACGAAGTCACCTACGCCGAGAACTGGCTGCTGCGCGGCCTCGTCTCGCTCCCCGTCGAGCTGGGCGCGAGCAGGTCCCACCGGACCGGCGGGTGAACGCCGTGACCGCGAGGCTGACGATCGATCGCACCGTCTGCGGTGGCGGCGGACTGTGTGCCATCACGTATCCGAAACTCTTCCGGCTCTCCGACGACGGCCACGCCGTCGCCCTGGCGGCCGAGCTCCACGACGCCGACGACATCGCCGCGGTGGAGGACCTCGTCGCGTGCTGCCCCACCGAGGCGATCACCCTCACGTCCGGATGACGACGTCCGCACCGGCCCACGGAGCGGCCCCGCCCCGCCGGGTCGCCGTGCGGCGGTGGAGTCCGCCCAAGCACCCCATGGAGAAGACCCCCATGCGTGTCCTGTTCACCATCTGGCCGGCGACGGCCCACGTCTACCCGATCGTGCCGCTGGCCTGGGCCCTGCAGGCCGCGGGGCACGAGGTGGTCGTGGCCTCTCATCCGGCCGTCGCGCCGGCCGTCAACTCGGTCGGCCTGACAGCGGTCTCACTGGGCGACGAGACGACACTTCCCCCGCCGCTCGGCGCGGGCAAGCCCCCGACCGCGGAGACGACGCGCGTCCTGGACCGCATCACGCGAGCGCTGGCCATCGACCCCGCCGATGAGCACGCCTGGCGGTTCCACCGGGACTACATGCTGCCCGCGATCCGTGACTTCCACCCGGTGGACGTCACGGCCCAGGACCCTCAGCCGCTGCTTGACGAGCTGGTCGGGTTCTGCCGGAGCTGGCAGCCCGACCTGGTGCTGTGGGACCCCACGATGCCGTCGTCACCCGTGGCCGCCCGTGTCTCCGGCGCGGCCCACGCGCGGTTCCTGTGGGGCCTTGACCACTTCACCTGGGCCAGGGACCTCTTCACCGAGCGCACCAGGCAGCCCGGGCCGGCGCTGACGGACGAGGAGCCGCAGATCGCCTCGCTGCGGCCGATGGCGGAACGGTACGGCTTCGAGGTCGACGACGAACTCCTCAACGGCCAGTGGACCGTCGACCCCATGCCGACCTCCGCCCGGCTCCCTTCCGGCCTCCGTACGGTGCCGATGCGCTGGGTTCCGTACTCGGGAGCGGACGTCCTGCCCCCCTGGCTGTACGCGAAGCCGGAACGCCCCCGGGTGGCGCTCTCCCTGGGTGCCTCGATCCGGGTCTTCTCCAAGGACAGCGAGGCGCTCATCGCCAATCTGCTGAAGGCGCTGGGTGAACTGGACGTCGAGGTGGTCGCGACCCTGAACCAGGCGCAGCTGGAGGGGATCGATCACGTTCCCGACAATGTGCGCACCGTCGACTACGTGCCGCTGGCCCAGCTCCTCCCGACCTGCTCGGCACTGATTCACCACGGCGGCTACGGCACCATGTGCGCCGCCGCCGCGGCGAACATCCCGCAGATCGTCGCCATGGACAACTACCAGGGAATGGAAGGCCCGCTCAGCGCCCGGTTCGTGACCGAGTCCGGAGCGGGCCTGGTGATCAGGCGAGAAGCGCATTCCGCGGCCGACATGCAGAAGCGGATCGACCGCGTCCTGACCGAGCCGTCGTTCCGCCAGGGCGCCGCGGACATCCATCGGGATCTGCTCGCGACACCCGGCCCGCGCGAGACGGTGTCCGTTCTCGAAGGGCTCACGGCGCAGTACCGGCGCAGCGTCTGACCAGCCTGCGCGTCGAGCGGTTGCCCCCACGTTCCCGAACGACGGGAGCGGGGGGCAACCGCCTTCTTCCGTACGGGAACTGCCGGCCCCCTGCCGGGCGGAGGTCACATTCTTCGGTAACGGAGGACTCATCGCCCGTGGTGGGCAACGCGATTACCCCGACATTACTCGGCACGAACCCAGCGCTCCCATAATCGGAGAAGAGCCGCGTTGAAAGCGCGTATCGCAAGCATTCGCACACCGACGCCCATGAGAGTTGAGGAGTCAGGATGACCACGCCTGCAATTGAATCGGATTCGATACTGGACGCAGTGCGAGAAATCGTCCCCCGGCTCCGTGAGAATGGCATCAAGGCCGAAGAGAACCGCTGGATCCCGGACGAGAACATCGAGCTTCTGGAGAAGGCCGACGTCTTCCGGATCGCCGTCCCGAAGCGATTCGGCGGGCTCGACCTGCCCGTCGCGGACCAGGCGCGGATCATCGAGGAGGTCGGCCGCGGCTGCGGCTCCACCGGCTGGATCCTGTGCTCCTGGATCTCCAGCGCGTGGATCGCCACCCAGTACTCCGACAAGGCCCAGGAAGAGATCTTCGCCGACGGCGCCGTCCGCATCTCCGGCGGCTTCACCCCGACCGGGACGGCGGTGGAGACCGAGGGCGGGTACATCCTCAACGGCAGCTGGCGCTTCAACACCGGCATCCGCGGTTCTCACTGGAACGTCCACGCCGCCATGCTCGAGCGGCCCGGCCAGGAGGACGAGGAGATCTTCGCCATCGTGCCGGCTTCGGAGGTGGAGATCCTCGACGACTGGCACGTCTCGTCGGCATCCGGCACGGGCAGCTCGACCACGCGCCTGAAGGACGTGTTCGTCCCCGCGCACCGTGTCGCCGGCGCCGTCGAGGCGCTCGAAGGCCTCGTCGAAGGCCGGAGCAACACCGGCGCGACCGGCCGCAACTACGGCCTCACGGCCCTGGTGATGGGGCTGTCCGTCCCTGTCTACACCGGACTCGCGCGCGCCGCTCTGGAACTCTTCCTGGAGCGGCTCCCCGGACGGGGCATCGCCTACACCCACTGGGCCGAGCAGCGTGAGCACCCCTACACGCAGATCCAGGTCGCCACGGCGGCGAACAAGATCACCGCCGCCGAGGCGCTCGCGGCCGGCTGGCTGCGCCGGATGCAGGAAGCGGCCGATTCCGGCGAGCAGCTGCCGATGGAGCAGCGGGTGGCCATCCGCGGACAGATGGGGTACGCGGTCCAGCTCGCCAAGGAGGCCGTCGGCGTCCTCCACGACGTGAGCGGCGCCTCGATCATCCAGCGAGCCGTGCCCTTCCAGCGCGTCCACCGCGACATCGAGGGACTGTACCTGCACGGCCTGATGACGCCCCTGGGCAGCCTGGAGGCCCACGGCCGAGTCCTGGTCGGACTCGACCCGGACACCGACTACCTGTAGGCCCCCTGGGCCCGGCTCCCTCCCTCCGAGGGGGCCGGGCCGGCGTCCGCCAGCCACTGGAGAGTGGTGCGGGGGGCCAGGCCGAGCAGCTTCTGGGCGGAGCGGGCGGAGGCGATCGCGTTGTCCGGGAGCGTGGCCAGGAAGTCGTACAGTCCCGCCACGCCGCCCGCCGCACCGCTGCCCAGCAGGGGTGCGAGGGATTCCGCGAACGCCGCGGGTGTGAGGGCCTCGTAGGTGACCGCGCGTCCCATACGGGCCCCGAAGGCCTCGGCCAGTTCCGGACCGGTGGTACCGGGATCGTGGCCGACCTCGACCAGGCCGTTGACGTCCGGGCGCCGGAACAGGGCCACCGCCGCATCGGCGACGTCGAGGTGCGAGGCCCACGAGACGGCGTAGTCGCCGCGGAGCGGGTAGCGGAGCACGCCCTGCTCGCGGGCACCGGTGACGACCGGCGGCAGGAGCAGGTTCTCCAGGAACAGTCGCGGTGCGATCACCGCGTGGGAGGGGCTGCCGGCCTTCAGCCCGTCGATGACCGTCACGACCGCAGGGTCGGCCATCTCGACGGGCGTACCACCGCTCGTGGAGAACACGACTCGCGCCGGGCGGGCAGCGGTCAGGGCCGCGACGACGTTGCGCGCGTACGCCAGCCGGTCCTGCTCCGCACCGAGCGGGAGGTGGACGAAGACGCCTTCGGCCCCGCGATAGGCCTCGGTCAGTGCTTCGACGGAGTGGAAGTCGACCGCCCTGACCCGCGCGCCCGCCACGACGGCGTCGGCGTTCCGGGTGAGGGCGGTCACGGACGCGCCGGAGGCGGCGAGCGCGGCGGCGACGGGGGCACCTTGGGCGCCGGTGGCGCCATGGATCACATAGCTCATGAAATCCATTAGTGCACACACTGCACCGGTTACTTCAACTGCACTAATGGGCTACCGTGGCATCGTGACCACCACTCCCCTGCCCGAGTGCGGTGTCGCCCGGTTCCTCGCCCTCCTCGAAGGCCCGTGGGCGACCCTCATCGTGCGCGAGCTGCTCCATGGCCCGCACCGCTTCACCGAGCTGCGCCAGGCGCTCCCCCGCATCAGCCCGCACACCCTCACCAGCCGTCTACGCCAGTTCGAGACCTACGGCCTCGTCACCCGTACCGCCTTCCCCGAGATCCCCCCGCGCGTCGAGTACCGCCTCACCCCGCTCGGCGAAGGGCTGCGCCCCGTCCTCGAAACGATGGCCGAATGGGCCACGTCGATCCCGGACCCGGCCTCCTCCGACGCCGGGGCCGACGCGGACACGGACGCTCCCCGAGCGGTCTAGGACACGCCACCGCCCGGGGCCGGCCCGCGCTCCCCACCGTGCCCGCCCAGGGGCCGTCAGGCGCGGCAGCGCAGCATCTCGAACGCCGGATTGGCGCGGTAGTCCGCCCAGAACGCGTCACCGTGCGCGGCCACTCCGGCGGGCGACACCTCCGTCTGCACCCACTCGATCCCGCTGAACCCCGCCTTCGACAGACACGTCTCGAACACCTCGCGCCGCGCCGGGCCGGCGGTGAACGTGATCGGCGCCCCCTCCAGCAACGCGGTGATCCGAACCCGCGGGCCGGTGCCGCCCTCCTCGCCCGTCAGCTCCGTGAGGAACCCGTACTCACGCGGTGACGGGCCGGAGAAGTCGTAGTCCGGCGTCTGGTGGAGCATGAAGAACTCGCCCCCGCTCCTCAGGCTCCCGTGCACCTTCCGGCACAGGTGCTCGAACTCGGCCACCGTCTCCGCGTAGTTGAGGAACATCACCGCGGTCGCCACGTCGAACCGCTCTCGCACCGGCGCCAGGTCGGCCACATCACCGACCTCGTAGCGCACGCCCAGCGGGGCCGCCCGCTCGATGCCCTCCGCGGCGCGGATCATCTCGCCGGATACGTCGACGCCGAACACGTCCGCCGCACCGCGCCGCTTCAGCTCACGCGTGTAGAAGCCGGTACCACACGCAAGATCGATGACCCTCCGACCCGCGACATCCCCGACCATGCCGAGGAAGCTGGGCGCCTCCACATACCGGGCCAGCGGCAGAGCCTTGAACCCCTCGAAGGCCTCACCGATCTCGTCGTACAGCTCCTGCGTGCTCATCGCACACTCCTCCCGTGAGGTCGCCCGAGCCCCGGGCGACATCGGAAGTCTCTCCACACCCGAAGGCCGGATCGCACTGGCAGATGCCACTAAGAACGGTCAACCGGCCCTTCGTACATACGAATTGCGGTGCCTCACGCCCGTCGCACGCGCTCGAATTGACCCGAGTTTCCCCGCCTCCAATGCACCCGTCCATGGGTCTTTCCGGAGACTAGATTCATGGGTGTCGCCAGGAACACCGGGCGGCGGAACCACGGAGATACGGGAGTCACCATGACCTTCACCAGCACCCCGAAGCCCGTCCTCGTCCGCGCCGACGAGGCCGAGAGCCTGCAGGACGGAGCGACCAGCCTGATCACGCTGCTGGCCGACGCGAACGCCACCGGCGGTGCGCTGACCGCCAATCGCGCGACGCTGCAGAAGGGCTCGCCGGGCGCCCCCGCCCACTTCCACACCCGCGCCACCGAGATGTTCTACGTGCTCGACGGGTCCATGCGGATCCTGCTCGACGACAAGGTGCTCACGCTCGGTGCGGGCGACTTCCTGACCGTCCCGCCGACCGTACCGCACGCCTTCGCGCCGGCCCCGGACAGTGGGGCCGAGATGCTGGTCGTCTTCACTCCGGGGATGGACCGGTTCGACTACTACCGGCTCCTGGAGCGCGTCTACCGGGGCGAGGCCACGATCCAGGACATCCGCGACAGCTCCGAGCAGTTCGACAACCACTACTTCGAGAGCCCTGTCTGGCAGGCGGAGCTTGCCCGGCGCTGAACTCACCCACCGTGGGTGTCACGGTGGGGGCGGCAGGATCCGGCAGAGCGCGTCCAGGGCGGCGGCGTACGCGTGGTCGGGCGGGGTCGCGTAGCCGACGACCAGCCCGTCGAAGAGCACCGCCTCGGTGGCGGGGTGCCGGAAGCCGGAGAGTCCGTCGAGGGCGAGACCGAGCCAGGTGGCGGCGTTCACCGCGGCAGCCTCGGTGCCCGGAGGCAGCCGCAGTACGGCGTGCAACCCTGCCGCGATTCCGGTGACTTCGATGTGCGGCGCGTGCTCGGCGAGAGCGGCGACCAGTCGGTTCCGGCGGTCCCGGTAACGCTGGCGCATCTGCCGGACGTGCCGGTCGTAGGCACCGCAGGTGATCAGGTCCGCGAAGGTGAGCTGGTCCACCGCACTGGTCCAGCGTTCCCGCCTCCCCTTCGCCGTGAGGACCGGACCGACCAGATGCTCCGGCAGCACCATCCAGCCCAGCCTCAGGGCGGGCGACAGGCTCTTGCTGGCCGAACCGACGTACAGGACGTGGTCGGGATCCAGCGCCTGGACGGCGCCGACCGGTTCGCGGTCGTACCGGAACTCGCCGTCGTAGTCGTCCTCGATCACCACACCGCTCCGGGCACGCGCCCAGTCGACCGCCGCGTTGCGCCGCGCGGGATCGAGCGGCCCGCCGACGGGAAACTGGTGGGCCGGTGTGAGCAGTACCGACCGCACGCCACGGCGCCCGTCCAGGTCCTCCGTTCTCGTGCCGGACTCGTCCAGGCCGAGCGGAATCGTCCGTACTCCGTCGGCCGTCAGCAGGGAGCGGTGGAACGGCAGGCCGTACGCCTCGACGGCGAGCGTTCCGCGCAGCACACCGCCGCCGAACAGCAGCCTCAGCGCGTCGGAGAAGCCCGAGCAGATCACGATCCGCTCGGGGCCGGTACGCACGCCCCGTACCCGGGCGAGGTAGTCCGCGAGCGCGGTGCGCAGCTCGATCCGGCCCTGTGGGTCGCCCGGCCCGAAGGCGTCGTTCGGGGCCGCGGTGAGCGCCCTGCGGGTCGAGGTCGACCATGCGTTCCGCGGGAACGACGCCGCGTCCGGCTGACCCTGCATCAAGTTGTGTACGGGCGCGGCCGGTCCCGTCGGCGGCTTCTTCGGCACGCGCACGGTCCTGGCGGGTGCTGCGCGCTCCGCGACCCGGGTCCCTGAACCCTGCCGGGCGGTCAGCCAGCCCTCGGCGACCAGTTCCGCGTACGCGTCGGCGGCCGTGTTCCGTGAGATGCCGAGGTCGGCCGCGAGCGAGCGGTAGGGCGGCAGCCGTATGCCGGCGGCCAGCCGCCCTTCCTGGATCGCCTCGCGCAGAGCCCGGGCGAGGGCGGCCCGGCGCGAGCCCGTTCCGGCCAGCTCAAGGTGCAGGTCGGCACCGATGCGCTCGGCCAGATTGACCCAGGATTCCGCCACTTGAATGCACCTCTCGGGGGGTCTGTGGGTTCCCTAGGTTAGTGACCATGCAGAACACCACCGCACCCCGAATCGACTTCGCCGCCACCGCACCCAAGGCGTTCAAGGCGCTCATCGGTTTCGACAGCACGGCCCGCGAGGGGATCGATCCGGCTCTGGTCGAACTCATCCAGATCCGCTCGTCCCAGCTCAACGGCTGCGCCTACTGCCTCCACATGCACGTCGGAGACGCCCTCAAGGCGGGCGAGGACGCCCTCCGTCTGCACATGGTCGCGCTCTGGCGTGAGGCCAGGCACTACTTCACCCCGAAGGAGCAGGCCGCGCTCGCCCTCACCGAAGCGGTCACTCTGGTATCCGTCGGCGGCGTCCCGGACGAGGTGTACGCCCGGGCAGCCGCCGAGTTCGACGACACCGAACTCGCCCACGTCCTCGCGGTCGTCTTCGCCATCAACACCTGGAACCGCATCGCCGTCAGCACCGCGAAGGCGGCCGGCACGGACGAGCGCCGATAGGTCGCTTCGACTGCGGCCTGGGCTTACGGAATGGTCAGCGAGCACACCCGGCTGGCGGGGTCGAAAAGACGCAGGTCTCTGATCATCTTCTTGGCGAGGAAGAGGTGGCCTCGTTGGTCCGGGTGCAGTCCGTCGCCGAGAAGGTTCGGAGGCACCGTGCCACCGTTGCTCGCGAGCCAGTGCGCGTGGTGGTCGATGAGCACGACACCCAGCTCCGTCGCGACCTCGCGCATGACAGTGACGTAATCGGCAAGGGCGGCGTGGGTCGGCCACCGGTTCAGGTCGACCGGATTCGGGGTCTGGAGCACGGGTACGGCACCGCCGGGGAGTGCGCGGACGTTCGCCACGAGCTTGCGCAGGTTGGCCCGGTACACATCGCGTCCGGTCGCGGCCGTGGCGGCGTCGTTCGTACCCAGCATGATCGACACGACCTTGGGCTGGAACGCGGAGACGCGGTCGGCGAATTTCGCCACCAGGTCGTTGGTGGTGCTTGCGCTGACGCCGGTGTCGATGACGAAGTCGCTGTGCTTGGGCTTGCCGAGTTCCCAGCGCAGCCGCTCCTGGAAGTGCTCGCAGTAGCTGCGCCAGCCGTTGGTCCAGAGCGCGCCGTGGGTGATGCTGTCGCCCGTGGTCAGCCAGACGGCCGGAGCGCTCGAGTTGAGGATCGAGGAGAGCGTGCCGAAGTCGACGAGGTCGAGGCGCACGCTCACCGAGGCCACCTCCCTCGCCGACAGGACCCTGCCGTAGACGGCGACGCGTTTGATGGTGCCGGTGTAGAACCCTGTGCCGCCGAGGTGTTCGCTGTCGACGTTCCGCGCGATGTTGAGCGCGGTGAGGTTGGCCGCGCCGGCGAAGAAGTTCGCCTGAGGCGTGGTGAGGACGCGGCGCCCGTCGGCGTAGAAGGTGGTCCCGCCGCTGTTGACGGTGATCGCGACGGTGTGCGGCAGACCGTCGTCGTACATGGTGCGCGTGAGGTGGTTCTGCTTGACGATTCCGTTGCCGCGCACGGAGAACTGCAGCCTGCCGGCACTGACGCAGACGGCGACGTACGTCCCCGGCCTCGTCGGGTCCGAGGCGCTCACCAGTGTCATCCCCGGGTTGCGGCTGGTCGTGCCGAAGGTGACCAGGATCGTGCCGGCGGCGAGTCCCCGTACCTTCGAGACCTCGCTGGACAGGTCGGTGAACGACTGCCCGTCGTAGACCCTCTCGACCCGGTGGTCCAGCACGGGCGGCATCGGCGAAGCCGCGAAGGCCCGTCTGAACGGCGTGGCCAGAGGGGCGGCCAGGGCTCCCGCGGCGAAGAGGACGGATCGTCTGCGCACAGTGATTCCTCTGCGGTCGGAGGGGCGCTCGCACCGAGCGCCTGCCTCGGTGAAACTGCCGCGCGGCGACGTGGGACCCGACTCTCCCGCGTAACCGCAGCCTGACGCTACGACAGCCAGGGGTGTGTCGTAAGGCGAGCAAACGTCACGTAGGCGTACGGCACGCGGAGAGCGGAAGACGGCGGCGGACCGTGCCGCGTCGCCTTCGTGTGCGAGGGCCTGGCACGTGTGCGAAGAAACGTGCAGAACGGCCGTTACACGGGCCCGCCACCTGATCGGCGGAGCATGTCGGGTGGCGCGATCGGTGGCGCGTCGAGGCCCGCAAGGGCTTGCCGTCGACGATACGACGGGTGGGTGCAACGGTCAGTGAATGTCAGGCCGCGCCCGTCGGGATGCTTGATCGATACAGGCGACAGTTACGGAAATGTCCGTAATCGGTAACCGCGCTCGGCGGGCGTTCCGACGCGTCCGGCGAGGCGGCACAGTTTGCGTCACCCGGCCCACACCGGACCGGAATCCACACCGCTCTCACCGGCGAGTCTCTGCTGGTGAGGCGCCGTTCTCGAGGAGACATCACACATGTCTGCTTCTTCGACCGCCCGCCGTATCGCCGCCACCGCCCTCGCGGCCGGCGCCATGGTCTCCGTCGCCGCCCTGCCGGCCGCCGCGCACGACGGCGACCGCCACCGCCAGGAGCGGGTGGAGATCAGCCGCGTCCAGGCCGACAGCCCCGGGCGCGACAATCGCTCCAACCGGTCGCTGAACGGCGAATGGGTCGAGATCACCAACAACTCCCGCCACGCGGTGAACCTGGACGGCTGGACCCTGCGGGACAGCGACGGCAACCGCTACCGCTTCGACGACTACCGTCTGCGTGGCCGCGCCACCGTCCGGATCCACACCGGACAGGGCCGCGACACCCGCACCGACCTCTACCAGGACCGCCGCGACTACGTCTGGGACGACCGCGACAAGGCCACCCTCAAGGACGACCACGGCCGCACCGTCGACACCGAGTCCTGGGGCAGCCGCCACCACCACCACTGACCCGACGATCCGGCAACCTGGTCTCCGCTCGTCCACGGCGGACCGTCAGGCCGGCCGGGTCGGCGTGATCGGCCCCTTCTGAGAGTGCGTGCGCCGGGCAGCCTGAGCTGTCCGGCGCACGCGCGTGGGGCGGGACGGGGCGGGTGCTGGCATATGCCCATGTTCTCCGTGCACGCCCCTGTCGCACGCCGGGCTGCCGGTGGCAATGTGTCCGTACGCGGTCCCCGCACACCACCCCGGAAGGGGACCGCGCCCCTGGTTCCGCCTGCCGTCCGGCGGGCGGGACCACGCCGCCCCTTCCCGGCTCCCCACGGGAAGGGTCCAGGCGTGCGCCCGGATTGTCAGACCCCCCTCGTAACGTCGTGAACGAGGGCCGGACCACGCCGGCCACCGGAGCACCGGAGCAGGTCATGGGCGAGATCAGTGTCGACAGACAGCACCTGGACCACTTGCTGGCCGACAGCGCCAGCCCGTACGGCAAGCCGTATCAGGAGGCCTTCGCCGCGCTCGCCGCGTCGCACCGCGGCCGCCCGGCGGCGGAGATCCTGCCGCTGCTCCGTGCGGCCGCCGACCAGGCCCTGCTCGGCTTCACGCCGGCCGATCTGCGCGAGCAGGCGGAGGCGATCAGCACCGGCGCGCCGTACACCCTGAGAATCATCGTGACCGGGTGACGAGCGGCTGCGCGTTCCCCGTGGGGAGGGCTCGGCTACGCCCTCCTACACCCCTTCGAGCCTCGCCAGGACCAGCGCCAGGGGCAGTGTGACGACGGCGAGCGCGAGTCCCGCCGCGGCAAGCCCCCCGCGGATCTCCCGCTTGCCACGAACCCCCAGGTAGGCGGCGATCAGCGGAAGGACACAGCACAGCAACAGGCTGAAGCGCCAGCCTTCCTCGCTGATGAAGAAGACCATCACGGCCACACAGGCCGGGACCGACATGACGGTCATCATGCGGCTGCGTGAAAGGAAGAGTTCGAGGTCGTCGACTCCGCTGAAGAAACTCATGCCCCGGCCCCTGTCGCCCTCTTCGCCGCCTGTCGTCCGATGATCGTAGCGACCGACCCCGAGCCGGGACCCACGGGAGCCGGGTGGGTGAATCTCGCCGTCGGCGTGCGCTCTCGGGAATACACCTGGTGCGGGAGTGGCTGCACCGTACGTCGGCGGGGAGATGGTGGTCGCCACGCGGCGCTGCCATGGAGACAGTCCCGACGGCGGTTGTCGGCTGGCGTCAACGGGATCCGGTGTCGCCTGATCTCAGGGAAGGGTGTCCATGCCACTCGAAGGCGTATACGAGCCCAGTCCGTCACAGTGGGTGCGGAACCAGGTCGAGCTGTACGAGTCGTCAGGCGGTACGAAGGGAACGACGATGCGGGGCCTGCCCGTCGTCCTGGTGACGAACGTCGGCGCGAAGAGCGGAAAGATCCGCAAGACGCCGCTGATGCGGGTGGAGCACGACGGAGCCTACGCGCTCGTCGCGTCGAACGGCGGCGCGGTGAAGCATCCGGTCTGGTACCACAATCTGGTCGCCTCCCCTCTCGTCGAACTGCGCGACGGCCAGGATGTCTGGGACATGAAGGCCCGCCTGATCACCGGCGAGGAGCGGCAGGCGTGGTGGGAGCGCGCGGTGGCCGCCTTCCCCGACTACGCGGACTACCAGCGCAAGACCGATCGGGAGATTCCCGTCTTCGTCGTCGAGCGGACCGCCTAGGCCGGACTCCGGACGCGTCCGGACCCGTCGCAGCCCGCCCCGCGCCCCCAGGACATCTGTCCCGGGGGCGCGCACTTCGTACCGACTCCGCCCGCCCGTCTCAGACCACGGAGGCGCGCCCTGGATCGACGGGGTCGATCTCGTGCTCGTCGAAAAGGACTTCGAGCGCCTCGAGACCCCTCTCTCGGCGGTAGTCCTTCTCCGCTGCGGTGATCGGCAGCAGCCACAGGATCCGGGCATGGGCTCCGCCGTCCCACTCGCAGACCTCGAAGTCGGGTCCGAAGGGATACGGCAGGCTCACCAGGTAGTGGTCGCACTCGGAGTCGTCGAGCCACGGCCGGCCGATGGGGACGGTGTGTCCGACGTCGAGTCGCTGGTGTACCGGTCCGCAGTGGTAGTACGCGTTGACGGTGACGCTCTCCAGGTTGATCCATTCGTCGCCCGGTGCCGCAAGGAAGAACTCCGTGCCATGGCCGTCGTGCTGAGTCGCCGCCCAGCAACCCGACGTCACGTACAGCCACCAGTCGCCCGGATGCGCGGGATGAACCCGGAACACCCGGAATCCCGGCACGCGATCCTCGATGGGCCCCGCCACGCCCGGGACCTCGTCGATGAGGCGACCCGGGAGCCTCCGACGGAGGTGATCGAGAAGAGCAGTGCGTGCTGCGGTGTCCGGCATCCGATCATGATGCCCGCGGCCTTCACGCAGGGCGTGCAGGGGGCCTGAGATCACGACCCACTTTGAAACTGGAACGCGGACCCTGAGGGGTACGACCCCGGAGACGCGAGCGTTCACCCTGACGGCAGGCACGACGTCCCGTGACCGGCCCCCGGTCATGATCGTTACCCGCAGTGGCTGCGTCCTCCGGCCTTGGGGCCTGGGCGCGCGTACGACTGGGCCGACGGTGAGGAACGACGAGTGGGTGGCTGGATCAGTGTCGGTCTAGGGGCTGCGGCTGCCCTGTGCCCGCTGCCGCAGCACGGCGATGTCTCCGTCGTCATGGGACACGACCTCTCCGGGCCTCGTCTCGTGGTGTGCGCCCCGGACGTCAGCGTCGACATGGGTTACGGCGATGAGGCGCCCGGACCCCGACAACCGGCGTGCACACCGTCGTCCCCGCCGTCGACTCCACCGCCTGTGGCGGGGCCGTCTCCCTCCCCTCCGGCCCCGTCGGCCCCGCAGCCTGCACCGGCACCGGCACCGGCACCGGCACCGCCGACGCCTCACAGCACGTCCGGCCCCGTGCTCTCGGCTCCGCCGGTAGCTGCTCCGCCCTCGCCCGCTCCCCCTCCCGAGCCGGCACCGCCGTCGGACCCCGTGCCGAGCACCGCTCCGGCCCCGCCCTCGTCGCGGCCGGCGGACGCGCCCCCGGCCTTCCGTTGGGTGCCGCGGTCGCACTACACCGGCGGGCCGTCGCGTCCGGCTCCCGCCAGGATCTCGATGACCATGTCCACGGTCGTGGTCACCCTCCCGGCTGTTCTCGCCGCGGCCGCCCTCCGACCGGGGTCCCGTCGCCGCGGCCGAGGCTGACCGTCGTCTCCCCGATGGGTCCGCGGATCCCCGGCCGCCCGGCCCACCGCGTCGGCCCGCCCCTCGTCCACATCGCTTCACCTGTCATGGAGTTGTCCTATGCCGGAATGGCTCGTCTACACCCTGGCCTCTGTCCTGGTCTGCGTTCTCGTCGTCACAGCGACCGTCGTACGGCACCGGCGCGTAGCAGTCGACGAGGACACCTCCGAGACCCCGGACGTGCTGGAGTACATGGTCATGATGGTCGGCGTCGTCTACGCCATCGTGCTCGGTCTGGCGATCGCCGGCGTGTGGGAGGCCCGTAGCGCGGCCGAGGACACCGTCCAGCGAGAGGCCCAGGCGCTGTACGAGATCGACCAACGCCTGGACGTCTATCCCGCCGCGTTCCGGACGCAGATCAAGACACACATCGACGCCTACGCCCGGCACGCCGTCACCGCGGAATGGCCGGCCCTGAAGGACGGCACGCCCGTCGACGACACCGGCGCCGAGCTGTTGGGCCGTATCCGCAGCGACATCGCCCACCGCGCACCGGCCGACGAACTCCAGGCTCAGGCCTATCAGCCGCTCCTGGACCAGGTGGCGGCCGCGGACGACGCCCGTCACCAGCGGCTGGACACCTCCGGTACGACACTGCCCGCCGCGCTCTGGTTCGGCCTCGTCGCCGGGGCCATGGTCACCCTCGGCCTGCTCTACACCCTGCAGATCCGCCGCTCCGCGCGCGAACTGCTGCTTGCCACCGCCTTCAGCGCCCTGGTGGTCTTCCTCCTCTTCCTCGTCTGGAGTTTCGACGCGCCCCTCGGTCACTCCGGGACGGACTCGGCCCAGCCCCTGAGCGACCTGATCACCACCGCGGTCTGAGCGTCACCGGGTGCTCTGTGGGCGGTACGGCTGGAGGAGCTGGTCCACGGGTGCGTAGTCGTCGGTGAGTTGTCGGGCGTCGCCGATCCAGGAGGTGAGGTCGGCGCCCGTGGCGATCTTCCAGCCGGTTCCTCGGGCGTCCAGCGCTTCCTGGGTCGCGCGCAGGTCGAGCGGCCGGTCGGAGGCGACCACGACGAGGTTGCCTCCCTTGGAGGTGGCGGTCGGGTCGAGGCCGATGTCGGCGGGTTCGCCGAGGACGGCGACGTGCTCGAAGGTCGCCCCGAGGGTGGCCACTTCGGCACGGGCGAAGGCGAGGCCTCCGTGATCGATGAGGTTGGCCACGTACAGGCCGTCGTCGTCGAGCACCCGCCGAACGTCGGCCATGGCCTCCACGGTGGTGAGGTGCCACGGGACACTGACGCCCCCGAAGGCGTCGCCGACGACGAGGTCATGGCCGGCATCGTCCAGTCGCCGCAGGCCGAGCCTCCCGTCCTCGACGCGCACGTCGATACCGCTCTGCGTGCTCAGACCCAGCCGGCTGTGGTCGAGGTGCACGACGCCGCTGTCGATCTCGGACACGAGGCTGCGCGTTCCGGGCCGGGTGGCCGCGAGGTAGCGGGGAAAGGTGAGCCCTCCGCCGCCCACGTGGTGGGCGGCGAGTGGCCGACCCGCGGGAAAGGCCGTGTCGACCACCGCCGCGATGGCGCGCACGTACTCGAACTCCAGGTACGTCGGGTCGTCGACGTCGACGTACGAGTGCCGCACGCCGTCCAGAACGAGCGTGCGGCCGCTGTCCCGGTCGGCGTCCGCGACGACCCGTGCGCAGTGGTACCGGGTCTCCGTGTCGCAGGCACCGGGCGCGACCGTGGTGGCGAGGCCGCCGCCCACGACCACGAGCGTCAGGGCCGCCGTGCCGCGCCATCCGCGCGTGCGCAGCTCGATCACGGCCGAGCCGGCCACCAACAGCGTTCCCAGGCCGATCAGGATGGCGCTGACCGGCAGCCGGGAGATGAGGACGAAGCCGGTGAGGATCGTGCCGACGATGGCGCCGAAGGTGCCGACACCGGAGAGTCGGCCGACGACCGTCCCGGTCTCGGCGAGGCTGGTCAGTCGCAGCTTGGTCACGATCGGCGTCACCGCGGCGAGCAGCGCGCCCGGCAGGAGGATGGTCAGCGACGCGATCAGCAGGAGCAGCCCCGGCGCCCACTCCGCCGTGCTGCGCAGCACGACGGGGGTGAGGGCGACGACCACTCCCGACAAGCCGAGTGCGGGGCCGATCAACCGGCTCGGATCGACCTGGTCGGCGATTCGCCCGCCCAGCCAGGAGCCGGCGGCGATCGCCGTGAGGGCGATGCCGATCACCAACGTACTGGTCTCGAGGGTGAGTCCGAGGTAGGGAGCCAGCAGCCGTAGAGCGACGATCTCCACCACCAGGACCGCGGCCGACGACCCGAACACGAGCAGGGCGGCGGTCCAAGGGCCCATGCCGTGAGGGCGGGGCGTGCCTTCGACGACAGGCTTGGCGGACAATCCGGTCACGGGAGACATCCTTGCTTACGGCTCAGCGGAACAGCCTGGTCACAACTCGGCGTGCACAACGGAACCATGGTCCCGAAGCAGCCGCCGGGGATTACCGTAACCCGGTGGCTTCACTCTCCCGGGACAGGGAGCCCTGCCGCCGTCGAGCCTCGGCCGGGCTCGGCCGAGCCGCGTCCGGTGGTCAGGCCACGAGCAGGCGGAGACCGAGGTCTGCCGCGTCGAGGCCGGCGAGGGCGCGGTTGCGTTCGGCCCAGCGGCCGGAGTCGAGATCGTCGCCGAGGCTCCGTACCGCCCGCTGCTCGGCCTCAGGGCCGACCTTCGTCCACACCGACATCGCGCGGCGTACGTGATCCTCCAGATACGCCCCCGGTCGGCGCCAGTACGCCTCGAACAGGCCGTCCTCGCAGTCCCAGGGGACGGGCACCGGTTCGGCGCGGGCGCCGATCGCGTCGGCCATGGCCGTGAGCGACGGGAAGTCCGCGAGGACGGCGGCGAATTCGGGCAGGTAGTCGCGGGTGAGCCAGAAGCGGTCCGGCCATCCGGGCTCGTCCGTGTCGAAGGTGAGCACCACCACGCGGCGGGCCACCCGCCGCATCTCGCGCAGCCCCGCGATCGGGTCACCCCAGTGGTGAACGGTGGAGACGGCCATCGCGACGTCGAAGGACGCGTCCTCGAACGGCAGGCTCTCCGCGGAGGCCGCCACGCACGGCGCCGATCCGGGCGGCCGCTGCGCCCGCATGACCGCCGACGGCTCCACCGCGGTCACGTCGCGATCGGCGGGCTCGTAGGAGCCGGTGCCGGCCCCGACGTTCAGAACCGTCTGCGCGTCCCCGAGCGCGGCCCAGATCTGTGTGGCGATCCGCGGCTCGGTGCGCCGTGTCGCCGTGTACGCACCGCCGATCTCGTCGTACAACCGTGCACCCAGCATCCGCAGTTGCTCCTCCGGGGTCACCTTCACTCCCTTCGCCCGTGCCTCGAGTTCCCTGTCGACGGCCGCCATCATCGCTTCGGCGCGATCACGCCGTTCCCGCAGCAGGACGCGCAGTCGGCGCAGGTGCGCGACGGCGTCGGTGGAGGGGTCGCCGACCAGTTCCGCGACCTCCCGCAGCCCGAAGCCCAGCCGGCGATAGGCCAGCACCTCCCGCAGCCGCTCCACGTCGGACGCCGCGTAGGCGCGGTACCCGGCCGTGGTCCGCGCCGACGGGCGAACCAGCCCGATCTGGTCGTAGTGATGCAACGTGCGGACGCTCACCCCGGCCAGCTCGGCCACGCGACCCACGGTCCAGTAGTCCTCCACGGCACCGACTATGGAGCCTGACGCCGCGTGAGGCTCAAGGCGGGGAGGCATGTCAGGATCGTGGGATGACGGAAACGAAGATCATCGCGGCGTGCGACGGCGCGTCGAAGGGCAATCCGGGGCCCGCGGCCTGGGCGTGGGTCGTCGCCGGGGCGGACGGGGAGGTCGGCCGCTGGGAGGCGGGCCCGCTGGGCAGGGCGACCAACAACGTGGCCGAGCTGACCGCGTTGCTCAAGCTCCTGGAGCACCTCGACCCGGGTGTGCCGGCGGAGGTGCGGATGGACTCGCAGTACGCGATGAAGGCGGTCACGACCTGGCTGCCGGGCTGGCGACGCAAGGGCTGGAAGACGTCGGCCGGCACCCCGGTCGCGAACAAGGACCTCGTGGTCCGGATCGACGAGCTGCTCACCGACCGGCGCGTCGACTTCGTGTACACCCCCGCGCACCAGGTGAACGGGGACCGTCTCAACGACGCCGCGGACCGCGCGGCGAGCCACTCAGCCCGTACGCAGCAGCCTGTCGGCTCGGCCGCGGGGTCGCCTCTGCCTCCGCCGGAGACCGCTCCGCCGGGCGGGCCGAAGCGCGGCGGGGCGACGGCCCGCAGGCGCACGGGGAGCTCATCGGGCGAGCGGGCCTCGGGCACGCGCTCCGCGGGCGAGCGGTCCTCGGGCGGTTCGGTGAAGGCGAAGTTCCCCGGCCGGTGCCGCTGTGGAACGCCGTACGCCAAGGGCGAGACCATCGCCAAGAACCCCGACGGCTGGGGCCACCCCGGCTGCGTCACCGCGGCGGGCTGATTTCAAGATCGATTGTCAGTGGTGGGTGAGACGGTGGAGCCATCGATTCGGAGCGAACGAGGGGGAGCCCGTCATGTCCGGAAGCCAGAACTACATCAACCACGTCGCCCTGGTGCTGGATGCCAGTTCGTCCATGTCGCACCTGCGCGGCAAGGTCGTCGAGGTCGCCGACCAGCAGATCGCCTATCTCGCCCGCCGGTCGAGGGAGCTTGAGCAGGAGACACGTGTCACGGTGTACGTCTTCGCCGACAAGGTGGAGTGCGTCATCTACGACAAGGACGTGCTGCGGATGCCGTCCCTGAAGGAGCTGTACCGGGTCGGCGGGATGACGGCTCTGCTGGCGGCCGCTCTGAAGTCGCAGCGGGAGCTGGCGCAGACGGCTCAGCTGTACGGCGACCACAGCTTCCTGACGTTCGTGCTCACCGACGGACAGGAGAACGCGAGCCATCGCTGCCCCGACACCCCGTCCAAGAGCCCGCGCGAACTGGTGGACGCCGTGGCCGAGATGATCAGGTCGCAGGAGGACAACTGGACGCTGGCCGTCCTCGTGCCGGACCAGATGGGCAGGCGCGAGGCGATGCAGGGCGGCTTCCCGAAGGACAACATCGCCATCTGGGACGCCACGAGCACGCAGGGGCTCGAGGAGGCCGGCCAGGTCATCCAGCAGGCCACCGAGAAGTTCATGGTGGGCCGGGCGCGGGGCATCCGGGGTTCGCGCGCGGTGTTCTCCACGGGCGGGGAGGCCGTGAACAAGGAGACCGTCAAGGCGGCCGGTCTCGTCCCGGTGGATCCGTCCGGGTACCAGCTGATCCCGGTGGCTCGTGACGCGGGGATACGGGACTGGGTCGTCGAGTGCGGGCACACGTACCGCACCGGTGGGGCGTTCTACCAGCTGAGCAAGTCGGAGAAGGTCCAGGCACAGAAGAAGATCGCGGTGCTGGAGAAGAAGACGGACCGGGTGTACACCGGGCCCGAGGCGCGAGCGCTGCTCGGGCTGCCGGACGTCGAGGTGCGCGTCAGGCCGGACCACAACGACGACTTCACGATCTTCGTGCAGAGCACCAGCGTGAACCGGAAGCTCGTGGCGAACACAAGGCTTCTGCTGATGCTCTGACCTGATGTCAGCCGACCGGAGGAGGGCTTGCCCCGGACCGCGCCCGGTCGCGGAGGCGCGGGGCGCGTCGCGGTGCCGGCCCGGTGGGCGCGGCGGTAGCGTGCCGCCCGTGTCCGAGCATCCACGTGACCTCGTCGGCTACGGGGCCGAGCCGCCGCACGCCTCCTGGCCCGGGGGCGCCCGCGTGGCCGTCAGCCTCGTCCTCAACTACGAGGAGGGCGGCGAGCAGAACGTTCTCGACGGCGACGCCGCCTCCGAGGGGTTCCTGCACGAGATCGTCGGTGCACCGCCGGTGGTCGGGGGACGCGAGCTGAATGTCGAGTCCATGTTCGCCTACGGATCGCGTGCCGGTTTCTGGCGCATCCACCGGACGCTCGCGGCGCACCGTGCCCCGCTCACGGTCTACGCCGTGGCTCAGGCGCTGGAGCGCAATCCGGATGCGGCGCGGGCCATGGCCGGCGCGGGCTGGGAGGTGGCGAGCCACGGCTGGCGCTGGATCGACTACCGGCATGTGCCCGAGGACGTCGAGCGGGCAGACATCGCGCGCTCGGTCGCCACGATCGAGCGGCTCGTCGGGCGCCGTCCCGTCGGCTGGTACACCGGCCGGACGAGCCCGCACACACGGCGGCTCGTCGCCGAGGAAGGCGGCTTCCTCTACGACAGCGACGACTACGCGGACGACCTGCCGTTCTACGTCGAGGCGGCCGGACGACCGCATCTCGTCCTCCCGTACAGCCTGGACGCGAACGACTTCAAGTTCCTTCTCGTCCACGGGTTCACGACCGCCGACGACATGCTGGCGTACCTGATCGACACGTACGACACGTTGCACGCCGAGGGTGCCGACCGGCCGCGGATGATGAGTGTCGGCCTGCACTGCCGGATCGTCGGCCGCCCCGGCCGGATCCGCGCGCTCGACGGCTTCCTGCGGCATGTCGCGCGGCGGGGCGGGGCGTGGGTCGCCACGCGCGAGCAGATCGCACGTCACTGGCTCGCCACGCATCCGCCGCGGCGCTGAGGCACGGGCCCCCCGTCACGTCAGCCCGGACGGTGTCGGGGGCCCTCACTCTCAACGGCCCCCGGCTGTACGGAAGTTTTCGCGCGCCGCCCCCGCGACCGCGGACGGTAGCCGTCCGTTTTCTCCGTAACAGCACTATCCGGCCAATGTCGCGGCGATTTCTTCCCTGCGGACAACCGGGCGCCCGGCACTCTCCTCTCACCGCGCAAGGAGGCGGTCGTCCTCTGTCGAAGCCGTGAACGGCCGCTGCCCCCTTCCTTCTCACAGCACCCGGAAGACGAGGGAACGATGACCAGAACGCGTACCACCCGACTGCGGCGTCCGCTGCTCGCGGGCACCACGGCCATCGCTGTCATGGCCGTGACGGCCGGATTCGTGGCCACCACGTCGAAGTCGGCGAACGCCGCCGCGGGGCCCCGCCTGAGCCTCATCGCGGCGAGCAACTCGATCACGCTCACCTCCTGGAAGGAGGAGCCGGGCGTCTACCTGGATCTCGGCACCTATCTCACGGCGGAGGGGTCGCCGCTGGAGCTGAAGGTGACCCGGAAGTCCTACAAGGACCCGGTGACCATCACCCAGACCGTGTTCGAGGGCGGCAAGGCCAAGGCCAAGGCGCTGCCGAACGGCACCGTGAAGGACTTCTCCGGGCTGCCGGGCTTCGCGGAGATCACCGTCACGGACAAGGCGGGCAAGAAGGTTCTCAGCCGTACCGAGAGCTTCTGCCCGAACAACGCCAGTGGCCGTGTGCGGCCCGACGCGCCCGCCACCTCGAAGTATCCGGAGAGCTGCCCGACCAATCCCTTCACCCTCGGCTCCGTGTGGGGCGTGGAGAAGGGCTGGGCCGCGAACACCTACGCGGGTTCCTACACGCAGCCGGTGAAGCTGCCGGTCGGCACGTACACCGCCACGGTCGCGATCGCCAAGAAGTACCGTGATCTGTTCGGCATCGCGAACAAGCCCGCCACGGTGAAGGTGACCGTGGAGGAGCGCAGCTACGAGAACGGCCGGGGTGTCGCGGCTCGTACCGCGAGCCCGGGTGAGCACGCCGGCCACGGCTCCGGCCACCAGGCGCCGGCCTCCGGCGCCGCGCACGCCGGCCACGGGCCGGGGCACGCGCCGACGCCCGCCCAGGCGGGCGCGGCGCTCACGAGCGGCGCGGGTCCTTCGTACAACGTGGGTCACGGCCCGCTGAAGGCCGCCCCGCCCGCCCTGCCGTGGGCGCTGAAGAAGCAGCAGACGTCGGCGCGTGCGACGGAGGTCGGCGACACCGGGGGCCAGACGGACGGTTCGCGCAAGGCGCCCGCCCTGGGACCGCTGTCCAAGCGGCCCACCGGCAAGCCCGCCGTCCCCGACGTCCCGAAGCCCGATCTGCGGTCGCTGCCTGCCTACGGCATCACCATCAGTGACGGTTACGAGGACGTCCCCGGCAAGGACTATCTGGCCTTCAGCGCCAACGTCTGGAACGCGGGCCCGGCGCAGCTCGTGGTGGACGGCTTCCGCTCGCCCGGCAAGGCCAAGATGGACGCCTACCAGTACTTCTACGACGCGAAGGGCAAGCAGGTCGGCTACACCCCGACCGGCACCATGGAATGGGACCCCCGGCCGGGGCACGTGCACTGGCACTTCACCGACTTCGCCAGCTACCGGCTGCTGAAGGCGGACAAGAAGGAGACCGTGCGCAGCGGCAAGGAGGCCTTCTGCCTGGCCAACACCGACGCGGTCGACTACACGGTGAAGAACGCCAACTGGCACCCGTACAACACCGATCTGTCCACCGCCTGCGGCCAGGAGAACTCGATCTCCGTCCGTGAGGTCCTGGACGTCGGCTCCGGTGACACCTACACGCAGGACCTGCCGGGCCAGTCGTTCGACATCACCGACCTGCCCAACGGCACGTACTACATCCAGGTGCTGGCCAACCCGGAGAACCGGCTGAAGGAGACCAGCACCGCCAACAACAGCGCCCTGCGGAAGGTCGTGCTCGGCGGAAAGCCGGGCAAGCGGACGGTGACGGTTCCGGCGCACGACCTGGTGAACGCGAACTGACGGTACGTCCGTAGCGCACACTCACCCGGAGGCCTCCCCGTGGCCGTCTCGCCCCGGGGAGGCCTTCTCACGCGGCGGGACGAGCGGCGAGGTCGCCACCGCTCACAGGACCACCACCGAGCGCAGGACGTCGCCCTCGTGCATGCGGGCGAAGGCCTTCTCGACGTCGTCGAGCCCGATCGTCTCCGTGACGAAGGCCCCGAGGTCGATACGGCCCTGCTGATGGAGGTCGATCAGCATCGGGAAGTCGCGCGAGGGCAGGCAGTCGCCGTACCAGGACGACTTCAGGGCTCCGCCGCGGCCGAAGACGTCGAGCAGGGGCAGTTCGAGCTTCATGTCCGGGGTGGGGACGCCGACGAGGACGACGGTCCCCGCGAGGTCTCGGGCGTAGAAGGCCTGCTCGTACGTCTCGGGCCGGCCGACCGCCTCGATGACGACGTCCGCGCCGAAGCCGCCGGTCAGCTCGCGGATCGACGCGACCGGATCGGAGGAACGGGAGTTGACGGTGTGGGTGGCGCCCATCGTCCTCGCCGTCTCGAGCTTGCGGTCGTCGATGTCGACGGCGATGATCCGGGCCGCGCCCGCCAGCCGTGCTCCGACGATCGCCGCGTCCCCGACACCCCCGCAGCCGATGACCGCGACGGTGTCCCCGCGGCCGACGTCGCCGGTGTTCATCGCGGCGCCGATGCCCGCCATCACGCCGCAGCCGAGGAGCCCCGCCACGGCCGGCGACACGGCGGGGTCGACCCTGGTGCACTGTCCGGCGGCGACCAGGGTCTTCTCCGCGAACGCGCCGATCCCCAGTGCGGGGCTGAGTTCCGTGCCGTCGGCCAGCGTCATCTTCTGCCGCGCGTTGTGGGTGTCGAAGCAGTACCAGGGGCGCCCCCGCTGGCATGCGCGGCAACGTCCGCACACCGCACGCCAGTTCAGGACGACGAAGTCGCCGGGCGCGACGTCGGTGACGCCCTCGCCAACCGACTCGACGACCCCGGCGGCCTCATGGCCGAGAAGGAACGGGAAGTCGTCGTTGATGCCTCCCTGTTTGTAGTGCAGATCCGTGTGACAGACCCCGCAGGCCTGCACCTTGACCACTGCCTCACCCGGCCCCGGATCCGGCACCAGCACCGTCTCCACCCGTACCGGCTCGTTCCTGCCGAGGACGACCACGCCCTGAACCCGCTGTGTCATACGGCCGATTCTTCCCCTTCTCGGTCCCGTTCATGGTGTGCCGTGCTGCCTCGATGGCGAATTCCGTACGAAGCGCGGCGGTCACGCCTCCGGGGCGGGGCGCTCACCGGGGGCCACACGGTGCGGGCTCGGTGCGGGCTCGGTGCGAGTGCGGTGTAAATCTGATGCACTTCCGCACCAGATCCGTATCATGGTGCGTGGATCGGCATCCGAACCGGAAGGCATCATGACCGTGAATCAGCTCCCCTCCCATCCCGACAGCGAGCGGCTCTCCGTGACGCTCTGCCCGCCCGCCGTGACGGCCGTCGCGGAACTCGCCGCGGCCGGCGGGGTCAGCAAGGCGGACGTCATCAACCGGGCGATCCTGCTCCTGGGCTTCGTCGAGAGCGAGCGCGCCAAGGGCCACGACCTGATGATCCGTGACGCCGAAGGTGCGCTCGAGCGCATCCACATCCTCTGAGACCCCGACAACACCGAGAGGCACACCGTGGCAGATCCGTTTTACGTACCCGTCGTCGTACGCGGGTACGAGACCGACACCCAGGGCCATCTGAACCAGGCCGTCTACCTCCAGTACGCGGAGCACGCGCGCTGGTCGCTGCTGGAGAAGAGCGGCATCCGGCAGAAGGACCTGCTGGAGAAGGGTGTGGGGCCGGTGGCCCTGGAGGTGACGGTGCGGTACCTGAGGGAGCTGCGTGCCGGCGACGAGGTGGAGGTCACCTGCACCTTCGTCTGGGGCGAGGGCAAGACCTTCCACATCGAGCAGACGATCCGCAAGGTGGACGGCACCGTGGCCGCCGAGGTGACCGGCGTGGGCGGTCTGCTGGATCTGAAGGCGCGCAAGCTCGTCGCCGATCCGCGCGCGCACTTCCGTGAGCTGGCCGCGTCCCCGGAGGAGTTCGGCCTCTGACCCGGGCGGATCCGTACACCCGCACGGCCGAACGGGGGCGACTCTCCCTCGGCCGTGCGCGGGGCCCGAGAACGCCCTGATCGCCGTGGACCGCGGCGGCGGGCGCTCGGGCCCGGATGCGTCGGGGCGGGTCCGGGGTGATCATCCGAACATGGCAGGTACTCCCCCACCCCCCGAGACGGCCCGCGACAGCAGCGCAGGGGCGCCCCGCCAGACACTCGCTCTCACGGCGATGTTGTTCGCGGTGTCCATGACGTTCATCGATCAGACCATCGTGTCGATCGCGGCGCCGACCATCACCGACCAGCTCGGCCTCTCGGCCTCGGGCATGCAATGGGTGGTCAACGCCTATCTGCTCTCCCTCGCCGCGTTCTTCGCGCTCGGCGGACGGCTCTCCGATCTCTTCGGACACCGCCGCATCATGCTGATCGGCACGGTCGTCTTCGTCGTCTCCTCGGTGCTGTGCGGCTGCGTCCCCTCCGGCGGCTTCGCGCAGGCATGGCTCATCCTCTTCCGAGCCACCCAGGGCCTGGGCGCGGCGCTGATGTTCCCGGCGGCGCTGGCCGTCGTCGTCGCCGTCTTCCCCGTCGGCCGGCGCGGGCGGGCCCTGGCTCTCTTCTTCGGTCTGTCGGGGGCCCTGACGGCGGTCGGACCCCTTCTGGGCGGCTGGCTGACGCAATGGACCTGGCGGGCGATCTTCTGGGTGAACGTGCCCGTCGCCGTCGTCGCGATCGTCCTCGCCGTGCTGGCCCGGATCCCGGAGAAGCGCCGGGCCGAACAGCTCGACGTCGTCGGTGCGGTACTGGTGGCGGCCGGTATGGGCCTGAGCGTGCTGGGCTTCCAGCAGGCCGCCGCCTGGGGCTGGAGCAGCGTGGCGACCTGGGCGTGCGTCGTCGGCGGCCTGGCGATCCTGGCGGTCTTCTACGGCTACGAGCGGCGTGTCAGCCATCCGCTGATCAATTTCGACGTCTTCCGGGACCGGGCCTTCACCGTCGACAGCCTCGTGCTGTTCTTCGCCATGCTCGCCTTCGTGCCGGTGTTCTTCTTCGCCTCCGTGTACGCGCAGGTGTCGCTGAGCGCCTCACCGAACCAGGCCGCGCTGTTCCTGCTGTACTTCTTCATCGGTTTCGCCATCGCGTCGCAGTGGGGCGGCAAGATCCTGGACAAGCGCGGCGCCCGGCCGGCGATGAAGATCGGCTGTGCGCTCGGCGCGGTGGGCTTCTACCTCTGGGCGGAGAAGCTCACCGACCTGTCGATGCACGACCAGTGGCCGTACGCCGCCATGGCCGGCGCCGGCATCGGATTCCTTCTCGCCCCCGCCTCCACGGACGCCGTCAACCGCTCCATCGACGCCTCGTACGGCGAGGTCACCGGGATCACCCAGACCATCCGCAACTACGCGGCCGCGATCGGCATGGCCGTCTTCGGTACGGTCCTGACGCACGTCACGACGGACCGGGTCACCTCCACGCTGGAGGAGCGCGGTCTGCCGTCGGCCGAGGCCGGATCGACGGCCCGTCAGGTCGCGGAGGCGGTCAGCGGGCACCCGGACGGGAAGGGCCCGTCCGGCGACGGGCCGGTCGCCCAGGCGCTCAAGGGGGCCGGCGACGCGATCCGGCTGGACTTCGCCGAGGCGAACCAGTGGGTCTTCTACGGCATGGCGATCGCGCTGGCCGTCGCCTTCGTGTGCGCGCTCGCCCACCCGGGAACCCAGGTCACGGCGGGTCGGAGCGAGGACGTCCCGGTCGGGGAGTCCGCGCCGCGGAGCTGACCGCCGGGGCCGGTCCGCCGCGCGCCGAAGGGGCCGGGTCCGCGTCGGCGGCGGGCCCGGCCCCTCGGGGCGGTGGGGTCAGACGCGGTCGGCGGCGATGAGGACGTACTGGAAGGAACCGTCCTTGTACGAGTTGATGAACGCCTCCTCGATGCCGGTGACCAGCGACGACGTGGCCCGCAGCTCCCAGTAGGGCAGGGTCTCCGGCGTCAGGTCGATGACGGCCTGCGGGACGAGGCGGTTGTCGGCCATGGCGCGCAGGTACTCGCGGCGCGAGTGGATGTTGCACTCGAAGTGGGCGTTGATCTGGGAGACCCACTTCGAGGGCTGGCCGTACCGCGGGTTCCAGCAGCCGGTGATGGTGACGTAGCGGCCACCGACCTCGAGGATGCGGGAGTGCTCGGCGAACAGGTCGTGCAGGTCGACGTACATGCTCGACTCGTTGTTCCAGGAGGCCGCGGCCTGCCCGGTCTCGAAGGGCATGTCGAGCATGTTGCAGACCCGGGCGCGGACGTGGTCGCCGATACCGAGCTCGTGGGCGCGGTTGTTGGCGAAATCGGCCTGCTTGGCGGAGAGGGTCACGCCTTCGACCTTGCATCCGAACCGCTGGTGGGCCATGACAAGGGAGCCGCCGCGTCCGCAGCCGGCGTCCACGAGGGTGTCGTCGCCCTCGATGGCGCCGAGGTGGTCCAGAAGGATGTCGGTCTGCGCCGACTCCAGGCGGTGGAGTTCGGCGATCAGCTTCTTCTCGTACTCGCTGTCGGCCGGGTCGCCGAGGGCGGCGTGGTCGATGTCACCGATGCCGTAGTGGTGGTGGTAGAGCCCGTCGACGTCGCCGAGGCGGAGGTTCACGGGCCGGGCCTCGTGGTCCCAGTACCGGGCGATGTCGCCCTGGTAGGGGGAGGCCGGGGAGGGGACGAAGGGAGAGCCGGCGGAGGTGGAGACGGAGGTGGTGGTGAGCTCAGTGGTCATGGATGGTTCCTTTGTATTTACCAGAAATCGGGCAGGCTGTAGCGGTAGGTGTTGGTCTGGTGCCAGTAGTGGTTGCCGTCGACCCACACGGCGACGCCGCGCAGGAAGCGCAGGACGTTCGGGACGGGGCAGGCGGCCGCCAGGGCGGCGGCCTCCGCCTCGAAGGCGTGCATGAGGTCGTTGTGGACCTCGACGGCCTTGAGGTAGGCGTCACGCTCGGAGAGGTTCTCGCGTTCGGCGATCACCACGGGCAGGTTCAGGTGCCGGCCGGGGCTGGCGAGTTCCTTGGTGTACGAGTAGAGGTCGTTGACGATCGTGGTCGCGTTCCCGGCGAGCGCGATGACCCGCTGCATGGCGGGCTGGGCGTGCAGGTCCGCGGGGAGCTCGTAACCGCCGACGGCGTCGGTGATGGTGGGGCAGGGACGGAAGTTGTTGAACTGGCGCATCGCCAGGTACTCCCACACCTCGGGGACGTGGTCGGTCTCGGACCACGCGGCCTCGGCGAGGTACCCCATGTGAAGGCGGGCCATGTCGTGCCGGAACCGGTCCGCCTGGGAGGGTGTGGCCTGCTGGAGGAAGTACTCCATGGCGGAGCGGTACGCGCGCCGGGGGGCGTCCGCGTGGAGCGAGTCGGCCCAGGCCCCCTCGTACTCCTTCGTGGTGTGCACCGGGTCGAGGGCGGTGTGCGCGAGCAGCAGCCGGCCACCCAGGCCGATGGGTGAGCCGCCGTGGTCCTCGCAGTAGCAGTCGTCGACGGCGTTCTCGGCGACCATCAGCCGGGTGGCGAGCATCAGATGGTCGATGGTGGGCGCGTCCGGGTGGCAGGCGACCATGTAGCGGCCGACGGAGAAGCCGTCGAACTGGTCCTCCCACTCCTCGGGAACCGCCTGTACCTCGTCCACCGCCCAGGACTTGATCCTGCGGCTGACCTCCTCGACCCGTACGGGGTCGGGCTCGGCCACCGGGTGGAAGTAGAGGCCTGGGATGGGGGTGCCCTCCGCCGGGGCGCCGGGCGCCGGCGGGGCGGCCTCCTCGCTCAGGGTCAGGTGCAGGCCTGCCGTGCCCAGGCCGCTTGGTCCGCGGAGGACCCGCTCCAGGGCGGGCTCCGCCTGATCGGCGACGGCGGCGGACGCGGCTTCGGCCACGGCGGCGGTCGGGGCGTCGGTGGTGGGCCCGGCCACTGGTGCTGCTGCCGCTGCGGGGCGCGGCAGGGTGAGCGGGGCGGGCGGCCCGGGGAGAGCGGGCGCGGGCGCGGTGTCGGGCCCGGGTGGGGTGTCCGCCGCGGTGTGAGGCGTGTCGGTGGCAGGAGCGGAGGCGAGGGTGGTGGCGAGGAGGTGGGCCCCGAAGTGGGCCGCGGCGGTGGGCAGGCTCGACTGCAGCGGGGAAAGCCCGGGATCGGGCATCCGTGGCTCCTTGGTGAGGTGGGTGGGCAGTCCCTGGTTCCGGACGCGCACGCCCGGACCGGGTGCGTCGGGGCCGTCGCGGCCGCCGGACGATCGTCCAGGGGTGTCTCGTGGGTCGGGATCGGGAACGGGAGCGAGGCTCGGCCTCTGGCTCTGGCTGGCTCTGGCTCTGGCTCGGACTCCGGCTTCAGGCTCGGCCCGGCTCGTGCTCAGGGGTTCCGGCGCGGGGCGGAGTGCGACGCCCGGGCCGGTCAGTGAGCGGCGCCCCCGCCGGTGCGCTCCGCGGGCCGCGCCATTCGAGCGCCCCGGCAGCGCGGCGAGTCGCCGTGCACGGGGTCTCGTGGGCCTGGCGCCGACCCCGGCGCCGTCCTGAATCCGTCGTGCATGCCCTAGTCGCGCCTGCGCGCGATCTGTACGTTCTCCAGCACGCCGAGCGCGTTGGGCACCAGGATGGCGGCGGAGTAGTACGTGGTGACCAGGTACGAGGTGATGGCCTGCTCGCTGATGCCCATGAAGCGGACCGAGAGGCCGGGCTCGAACTCCTCGGGCAGCCCGGTCTGGTGGAGGCCGATGACGCCCTGGTTGTCCTCCCCGGTCCGCATGGCGAGGATCGAGCTGGTGTTGTCCTCGTTGATGGGGATCTTGTTGCAGGGCAGGATCGGGACCCCACGCCAGGCGAGGACGCGCTCCCCGTGGAGTTCGACGGTGTCCGGGTAGAGCCCGCAGGCGTTGAGCTCACGCCCGATGGCCGCGATCGTCCTGGGGTGGGCGAGGAAGAACTTGGTGCTGCGGCGGCGGCAGAGCAGCTCGTCGAGGTCGTCCGGGGTGGGTGGTCCCGAGTGCGTCTGGATGCGCTGCTTGAAGTCGGCGTTGGCGAGCAGGCCGAACTCGCGGTTGTTGATCAGCTCGTGCTCCTGGCGCTCGCGCAGCGCCTCGATGGTGAGCCGGAGCTGTTCCTTGGCCTGGTTCATCGGCCCGTTGAAGAGGTCGGAGACCCTGGTGTGCACCCGTAGGACGGTCTGGGCGACGGAGAGTTCGTACTCGCGGGGCTTGAGCTCGTAGTCCACGAAGGCGCCGGGGAGCCGGGCTTCGCCGACGTGGCCGGCGGACATCGCGATCTCGGCCTCGCCGTGCTTGTTCTGCCGCTGCCGGGGAAGCGAGCCGAACTGCTGGATGTGGGCGTGGAGATGCGGCGCCGAGGCCACCACGGCGTCGAAGTCGCGCCGGGACAGACTGAGCAGCGTGCCCGCGGTGGCGGCGACGGCGGTGCTGTCCCAGGGGCCGCCGCCGTCGAGGAGTGCGTGGTCCCCGAACCGGTCGCCGTCGGCGAGGACGGCCACGGCGACCTCGTCGCCGTACTTGCCGAGGGCGCTCTGGGTGACGCGACCGCGGGCGATCAGGTGGATGTGCTCGGCGGGGGTTCCGCGCTCGACGAGCACCTCGCCTTCGCGGAAGTCGCGTTGGACGCACCGGCCGGCGATCTCGGTCAGCACCTCCACGTCGTCGAAGCCGCGGAGCAGGGCGAGTTCGCCGAGCTCGCGGGGGATCACGCGGACGTCGGCACCGTCCTGGACGAACTCGATGCGTCCGTCACCGACGGTGTAGCTGAGCCGGCGGTTGACTCGGTAGGCGCCGCCCTTGGTCTCCACCCAGGGGAGCATCCGCAGCAGCCAGCGAGAGGAGATCTCCTGCATCTGCGGGGCGGACTTGGTCGTGGTGGCGAGGTTACGGGCAGCCGCAGTACTCAGACTGGAGGGCCGGGGCGGCTCTACTTGCGCTTCCGGGCTGGTCTCGACAGTCATCGGGCGAGCGCTCCTTCGCGAGGCGATGATCGGCGTCCACACGCGTCAACCGGTGAAAGAAGGACGACGGAGAGGAAGTAGGGAGAGAAGCGGAGGAAGAGGGGCGTACCGGGAATTCCTCCAGATCCCGTGGAACAATAACGTCCGGTAAGCCCGGCTCACCCCGGGAGAGGGCATGGTTACCCAGATGCAGTGATCTTGCTCGGCACCGTGTTTACCCCGGGAATGGACGACATCCGGACACGGGCGAGGCAGGGGTGTGACGCGTCGCAGGGAGACGTCTTGGGTGCGGCTCGCCGACGGGCGGAGGGTCACGCGCGCGCCTGGCGTCCTCGGGAGGGCCTGGCGGTCAAGCGCTCGGCTCGACGCCCGGCAGAGAGCGGGCGCCCTGATCCGGCCAGGGCGGAGGGCAGGCCTGGTCGGCGTCGGAGCCGCCTGCCCGCAGGTCCGTTCGAGTCGTACGGGTCGGTGATCGGCCCAGCGCGCGGGGCGCCCGACGGATACGACGTCACCTCGAAGGGGCCGTGCGCCGACCGCAGTTGGCGGCGCACGGCGGGCCCTGCCTCAGTCCAGGCAGAACTCGTTCCCCTCCGGGTCCTCCATCACGATGATCCCCTCGTCGATGCCGTCGGGCTCGAGCCGGTACTGCCGCTTGGCTCCCAGCGCCTCCAGCCTGGCGGCCTCCTTCTCCAGCGTGGCCATCCGGTCGTCCCCGGTCTGTCCGGGCGCGGCACGGACGTCCAGGTGCAGGCGGTTCTTCGCCGTCTTGCCCTCGGGGACCTTCTGGAAGAACACCCTCGGCCCCCGGCCGTCCGGATCGGTGATGGCCGACCGGTCGTTGTGGTTCTCGGGCGGCACGCCCCACGCCGTCAGGGCGGCCGTCCAGTCGGGGAAGCCCTCGGGCGGCGGTGCGAGGCGGTACCCCAGCGCCTCGGCCCAGAACGCCGCCAGCGCACCTGGATCGCCGCAGTCGTACGTCACTTGGAATTCCTTGGCCATGCCGCCTCCGACCGCTCGAACTCTGCCAGTCCTCGCCCGGGCGTCTCCCGGGGCGCCCGGCCATCCTCGCACCGGTCTCTGACACCTGGCATGACGAAAGGGAGGTGGGCGGCCGGCCACCCAGGGTGGCCGGCCCTGCCTCGCGGGCGTCAGCCTCGGCGGGCGCCGAAGACCTGGGTCCAGTACGGGCCGCCTTCGTCGTGGACGCCGATGCCGATCTCCTTGAAGTCGCAGTTGAGGATGTTCGCGCGGTGGCCGGGGCTGTTCATCCAGGAGTTCATGACCTGCTCCGGGGTGCTCTGGCCCATGGCGATGTTCTCGCCGTAGGTCGACCAGGGGTACCCGGCGGCCGTGACGCGTTCGCCGGGTCCGTCGCCGTCGGGGTTGGTGTGGTCGAAGTAGTCGCGCGCCGCCATGTCGTCGGAGTGGCCCTGGGCCGCCCTGGTCAGGGTCGCGTTCGCCGAGAGCGGCCCGCATCCCGCCTTCGCACGCTCGGCGTTGACGAGGCTGATCACCTGGTCGGCGACCGAGTCCGAACCGGAGCCGCCCTGCTTGCCCGCACCTGTCCCGCTGTCCGAGCCCTTGCCGGAATCGCTGCCGGGCCGCGTGGTCTTGGGCTTGGGCGACGAGGTGCGGGGGGCGGCCGTCCTGGTCGGTTCGGAAGTGGCGGTGCTCTTGGGGCGGGGCGATGCGGTGGTGGCCCTGGCGCTGGGCGATGCCGACGTCGAGGCGGAGGCCGATGCCGATGCCGATGCCGTCGAGGGGGTGGCGGAGAGGCCGTTGGGCTCCTGCGCGAGCGGCAGGTCCGGGGCCGGGGCGGCCGCGCGGTTCGCTTCGAGGAGTTCGCCCTCTCCCCCGCGTCCTCCGCTCAGGTAGAAGGATCCGCCGGTGAGGGCCACGACGGCCATCCCCGCGGTGACGGCGACCTTGCGGCGGCTGCGTTCGCGCTCCTGCCGGCGGCGACGGCGCGCGTTCCGGGCCGCCCGCGGGCCGGGCCCGCCGGTCCACGCCGCGTGCGCGTCCTGCGGCACGCCCGGTGCGTACGGCGGGGTGAGGTCGACGTGACCGATGAGCTGGGTCTGGTCGGCCTCGTCCAGGTCGGCGGCCGGATCGTGGCTGCCCGCTCCGTCGTCGAACGGGTCCGGTGCCGGGGAGGCGTACGCCGTCTGCGCGTACGAGGTCGTCTTCGGGTTCTCGGCGGCCGTCAGCCCCATGAGCAGCTTCGTCGGCGGGGGGACCAGGGGCAGTCCGGCCAGCAGCGTCTCCGTCGGCACGAGGCCGCGCCAGCGGGCGGCGCACTGCACGCAGCCGCCTGCGTGCCTGGCCAGGTGCTCGCGCCAGGGGGCGGAGGGGCGGCCGTCCCAGGTCCCCGCCTCGTACCCCAGGGCGGGGCAGAGCGGGTTCGTCGCGAGTGCGCCGACGACGACCCGTGCCGCGTCGAGCCGGGCCCGCATTCCCTCCACCCGTACGGCCGTGTTCTCGACGGACCACTGGAGGGCCGCGGCGACCTCGTACCGGCTCAGCTCTCCGGTGCACTCCAGCCACCACAGCGCCAGCAGGTCGGCGTCCTCGGGCTCGATCCAGCGGGCCGCCTCCGCGGCCTCGCGCTGCTGACCGGTCAGGTAGAGGTGTCCCACGGTCGCGTCCGCGAAGTCCGGGCCGGGGGCGGCGAGTGCGGCCGCGTCGCCGAGGAGCCGGCTGTGCTGCATGTGCCTGCGGACGCCGTCCACGGCGATGGCCACCAGCCAGGGGCGGAAGGCGTCCAGGTCCCGAAGGCCGGCCAGCCCGTCGAGGGCCCGCAGCATCGTCTCGTGTGCGAGGGCGTCGACGTCCTGGTGTCCGTTCAGCGCGCGCCCGACGATGTTGTAGACCAGGGGCAGATGGGTGGCGACCAAGTGGTCCCGTGCCCAGGCGTCGCCGTACTGCGCCGCCCTGACCAGCTCCGTATGGTGCCCCTGCTCCGTACCTATGCCCTGATTCACGCTGTCTGTCCTGCCTGTTGAAGATGTCGGCACATGGGAGATGCCGGCGCGGCCGGCCGATAACGGGAAACGGCGCCTCCGTGACGTGATGTAGGTCACTCGACCTGGAGGACGTTCGTTCCGCGCCCGCGGGCAACAGCGCGACTCCACATGCATATACGGCGCGAACGCCGGGCCTGTCTCACCGCGGGCCGGTCCGGCGGCGGGCCGGGTACGTATGGCGGGAAGTCGGCCACGGGTGTCCCGGGAGGTACTGGAGCCCCGGGGCCGGCGGCACGAGAATGCCGTCTGACAGCGCCGGTCCGGGACCCGAGAGAGATTCACGTGCACCTTCGAGAAGTCTGGCGATTCCCCGTCAAGTCCATGCGCGGGGAGCGGCTGAAGAGCGTCGAGCTCACCGACAACGGTCTGACCGGTGACCGGCACATCCACGTGCGCGACTCCCGCGGTCTGCTGACCGCCCGGGTGCGCTCCCGGCTGCTCGGTCTGTCGGCGACGACGTCGGACGACGGCGGCGTGCTCGTCGACGGGCATCCGTGGGACGGCCCGGAGGCGGCGGCGCTGATCCGGGGCGCGGCCGGCCCCGACGCGGAGGCGGTGCACTACACCGGCCGGGAGAGGTTCGACGTCCTCAACCTGACCGTCATCACCGACGGGGCGGCGCAGGCTCTCGGCCACGACCCGCGGCGGCTCCGTTCCAATCTGGTGATCGGCGGCGTACCCGGGCTCGCCGAACGCGACTGGCCTGGCCGTACGCTGCGCATCGGGGGCGCCGTCATCGGCGTCCTCAAGCTGCGGTCCCGCTGCGTCATGACGACGGTCGACCCTGACACGGGCGAGCGGAACCACGACGTGCTGCGCGACATCCACCGGTTGTACGACGGGACGTTCGCGCTGGACTGCTGGGTGGCCTCCGCCGGCACCGTGACCGAGGGCGACGAGGTCCGGCTGACCGACGAGGAGTGGCCGGAGCCGGTGCGCGGCGGTTGGATCGTCGGGGCGCCGTACCTGGTGCCCTGACGACTCTCGCCGGGCGGGGCGCTCCCCCGGGGTCCGCCCCGCCCCGCATGCCGTCGTCCGCCCGCGTTCCCACCCGCCTGGCAGACACGCGATCTGGGCCGAAGGCCGACCTGGAAAGTATGATCAAGCGATGTCTGACATGACCGAGACCACGCCCGGCTGGCTGACGACGGACGAGCTTGATGTCGCCAGGGCCCGGATGCCCATCCTGTACGTCGAGGCCGTGCCCGTGCGGGTGGACGACAGCGGCGAAGTGACCAGCATCGGAGTGCTTCTGCGGATGGGTGCGGAGGGGACGATCAGCCGTACGCTGGTCTCCGGGCGTGTCATGCACCACGAGCGGGTCCGTGACGCGCTGCTGCGCCATCTGGAGAAGGACCTCGGCCCGGTGGCCCTGCCCCGCGTTCCCGCCTCGCTCCAGCCCTTCACGGTCGCCGAGTACTTCCCCACGGCGGGCATCACCCCGTTCCACGATCCGCGTCAGCACGCGGTGTCCCTCGCGTACATCGTGCCGGTGGCGGGTGACTGCCGCCCGCGCCAGGACGCGCTGGATCTGGTGTGGTTCAGCCCGCAGGAGGCGGCCTCCCCTGCTGTGCAGGGTGAGATGCCGGGCGGCCACGGGGTGCTGCTGAAGCAGGCCCTCGCACATGTGGGACACGCCTACTGACGTCTCCGGGCACCCCGACCACGACGGCGGGCCCGCCTCCATCGGGAGGCGGGCCCGCCGCGACGGTCGATCCCGCGGGTCAGCCGATCTCGGCGCCGAAGGTCGACAGCGCCTCGGTCACGGGCTGGAAGAACGTCTCCCCGCCCGAGGAGCAGTCGCCACTGCCACCCGAGGTGAGGCCGATCGCGGTGTCGCCGGCGAAGAGCGAGCCGCCGCTGTCGCCGGGCTCGGCGCAGACCGACGTCTGGATGAGGCCCTCGACGATGTCGCCGTTGCCGTAGTTCACGGTCGCGTCGAGGCCGGTGACCTGACCGTCGTGGACCTGGGTGGTCGAGCCGCTGCGCTGCACCTGCATGCCGACCGTGGCGTCGCCCGCCTTGGTGATGGGCTGGGCGCTGCCGTTGTAGAGGTCGACCTCGCTGGGGTGCGGGGTGTCGCCGCTGTACTTCACCAGCGCGAAGTCGTTGCCCGGGAACTGGGAGTCGACCATCGAGCCGATCGCGGCGCCACCGGCCGAGTCGGACCATTCGCTGCCGGTCTCGCCGCAGTGTCCGGCGGTGATGAAGTGGGGCTCGCCGTCCTTCACCACGTTGAAGCCGAGGGAGCAGCGGCCCCCGCCGGAGTGGATCGCGTCGCCGCCGGAGATGAAGGGCTTGAACTCACCGGCGGTGCGCTTGAGTTCGGCCTTGCCCCCGAGGCCCTTGACGACCTGCTGCAGCGTGGTGAGCTCGGCGCCCGAGACGGTGCGGTCGGCCGTGACGACCACCTTGTTGGTGACCGGGTCCGTGGCCCAGGAGGTGCCCGGGATGGTCGCCTTGTCGGTCAGGGTCTCCCGCGCGTCGGTCAGTTCGGCCAGGGTGTTCTCGACGATGCGGGGCTTGGCGCCCGCCTCGCGAACGGTCCGGGCGGCGTCCTCGGACACCACGTTGACGACGAGCGCCTTGGTGGCGGCGTCGTAGTAGGCGCCGGCCTCGGCCGTGCCGAGGTCCACCTTGAGGGAGAGGGCGAGCGTTCCGGCGGCCGGCGCGGTCAGCGTCTTGACCGAGAGCTGCTCGGTGCTGTCACTGGCGTTCGCACTCTGGAACGTGATACCGGCGACGACGAGGGCGGCGACCGCGCCACCCGCCACGACGGTCTTTCGCCTGGCTATGCGACGGTGCTTCAAAATTGACCTCCTGTGGGGGCCGTGCCCGGACGATGAGGGGTGTCCGGGTACGGAGGATGACCCGCCGCACTATTCCGATGCGTCGCAGTCGCACACAAGAGCCCATTGCAGACGCACACGCGACAACTCGCTTGCGTTCACAGGTTCTTCACGCCGCGGCCCTGCCTGGGCAGGGTTTGTCCCACTCCCGCGAACGTCCGGGCGGCGGTCCCGTCACTGACCCCTCTCCATGCGGATGGTCTGCCGGAGCTCGTCCGCCGCTTCCCTGCTGTCACCCTCACGCTGCTCCAGCAGCGCCGCCGCGATGGCGTCCAACTTGGCCTGGATGGCGTGTGTGTCACGGCGTTCGGTGTTCTTCAGCAGAGTGAGCAGGAGGAGGTTGACGGCCGTCATGAGATGCCCCGCGAAGATCAGCCACGGCACGGGCAGGTGCGCGAAGTGCACGGCGATCATGCCGAGGAACAGGAACACGCACAGGACGTAGAACAGCGGCGAGCTGGTGACGTTCGACGCCCGCTCGGCGTAGGCGGCGAACCAGTCGCGCCCGTCACCGCCCCGCTCCGCGGGATGCTGAGTGGTCATGCCGGCCATCGTCGCCGCTCGGAGCCCGTCGTCGCGGGACCCGCCCCGACGGGGCGCGCCGGTGGTCCCGGCCGCCCGCCCGCGTCGGAGCCCCGCCGGAGCGTCCGGGCGGGTCGCCCGGACGCTCCGTCACGGAGTGGTCGCCGGGTCAGCAGCCGCCGCAGTTGTAGAAGGTCACGTCCCAGTGGTTGCCCTCGTCGGCGTAGACGTTGCCGGCACCGGACCTCCACTGCGGAGCGCCGTCACCGCGCACACCGATGTAGGTGAACGTGTTCTTCACGTAGTTCGTGACGCAGGTGGCCTTGGAGAAGTCGAGCTTGTAGCCGTTCCAGTGCGAGTACGTGCCGGAGGCGTGGCCGGTCTCGGTGCCGCCGGTGATGTTCAGGGCGCAGCCGCTCGCACTCCTGAGGGTCTGGGCGCCTTGGGCGGTGGCGAGGTTGAGCTGTTCGAAGGAGGTGCAGGTGGGGTTGTTCCGGTCGGAGCAGCCGCCGGACGAGGACCAGGTGATCCCGGAACTGCGGAACATCGAGGTGGCCGTGGCGTGGCTGATCTTGGTCGCCGCGTGCGCGTCGGTCGCACCGCCGATGACGCCCACGCCGGGAGCGAGGAACGCGCCGAGCACGAGCGCGAGGGCGGTGAGGACCGCGCGGAGCGCGGTTCCCGGTGTCCGGCTCGTGGCCGTGTCGGCGGCCCGAGAGGTGTTCGGGGCCTGTGGATGCTTCATGAGCTTTCCTCCTGGTGCGGATTGCGGCGGACGGAAGCGTGGAGCCTTTCGAGCCGGTCGAGCCGGTCGAGCTGGTGGACCGGAGGGTCTACCCGCGTCGACTCCTGGGCGTGGGAGACCTTGGAACACGGCCCGGGAACGCCCGGGCAGGAAGGTCAGGCGGCCGAGCGGAACGCCGGGAGGTAGCCGCCGGACTGGCCCGTGGCCGTGGGGTGGTAGCTGTTGGAGACGGGCACCGTGAGGCTGTGCAGCCAGGCGTTGCCCGAGCAGATCTCGTGGCCGGTGAACTCGTCCACGACGCTCGAGTACGTGAATCCCGCGTTGGCGGCCTGCTTGGCGAGCATGCCGTTGAGGGCGTCACCGCCCCGGTTGATCGCCGCACGCTCGGTCTCGCTCAGCCCGGCGATGCAGCTGCCGCTGAGCTGGTAGAACCGCGGATAGCCGAGCACGACGACGTGAGCCTGCGGGGCCCTGCTGCGGATGGACGCGTAGAGGGACGAAAGGCTGCCGGGCAGGGTGTTGTCGATCTGCGAGATCGCGGAGTTCACCGCGTTGACGCAGGTCGCCTCGCTCTGCAGGACGCAGGTCTGCATGATGTTCGCGAACCCGACGTCGTTGCCGCCGGCGGTGACGCTGACCAGCGTGGTGGAGCTGTTGAGCGGGGTCAGCTGGCTGTTCTTGACCGTACTGGTGGTCGCTCCCGAACAGGCGGTGAAGGAGAACGAGGCGGGCGCGTTGGCCGCCGCCCACAGGGACGGATAGGCCTTGCTGCTGCGCTGGCAGCTGCCGCTGTCGGACAGGTAGCTGCCGGCGCCCACTCCCGAGGAGTAGGAGTCGCCGACGGCGACGTAGCGCTCCCCTGCCGCCGTGGCGGCGGAGGCGGGCTGGGCGAGGCCGAGGGCGGCGGCGGCCATGGCGAGGAGCGCGGGCAGAACCCGTCTCAGCCTGGATGCGTACATGACAAACAGCTCCATAGGACGGTGCGCGGGCAGGAGTTGTTGAAGCGTCACTCTTGTAGCAGTGATCGACGTCCTCGCGATAGACGCGCGGATCGGATTGTTTCCGTGAGCCCCCGAGACACCCCGAGTCCTCTGATGAGGGTGCGTCAGGCTGCCGTGCCGTAAGGGGCGGACGACCAGCGCCGGATCACCTGAAGACAGACGGTCGCGGCCACCAGGAGACGCCGCTGCTCACTCTCGGCCCGCGGGTCCGGTTCGACCTCGTACCGCTGCAGACCGTCCATCGAGCGCCATGTCGAGACCGTCACCCGGCCCACCGCGCGGTCGAGATGGTCCTGGACGAGCCAGGTCCGGCCCATCACCGCGGTGCGGGTGAGCCGCAAGGCGCCGCTCCCGGTCCGTATGTCGAGCAGACGTGTGCGGTTGACCCGGCCCGGCGCACGGGCCTCACCGAGGGGCAGGCCGTCACCGTCGGTCAGCCGGAAGCGCGGCCGGGCGATCACCCCCTGGGAGACGAGGTCGACACCCAGCACGGACCGGCCTGCGAGGTCCTGGAGGACGTACGCGAAGGTTCCGCGCTCGTGCAGGTGTGCCAGGACCGTGCCGTCCTCGGCCGCCACGTGCATCCTGGGACCGTGATAGCGGCGCAGGACCGGCCGCTTCGGCTCGGTGAGGATCAGCCTGCCGAGGGCGAACAGCTCGTGGACCGGGCCCGCTTCGTCGCCGCCCATGCCGTGGCCCCTCCGCCGTCACTCCCGCCGCCCCGAGTATGGCCGGTCATGCACCGTGCCGAGTAGCTCCGTGCGCGGCCGAGTTGTCCGGCACGCCGATCGTGACGGCCCGCCCCCGGCCGGCCCGCCCTCGGCCGAGCCGTCGTGAGCGGCCGGCCGCGCAGCGGTGTGCGGCCGTGCTCCACGCGTGCGTCACGGACCGGCGTGCCGTGTGGGTCGCGGCGGCCGTGTCGGCGGGCAGTCGCGGTGGCGTCCCGATGTGGACGTGCAGGCGCGGCCTGCGCAGCGGCGCGGTCAGCAGTCCGGCCAGCTGCTTGGTGGCGCCGCCCGAGGTGATACGGCGGGCACCGGCCTGGCCGAGGGGGACCAGCGGGACCCCGGCGGCCGCTGCCAGCCGGGCGGGCCCGCTGCGGAAGGCCTGCGGCGGCGCGTCCGCCGAGTCCGGGCGGTCCGGGATGCACCCCTCGCCGTAGACCAGGACGTGGCGTCCGGCGCGCAGCGCGGCCTCCGCTTCGGCCAGTGCCTCGGCGGCCCGCGCGGTCCCACGGCGCACCGGGACGTACCCCTCGCGGGTCAGGGCGCGGCCCAGGAGCGGAATGCGCCAGAGGCCGGCCGCGCAGAGCACGACGGGCTCGATGCCCATACGGCGCAGGGCCGCGAGGACCACGAGCGGGTCGGCGAGGCTGGTGTGGTTGGCGACGATCACGGCGCCGCCCTCGGGTACCCGCGGGATGTCGGCCGTGACGGCCAGCCGTCCCAGGAGGGGGACGACTGCGGAGGCGAGGCGGCTGAGCATGCGGGGCCTTCCTGACTGACGGTCGCGGGTGCAGGCCCTCATCGTCGGACCACGGCACCGCGGCGGACCTGAGCGCCCGTACTCATCCGCGCACATGTCCCCGGACCCAGGGCTGAGTACGTGTGTCACGCCGCAGGCAGCTCATCGGCCACCGCGTGTCCCGAGTCGCGAGCCGCGAGCCCCGAATCGCGGCGAACTCCGTTGCCGGGAAGGGCAGATGCGACTCGGGCTGAACACGCGCCGCCTCCCGCACGTACTGACGGGCGGGTCCCGGTCGGCGGGGCCTCAGGTGGTCGAAGCGGCGCGGCGGCACGACGAGGGAGCGGGATGAGGCACGCACGACGGGGCGTGAGGCGGGTGATGCGGCTCGCCGCCGCAGGCGGGCTGGTCTGCGGTTCGCTGATGGTCACGTACGCGGTGGCCGGCGAACCGTCAGGAGCGGGCACGGGCACGGTCGGGACACTCAGGGCGGGAGGTGATCCGGCACGGGCGGCGGCGGAGATCGTGACCCGGCTCGGCGACACCCGTACCGCCGGCAGCTGGACCGGCGCGGACGGCCGGACGGTGGTCGGGGTGACGGACGCCGCCGCGGCGGCCGAGGCCAGGCGGGCGGGCGTGGCGCCGAAGCTGGTCCGCCACAGCATGGACCGCCTGCGCGCCGCGACCGAGACCCTCGCGGCGCAGCCCCGGGTTCCGGGCACCGCGTGGGTGACGGACTACTCCTCCAACCGGATCGTCGTCCGGGCCGACAGCACCGTCTCCGCCGGCGACTGGTCGCGGCTCTCCGGGGTGGCCGGGAGCATGGGGGACGTCGTGCGGATGGAACGCACGGAGGGCAGGTTCACCACCCGGGTGAGCGCGGCGGCCCCCATCTTCAACGACGGCGGCCGGTGCTCGGTCGGCTTCAACGTCACCGACGGACGTGACGTCTTCATCCTGACCGCCGGACACTGCGGCGGCGCCGGAACGACGTGGTTCCGGAACCCGGACGACTCGCGCCCGCTCGGGACCACCGTCACCGCCGACTTCCCGGGCGGGGACTTCGCCCTCGTACGGTACGAGGACGGCGCGTCGCTCGACGGCGCCGACATGGTGACGCTCGGCGGGCGGCAGGGCATACGGATCATCGGTGCGGCCGAGCCGGTCGTCGGCCAGCAGGTCTTCCGCAGCGGCAGCACCACCGGGCTGCGCACCGGCCGGATCACCGCTCTGGACGCGACCGTCAACTATCCCGAGGGCACCGTCACCGGGCTGATCGAGACCACGGTCTGCGCGGAACGCGGCGACAGCGGCGGCCCCCTGTTCTCCCGGGGGCTCGCCCTCGGCGTGACCTCCGGCGGCAACGGCAACTGCGCGCGGGGCGGCATCACCTACTTCCAGCCCGCGCTGAAGGCGATGCAGACGCTCGGGGTGAGGCTGGTCGACCGGGACACCGACCCCGGCCGGCAGCCGAGTCCCGGCCTGCCCTCCCCCACGTCCGGGGCCCCCTCCGACGGCTCCACCACGGACTCCCCCTCGCCGCGGCCCACCTCGTCGGCCGACGCCCAGGCGGGCCCTCCCGGAGCGCCACCGGCGGCGGGCGGCACGGGGGGCGGTTCGGGCCCGGGCACCGTCTCCGGGATCGCGGACGACTTCGGCCCGCTGGGGGGTGTGGCGCCGGGCCTCGGCGTCGTCGGGGCGAGTCTCGTCCTGCTGTTGATCAGCCGCTGGATCGAGGCCAGGCAGGGCAGGCGCAACTACCAGGACTACTACTCCCAGACATGGGCCTGAGCCCCGGGCGGACCGGGAGCGGGTCACCACCAGTAGGCGGGGTACCTCGGTGAGGTGCGGCGGATGCGGGAGCCGGCGTACCCCGTCAGTACGAGCAGGACCGTCGCACCGAAGAGAAGCGGGACGAAGCGGGCGGGCGCGGGTGTCTGGAGCACGATGACGACGGCCGTCGCGCAGGCGGCGGAGTGGGGCGTTCGCGCGAAGGTGGTCAGCGCCAGGGTGAGGCCGGCGGCGACGGCGGCGGTCCACGCGTTGCTGCCCCCGACGGCGAGGGCGGCGTACCCCGTGGCGGCGCCGAGGAGGTGGCCGACCACGACACTGCGGGGCTGGGCCAGGGGCAGCGTCGGCGCGGCGTGCACCAGCGCGGCGCTGGCGGCCAGCGGAGGTATCAGCACCGGCTCGTGGATGACCGCGCCGATCGCGACCAGGGTCAGCAGAACGGCCGTCGCGGCGCTCACGCTGTGGAACGCGGCCAGCGGAGTGGGCCTGGCCGGCGCGCGGCCGGTGAAGCGGGCGGGGCCTTCTCGGCGGGGAGCGTCGACGGGGGCACGGGCGGGCTGGGGACGCGAGGGGGCGTCGGTGGTCATCTGTTGCTGTTTCCGTGGCAGGCGGCCGGGGGCCGGTCGGGGCGGTGGCGGTACGGCGGACGCGAGGACGTCCTGGGGCTCTGTGATCGACAGCCGGCCCGGCCCTGCGCATCGCCCTGGTGCGGCGGCGCGACCGTCCATGACTCTAACCTGCGGGTTTGTCGCCGTTCGTGGCGGGGTGGGTGCCCGGCGACACGAGGACGGGCCGCCCGCTGTGTGGGCGGGCGGCCCGTGGTCGTACGAAGAGGACGGGGTACCGCGTCCCGGCCGTGGGTCTGGGACGGCCGGGACGCGGCCCTTCCGTCCCGTGGGGGGTCAGAAGGGCGGAGAGGTCAGACCAGGACGTTGAGCGCCCCCGGCTGCACCCGCACCGTCACCGGCAGGGTCGCGTCGACCTCGCCGTCGGCGCCGTACGGGAGCGGACGGTCCGCCTCGATGCGGATCTCCCTGCCGCGCAGGATCTCCACCTGGGGGCGGTTCACGTGCGCCCCGGTCTTGAGCTCGTTCATCGTCGCGAAGAAGTGCCGCTTGGGCGCGTCACCGATCACCACGACGTCCAGCAGCCCGTCGTCGACGCTGGCGCCGGGCGCGACGTTCCGGCCGAAGCCGTAGAAGCCGGAGTTCGCCGCGACCACGGTGTAGCCGGAGCGTTCGTGCGGCACCCCGTCGACGGTGATCCGGTACGTGGCCGTTCGCCAGGCGAGCACGGCCCGCAGGCCGCCCGCGTAGTACGACGCGGCACCGCGCAGCAGACGCGAGGCGTTGGCGTGGCTGTTGGCGACCGCGTCGACGCCCGCGTACACGCTGCCGAGGACGGAGATCCGCGCGTGCGTCGCGGACTCCACCTCGATCGTGTCGACCGCGCGCGGTGCGCCGTCGAGCAGCACCCGTGCGAGCCCCGGGGCGTCGGTGGGAAGCCCCAGCGCCCGGGCGAAGTCGTTGCCGCGGCCCGCGGGGACCAGGCCGAAGACCGTGTCCGTACCGCTGAGCGCGCCGCCGACGCACCCGGCCATCCCGTCACCGCCCACCGCGAGCACGACCTGGCCCTGTGCTCCCGCCCGGCGGGCGAGTTCCTGCGCGTGTTCCAGGCTGCGGCTGTACACGGTGTCGAGCCGCGCGCCCGCTTCACGCAGCAGCCGGGCCAGCGGGAGCAGGGCCGCTGTCCCGCTGGAACCCCCTGCGGTGGGGTTGACGACGGCGGTGAACTGTCGCATGGATCAGGCCTCCGGACGGGAGAAGGGGTCGGTCGAGGAGACGGTCAGCGGACGGGGATGAGCACCCCGGGGCTGAGCACGCCCGACGGGTCGACCTCCGCCTTGACCGCCTGCAGCATGCGCACTCCCAGCGGGCCGATCTCGCGGGCGTACCAGTCGCGGTGGTCGGTGCCGACGCCGTGGTGGTGGCTGATGGTGCCGCCCGCCGCGAGGATCGCGTCGTTGGCAGCACGCTTCACGGGGGCCCAGTGGGCGACCGCGTCCTCTCCCTGCGCCGAGACGACGGTGAAGTACAGCGAGGCGCCGTTCTCGTAGGTGTGCGAGATGTGGCACATGACGAGCGGCGGGGTTCCGGCCTCGGTGAGGGAGCTCGTGAGTGCCTCGCGTACCGCCGTGTACAGCTGGGGCAGCGTGGACCAGAAGCCCGCGGTCTCCAGCGTCTCGGCGAAGGCGCCGGCGTCGAGCAGGGCGTCGCGCAGGTACGGCGCGTTGTAGCGGCCGTGCTCCCACCGGTCACCCGGTTCCTCGCCGACGTACTCGCCGCCGCAGGCCAGCAGGATCTCGCGGGCGGCGGCGCGCCGGGCGGCCGTCTCCTCCTCGGTGCCCTCGTAGCCGGTGATCGCCATGCAGCCGGAGCCGGCCGGGGTGTCGGCGGCGCCGATCGCGTCCGGCTGGGCGAGTCCGATGAAGGTCTCGGTCTCGTCCGAGAGCCGCAGCACGGTGGGGCGCGGGCCGTCCTGCGCGAGCCGGCGCAGGGCGGCGGACCCGGCCTCGAAGGAGGCGAAGCGCCAGCCCTCGTAGACACGCTTCTGCGGCAGGGGACGGATCCGCACGGTGACGGCCGTGATGACTCCGAGGGCTCCTTCGGAGCCGAGGATCAGCTGGCGCAGGTCGGGGCCGGCGGCCGAGCGCGGGGCGCGTCCGGTTTCCAGCGTGCCTTCGGGGGTGGCGACGATGAGGGCGAGGACCATCTCGTCGAAGCGTCCGTAGCCGGCGGAGGCCTGGCCGCTGGAACGGGCCGCGGCGAAGCCGCCGACGGACGCCCACTCGAACGACTGGGGGAAGTGGCCGAGGGTCCAGCCCTTCTCGTTCAGCAGCGCCTCGACGCGGGGTCCGCGCAGGCCCGGCTGGAGCGTCGCGGTACGGGACACCTCGTCGACGGCCAGCAGCTGGTCGAGGCGGCGCAGGTCGAGGGCGACGAACGGCCGCTTCGTCTCGGGCCTGAGGCCGCCGACGACGGAGGTGCCACCGCCGAAGGGGACGACGGGGAGGCCGTGGGCGGCACAGGCGCGCAGCACGGCGAGCACCTCGTCGTGGTCGGCGGGGAGGACCACGGCGGCCGGGATGTCCTCGACCTCGCCGGCGCGGATGCGGAGCAGGTCGGGGGTGGACTTGCCGCGGGTGTGCCGGATCCGGCTCTCGGCGTCGTCGCGCAGCGCGTCCTCGGCCGCCAGCGCCGACCGCAGCGCGGTGCGCGCCTCGTCGGTCAGGACCGGCGCGGGGAGCTCGATCTCGTCGAGGGTCGACGGTCCGCTCTCCCGGGGGGTGACGCCGAGCAGGTCGCGCAGCAGGCCGGTCACCGCTTCGGGCAGGGGGGCCGCCTTGGCCGGGTCGCCCCAGCCGCTCCACAACATGTCCATTTCGAGATGTTCCTCTCGGTCTGATTCACGGACGGTGCTGCCGCTCGGCCCGTACTGGCATTACACTGTGACAGATGACGCCCATTCGTCACAACCACTCGGACGCAGATCCCGTGCTGGACGCCGCGCGCGACTGCGTGCTCGCCGTCGGCGTACGGCGCACGACCCTGACCGACGTCGCCCGGCGCGCGGGCGTGTCCCGGATGACGCTGTACCGGCGATGGCCCGACGTCCGCAGTCTCGTCGGCGACCTGATGACCCGTGAGTGGATCGCCGTCGCCGCCCAGGCCATGCCGGCCCCCGGCGACGGCCGGCCCGTGCGGTCGCGGATGGTGGACGGGCTCGTCGCGGGCGCCGCCGCGTTCCGTGCGCACCCGCTCTTCCACAAGATCCTCGACGTGGATCCCGAACTGCTGCTGCCCTACATCCTCGACCGCCGGGGCGCGAGCCAGGAGGCCTTCCTCGGGCTCCTCGTCACGGCGCTCGGCGAGGGGCACGCGGACGGGTCCGTGCGCCGTGCCCCCGTGGACCTGCAGGCGAGGTCCCTGCTGCTCGTCGTGCAGTCCTTCACGCTCTCGCTGCGCACCATGACCGACGAGAGCGATCCCGAACTGAGCGAAGCCGCCTTCCTCGACGAGCTGCGCACCCTGCTGGAGAGGACCCTCACCCCATGAACTCCCTGAGCAGCCCCTCCCTGCCCGGCTCCTCGCTCGACGCGGAGCGACGGAGCCGTGAGCTCGCCGAACTCGCCGACGGCGCCCAGGTCGACGTCCTGGTCGTGGGACTCGGCGCCACCGGCGCGGGAGCCGCGCTCGACGCGGCGACGCGCGGCCTCTCCGTCGCCGCGATCGACGCCCACGACCTCGCGTTCGGCACGTCCCGCTGGAGCTCCAAGCTGATCCACGGCGGGCTGCGCTACCTCGCGAGCGGGCAGCTCGACGTCGCCCACGAGAGCGCCGTCGAACGCGGCATCCTGATGGAACGGACCGCTCCCCACCTGGTCCGCGCCCAGCCCTTCGTCCTCCCCCTCACCCCGCTCGTCAGCCGCGGGCAGGCGGCCCTCGCGCGCGCCGGGTTCTTCGCCGGCGATCTGCTGCGCGTCTCCGCCCGTACGGCACGCACCACTCTGCCCGCCCCGCGCACGCTCTCCGCCGTCGAGACGCGCCACCTCGCCCCGGCCCTGCGCCCCACGGGACTGCGCGGCGGGCTGCTCTCCTGGGACGGCCAGCTCACCGATGACGCCCGGCTGGTCACCGCGATCGCGCGCACGGCCGCCGCGCACGGCGCCCGTGTCCTCACCCGGACCCGCGCCCTCGAACTCACCGGCGACGGCGCCCGGGTACGCGACGAGACGACCGGCCAGGAGCTGCGCATCCGCGCCCGCGTCGTCGTCAACGCGACCGGTGTGTGGGCGGGCGGCCTCGTCGAGGACGTACGGCTGCGGCCCTCCCGGGGGACCCACCTCGTGCTGCGCGACGTGGACCTCGGCCGGCTCTCCGCGGGCCTGCACATCCCGATCCCGGGCGAGACCAACCGCTTCGTGCTCGTCCTCCCCCAACAGGACGGGCGGGTGTACGTCGGGCTCACCGACGAGCCCGTCGACGGCGACGTGCCCGACGTGCCGGAGGTGCCGGAGACCGACATCGGCTTCCTTCTCGACGTCCTCGGCTCCGCCCTCGACGTCACCGTCCGACGCGCGGACGTGGTGGGAGCCTTCGCGGGTCTGCGCCCCCTCCTCGACACCCGCGGGGAGGGAGGCCGCACCGCCGACATCTCCCGGAAGCACGCGGTGCTCACCTCGCCCGACGGGATCGTCACGGTGGTCGGCGGCAAGCTCACCACGTACCGGCGCATGGCGCAGGACGCCGTCGACGCCGCCGTCGCCGCCCGAAGCCTCACCGCCGGCCCGTGCCGCACCGCCTCCACGCCGCTCGTCGGCGCGGCACGGCCGCGGACCCTCGCCCAGCTCGACGTGCCCGCGCGTCTCGTACGCCGGTACGGCACCGAGGCGACGGCCGTGCACGAGCTCGGCGTCGAGAACCCGGAGCTCGCCCGGCACGTCGTTCCCGGCCATCCGGTCACCTGCGCCGAACTGCTCTGGGCCGTCCGCCACGAAGGGGCGCTGGACGCCTCCGACCTCCTCGACCGCCGTACCCGCATCGGGCTCGTCGCCGAGGACCGTGACACGGCCGAGGCGGCGGCGCTCGACGCGCTGGCCCGAACGGCCTGACGTCCGGGCGCCCACGAAGGCCCGGTGCTCCGCGCGGCGGGAAGGCTCCCGCCGCGCGGAGCGCGTGCGCGGGATGCCGGGCGGTCCGAGGCGCCCGCTGCGGCCGATGCGGCTCCAGCGCGACGGGAACAGCCGGACAGGTTCCGGAGTTGTGCCGATCATGACGACTCAGCACGCGGTCCTGCGCTACACCGCCTTCTCCACCGACCCGGCAGGCGGCAACCCCGCCGGCATCGTCCTGGACGCGGCAGGGCTCGACGACAGCGCCATGCTCGCCATCGCAGCGGACCTCGGCTACAGCGAGTCGGCGTTCCTGACCGCCCCGCCCGCGGACCTCGACGGCGCGGACGGACGGGCCTTCACGATCCGGTACTTCAGCCCGAAGGCGGAGGTCCCCTTCTGTGGTCACGCCACGGTGGCGACCGCCGTCGCCCTCGGCGAGCGGTTCGGCTCCGGCGAACTGGTCTTCGCCACACGGGCGGGGACCGTGCCGGTGAGCGTGACCGAGGACGCCGGTGCCGTCCGGGCCACACTCACCACCGTCGAGCCGTACGTCGAGACGATCGGCGACGCGGACCTCGTCGAGGCGCTCGCCGCTCTGGACTGGCCCGCCGGCGACCTCGACCCCGCGCTGCCCCCGCGCATCGCCTTCGCGGGCGCCCGCCATCTCGTCCTCGGTGCGGCGACGCGCGAGCGGCTCGCCGACCTCGCGTACGACTTCGCGCGGCTCGAAGCGCTGATGCACCGGCTCGACCTGACCACCGTGCAGCTGGTGTGGCGCGAGTCCGGAACCGTATTCCACGTGCGCGACCCGTTCCCGGTCGGCGGCGTCGTCGAGGACCCCGCGACGGGCGCGGCGGCCGGTGCCTTCGGGGCGTACGCCCGCGAACTCGGCCTGGTCCCCGGTGCCTCGGTCCTCACGCTCCACCAAGGCGCCGACATGGGGCGCCCGAGCCTGCTGACGGTGGAACTGCGCGAGGGCGAGGCCCGGGTGCGGGTCAGCGGAACGGGGACCCGCATCGTCTGAGCGAGCCCGTGTCGGCGTCGCGCGGTGACCGCTCACCTCGGCGGCTCGGGATGGTGGCCGACGAGGTGGAGGAACCGGTCCGGCAGGTCGTGCAGCCAATCCGCGCGCTCCGTGGCGAGTTCCCTGAGCCGGGCGGTGTCGTTGCGGGCGACGAGGTGGCCCATGTAGCGCTCGTTGAACCGGGCGTACTCCTGGTGCAGGGCGCGGAGCACCTGGGCCACCGTGCGCTCGGGCGCGGCGACGAGCCGCGCGAGCGAGGCGGTGTGCTGTTTCCACCGGCCTTCGACGGCGTGGCGGAGCAGCTCGTCGAGGTCGCCCGCCCGCCGCATGACGCGGAGCAGTTCGTCCGGCGCGAGTCCGAGGGCGTCGGCAAGCCCCAGCGTCTGGCGGTCCGTTCCGCTCCAGCGGTGATCCCTCTCCGCGCGCGCGTAGGCGTCGGCGTCCATGCCGATGCGCCGGGCCAGTCTCTCCGCGCTGAACTGCCGGGCGAGGCGGTGCTCACGCAGGGATCTCGGGTGCCGCGCCATGAGCTCGGGGGTGGGGCACCAGAGCGCGTCGGCCAGCGCGAAGAGTTCGGCCTCCGACGGTGTCATCGCCCCTGTCTCCCAGGCCAGTACGGCCGTCACGGAGCGATGCACCCCCAGCTGTGCCATGGCGGCGACGACCTGTTCCGGGGCCAGACCGATGCGCAGCCGTGCGGCCCGGGCCCGGTCGGGAGAGAACGGGGGCTGGGACATCTCAGCGGGCCGTGGTCGTCTGCGGGCTCGTACCGTCGTCGTGTACGGCGAGGCCGTCCCAGTCGATGGCCTCCCGTCCACGCCGGCGCTCGAACGCGTGGAAGAACAGGTTCAGCAGGACCGCCGAGAGCGTGCCGAGGGTGATTCCGCTGCCCAGGACGGCCCGCACCTCGGTGGGCATTCGCTCGAAGAAGGGCGCCACGGCGGTCGGGAGCATCGCCGCGCCGAGACTGACGGCCAGGACGAGGGCGTTGCGTTCCTGCCTCAGGTCGACCTTGGCGAGGATCTGGATGCCGACGGTGGCGACCATGCCGAACATCACGACGGCCGCCGCGCCGAGGACGGGGTGGGGAACGGAGGCCACCACCGCGCCCGCCTTCGGTACGAGTCCGAGGAGGATCATCAGGACGCCGGCCGCCACCACGACGAACCGGCTGGTGACACGGGACATCCTGACCAGACCGATGTTCTCGGCGAACGCCACGTACGGGAAGGAGTTGAACACTCCGCCGAGCACCGTGGCCAGACCGTCGGCCCGCAGGGCGCGGCCGACCGTTTCGCCGTCGACCTGCCGATCGGTGATCTCCCCCATGGCGTAGACGTCTCCGGTCGTCTCCACCATGGTGATGAGCATGACGACGACCATGGCGATCATGGGGAAGACGGAGAAGTGCGGCATCCCGTAGTGGAAGGGGGTGCTGACGCCGAGCCAGTCGGCCTGTTCGACCGCGCCGAGGTCCGCGTCACCGAGCAGCCAGGCGACCGCGGTGCCGCCCACGAGCCCGAGGAGGACGGCGACGCTGCGCAGGAACGGGCCTCCGAAGCGCACCACCAGCAGGATGAAGAGCAGTGTCCCTCCCGCGTAGGCGAGGCTGGCGTGGTCGCCGTAGCGGGGCCCGCCGTTGAGCGCGGAGCCGCCGCCGACGTCCTGGAGCGCCACCGGTATGAGGACGACGCCGATGACCGTGAGGAGGGTGCCGGTGACGATCGGGGGGAAGTACGCGGTGAGTCTGCCCGCGAACGGGGCGAGGAGGAAGATCGCGACACCGCCGGTGATCACGGCGCCGTACACCACGAGAAGACCGGCCGTGCCGCCGCCCGCGCCCTGGCCGATGGCGATCATCGGTGAGACGGCCGTGAAGGTCGCTCCCTGCACGAGCGGCAGACGGGCGCCGATCCGCCAGAAGCCCCACGCCTGGATGATGGTGGCGATGCCCGCGGTGACCAGGTCGGCGTTGATGAGGTAGACGAGCTCCTGCCGGGAGAGTCCGAGGCTGTTGCCCAGGATCACCGGCACGAGCACCGCACCGGCGTAGAACGCCAGGACGTGCTGGAATCCGTAGAGCGTGAGCGTGGGGAGCGGAAGAACCTCGTCCACCGGATGCGTGGTGGTGCGGGGTCGTCGGCGGGGGGCCAGTGGTGCCATCTCTGCCTTGCCTGAGGGTAGGTGAATGAGAAGGCGCGACGCCGGTCGCGCGGGAAGGCCTCGAAGGGGGCATCCGGGCGGCCGCGCTGATCGGGCGGTTCACCGGCTGGCGGCACGGGGTTACCGGTGCGCGGCCAGGCGTCCAGACATGGAGGCGTGTCGAGCCGGGGCCATGAGGCCCGGGCCGGACACCGATCCTGACGGACGTGTCCGGCGCCGCGCAAGACGGTGCACCATGCTTTTTGAAGTAAAACCCTGAAGTAACTTAGGAATCAGTGGCCATGGAGTGCTCCAGGTGCGGATTTCGTTGCCGTGCACCGGCCGTTGGATGTCGGGCCGGTGCACGTCGGCTCAGGACGCCGGGTGGCTCGACACGACCTTTCCGCCGGTGTCGGCGGCGAGGTAGCCGACCGCGCTGTACTCGTTGATGAGGTAGAAGCGCAGGGTCGGGCGGTCGTCGTTGAAGGTCCAGCGGTCGACGATGACGTAGCGCATGTTCGGGTTGTCGACCTTCAGTTCCTTCTCCCCGCGCTTCATGAGCGCGGGGAGACCGTCCCAGGCCATGGCCGAGACGTCGAACGGCTGCTCGTCGGCGGCGTCCGCGGAGATGGTCCCGCCGGGGCCGGTCTTCCGGGCCACCCCGTTGCGGTACTCGTACGCGTCGTAGGTCTTCGCGCCGGGCCGGGTCGGGATCTCGGCGAGGGCGTACTCCTCGTAGATCGTCAGCTCCTTCATCGTGGCCGAGCCGCCGGCCTCGCGGAACGCCGCGATGACGGCGCGGACGTTCGCCGTCGTGAGAAGCGTGCCGCGGGTCGTGGGCGCGGCGTCGGTCTGCGAACCGCCGCCCTTCCCGGTGCCGCCGGCCGAGATGCCGGCGCCCGGGGTCCGGCCCGCTGTCGTGGGAGTCGTGCCTCCCTTGCCCTCGGAGCCCGTACCGCCGTCGGGGAGCAGGTTCACGATGCCGACGGTGACCGCGGCAGCCGCGAGGACGAGCGAGACGGCGAGCACGGCGGTTCGGCGGCGGGTGGGGGGTGTGCGGGGCCCGGAGGGTGAGGCGGGCTGCGTGGGCGGTCCGAACCCGCCGCCGAGTCCGCCGCCGAGTCCGCCGCCGAATCCGGCGACCGCAGGCGGCGCGTGGGAGGGGACGGTCGGGGTGGCCCACGGCTGCGGGACGGGCTGCTGCTGAGGCTGCGCGTACGCGGGGTGGGGATGCGATGGCGGATGAGGCTGCGGATGGGCGTGCGGCGGGCCGAAGGGGCCGGGGGCCGCTTCCGCCGGTGCACTCGTGCCGGAGTGGCCGGACGCCGCCTCGGCCAGCAGTTGTTCCAGCCGCGCCGCGTCGGGACGCGACGCCGGGTCGCGTACGAGGAGTCGGGCGAGTACGGGAGCCAGCGCACCGGACCTCACCGGCGCCGGGATCGGGTCGTCGAGCACGGCGACGACCGTCGCGAGGCTGGTGGACCGGCGCAGCGGGTGGTGGCCCTCGGCGGCGACGTACAGGAGCATTCCGAGCGACCAGAGGTCGGAGGCCGGGTTGCCCTCCTCGCCACGCACCCGCTCGGGGGCGATGAACTCGGGCGAGCCGATCAGGTCGCCCGTGGCCGTGAGCCTCGACGTCGCCTCGCTGATCACGGCGATGCCGAAGTCGGTGAGGACGGCGCTGCCGTCGGGGCGGAGCAGCACGTTGGCGGGTTTGACGTCGCGGTGATGGATGCCGGCGGAGTGGGCGGCGCGCAGGGCGGAGAGAACCTGTCGCCCGAGCGTGACGACCTCGGGGACGGACATGGGTCCCACGGCGAGTCGGTCGTACACCGAGCATCCCTCGACGAGCTCCATGACGATCCAGGGGTGCGAGCCGTCCTGGGGCTCGACGATGTGGTGGATCGTCACGACGTGGGGATTGGAGAGCCGCGCCAGCGCCCGGGCCTCGCGGACGGCCCGCTCTCGCATCTGTGCGGCGAGTCCGGGGTTCGCCTCCTCGATGGCGGGGTCGGGAGGACGTACCTCCTTGAGGGCGACATCGCGCTCCAAGGCGATGTCACGTGCTCGCCAGACGGTGCCCATGCCGCCGCTGCCCAGTCGGGAGATCAGGTGGAAACGCCCGTCGACCAGGGGTCTTCGGTCCTCGCTCGCGCTCATGAGCGGTCATGGTATGCGGTGCCGGTGACAGGCCGTACGTCGGCGGCCGCCGTCCGCCCGTGCGCGCGGGTCAGCCCACGCCCCGGGGACGGAACTGGACGCTGATGCGCGGCCCGACGGCGCGGCTCGTCTTGGGGACCGCGTGTTCCCAGGTGCGCTGGCACGAGCCGCCCATGACCACGAGATCGCCGTGCCCGAGGGGGAGCCGGAGGGCGACGGGGCCGCCGCCGCGGGGGCGGAGGGCGAGGTCGCGGGGGTCTCCGAGGGAGAGGATGGCGACCATGGTGTCGTGGGTGGCGGAGCGTCCCGTCCGGTCGCCGTGCCAGGCGACGCTGTCGCGGCCGTCGCGGTACAGGCAGAGGCCGGCGGTCACGAAGGGCTCACCGAGCTCGGAGGCGTAGTGGGCGCTCAGGCTCTCCCGGGCCTCGAGGAGGGCGGGATGCGGGAGGGGGACGCCCTCGCGGTAGTAGGCGAGGAGACGGGGTACGGCGACCACGTTGTCGTACATCGTGCGCTCCTCGGCCTGCCACGGGACGTCCGCGGCCAGCTGCTCGAAGAGCGCGTCGGCTCCGAGGAACCACCCGGGGAGGTGGTCGACCCAGGCACCGCCGTCGAGAGCGGTCCGCCGGACCCCCTCCAGCGGACCGGGCCGGCTGTCGTCGCCCTGGTCGAAGAGCGAGCCCTGCAGTCCGGGCATCTGTGGTCGTGGTGCGGTCATGGTTCCAGCGTAGACGAATATTCGCACGTATGAGCGAATCAAGCGCCGGCGGCGGCGCCACGGGGGACGGCCTCGTCCGGATGCACGCAAAAGGGTGTGTCGGCGTGCACCGATATCGTCCCGGCATGACACATGAGTTCGACATGGCGCGGTCGCTGGGTGCGGCGGTACAAGACCGCCGGGGTGCCTGGGAGTTCATCCGCGGGTTCGTCGCGGACTGGGCGGAGGGGCTCGCCGACGACGGCTGGAATGAGACGGACCTCGCGGCCGCGGAGAAGAGGCTCGGCCTCCGGCTGCCGTCGGCCCTCCGAGAGGCGTACCTGCTGTTCGGCCGCCGCAAGGACCTCACCAGCAACCACGACGTGCTGCTCGGCCCCTCGGAGCTGTATGTCGACGAGGCCGGGAAGGCCCTGGTCTTCCGGCACGAGAACCAGGGGGCCGCGTCCTGGGGAATCCGGCTCGCGGAGCTGACGGACGACGACCCGGCCGTCCTCGTCAAGACGGACCTGGCCGACAAGGCTGCCGAGCACTGGGAGAACTGGCTGGAGCGGCTGTCCCTGTGCTTCGTCGAGATCGTGCTGTCGGAATCCGTGCAGGCCGAGGGCGAGCTCTGCGACTTCCTGTGCGACTTCGACGACCGCGGAGTCGAACTGCTGGAGGAGAACTGCACCCGGCTGCCGTTCCCGGCCTATCCGATGAGCGAGGAGGACCACCCCACGCGTTGGTTCCTCGGCCATGACGTGCTGCTGCGCGACGACGGCGCGTTCCTTCTGGCCCGCGGCCGCACCGAAGCGGCCCTCGACGGCATCCGTGAGCTGGTTCCGGGCGACTGGCTGAACGACGCCGGTTAGATCCCGTCGAAGAGCAGCCGGGCGGCCGTGGCCGCGCCGTCGGTGCGGATCGTGCCGGACACCGCCTCTGCCCGTACCCGCGACTCGGGCGTCAGAGCCGTCTTCAGCGCGGCCGAGAGGGAGGCGGCGGTCGGAGTCGGACCGTCGTGTGCCACGCCGATGCCCAGCGCGGACACCCTGCCCGCCCAGTACGGGTGGTCCGCGCCCTGCGGTACGACCACCTGAGGCGTCCCGGCCAGGGCGGCCGTCGTCGTGGTGCCCGCGCTGCCGTGGTGGACGACCGCGGCCGTCCGGGCGAACAGGGCCTGGTGGTTGACCTCGCCGACGGCGAAGCAGTCGTCCGCATCGTCGATCAGGGGCAGGTCGGCCCAGCCGTGCGACACGACCACGCGACGGCCCTGCTCCCGGAGCGCCTCGACGGCCGCCCGGGCGACGTCCTCGGGGGCGCCGAGGGGCGTGCTTCCGAAGCCGACGAAGACCGGTGGTGTCCCGGCGTCCAGGAACGCCACCAGCTCGGGCGGTAGCGGACGGTCGTCCGGCCTGAGCCACGCACCGGTCTGGACGACGTCGAGCTTCGTGGCCCGCCACGGGCTCAGGACCGGATCCGTCGCCAGCCACGGGCGGTCGGTGAACGCGTAGTCGCGGACGTTGTCCAGCGGCGGCAGGCCGATCGCCGCACGGTGCGTGTCGATCGCGTCGCCGAACATCTCGTTCGCATTCCGGGCGTCCTCGTCCCACAGCGTCCGGTTGTCCGTCACTCCCGGTGACAACGACCGGCCCCGACGGCCGGGCGGCCGCTGGTACGGCGACGGGAGGACGACCGGCTGGTGGCTCACGTGTATATGACGAACCTCCAGTTTCTCGGCCACCGACCGCGCGGCCGCCGTGACCGGCAGCGGGCCGCACGCCACCAGCGCGTCACACCCCTCCGCCGCCGAGGCGACAGGGCCGAACTGTGCGGCGATCAACTCGGCCGCACGCTCCGCCAGCCCCAACGCCGACCCGGGCTCCACCGAGGCCACCACCTGACGCACGGGCCGGCCCACCGGGATCAGGGTCACGCCGACGTCGGCGAAGAGCCGTGCGAACTCCTCGTCCGGCGGCGCGCAGACCCGTACCTCCGCCCCCGACTCCCGGAGCCGCACCGCGAGTCCCACCATCGGCTCGACGCTTCCGCGCGCCCCATACGTCGACAACAGCACACGCACTTCGGCGACTCCCGTTTCAGTCGGCTCCGGCCCGGTGCCCATTCTCCTTCACGCCCGGGGCCACGCCTCCACCGGCTTTCACGTCAGGGCATGCCGGTGAGCCTCCGAGAGCGGCCCGAGGATCGGGTCGCCGAACGTGGCACGCAGCTCGTCGAAGACCCGGACCTTGTGCGCGCCGTAGCGGGAAAGGTGGGCGGCGTACGTGTGGGGGCGTACGAAGGTCGGCGGGGTCGTCTTGCTGTGGAACTTGTCCGCATACATCACGAGCCGTTCCTCGTGGGTCGCCGCCAGGTAGTCCCCCGGCGGCAGCGGAAGCCCCTGCTCACGAATGTCGTGCCGGCTCAGTCCCACACCTGTGTGGCAGGAGCAGAACCGGCACAGGGCCTCCGGCAGCCCCTCCTCCGCCAGGATCTCGTGGCCCAGCACCCCGTGGCGTACGTAGTTGCGGTGGTCCAGCCGGCCTTCGGCGTCGTACAGGCGGTAGACGCCGATGTCGTGGAGCAGGCTGCCCGCCCGTACGAGGTCTCCGTCGACGGTGAGGTCCGCGACGGGGAGCAGTTGCCGCGCGATCTTCCAGACGATCTCGCAGTGGGTGAAGACGAGTTCGAAGGCCTCCGCGCTCGGCGCGTGCTTCCGGTGCAGCGAGCGGATCTCGTCGACCGAGGGACAGTTCATGCCTGGGAGGGTAGAGGCCGTCCGGATCAGGGCGACACCCGGCGGTGTCGCGAGTACCGAGGAGTTGTCTCCATGTCCCCGCTGATGCGGCTTTCGGCCGTCACGCTCGACTGCGCCGATCCCCTGGCCCTGGCCGTCTTCTACCAGCAGGCCACCGGTCTCGACCTGCACCCCTCGTCCGACGGCGACTTCGCCGGTGTCGTCGGGGCGGACGGGCTGCTGATCGGATGTCAGCGGGTCGACGGCCACCGGGCGCCCGAGTGGCCAGGCCAGGACGTGCCGCAGCAACTGCATCTGGACTTCACCGTCGACGATCTCGACGAGGCGGAGTGCCGTCTGGTGGAGCTGGGCGCGACCAGGCCGCAGTACCAGCCGAACGAACGGTGGCGCGTCCTCGTCGACCCGGCCGGGCATCCCTTCTGCCTCACCACGGCAGGCTGAGACTCTCCGTGCGTACGTCCACGGCGTGGCGGGGGTGTGCTCCGGTGTGGTGACCGCCGTGCGGGGCCGCCCGTCGTACTAGCCTCGCCGCATGCGTCCGGCACACCTCCGCACCGCCCTGGTCACGGCCACCGCCGTGGCCCTGCTCTGTCTCACCGGTGCCACCGCCACCGGTACGCGGCCCCCGGCGCCGGCGGACGTCGTCGTCCGCGAGGACGACGGCCCCGTCGCCTCGCCGTTCGTCCGTGCGGCCGGGGCGCCGATGACGGTCGTCGCCCATCGCGGTGCGTCGTCGCTCGCGCCGGAGAACACGATGGTCGCCCAGGAGGTCGGACGGCGCTCCGGGGCCGACTACATCGAGAACGACGTCCAGCTGAGCCAGGACGGCGTGCCCTACCTGATGCACGACGCGACCGTGGACCGTACGACGAACGGCAGCGGGGACATCACCACGCTGAGGTCGGCCCAGCTCGACCGGCTCGACGCCGGGTCCTGGTTCGCCCCGGTCTTCACCGGCGCCCGCGTCCCCACCCTCGCCGCCCAGCTGGCCGACCTGCGGACCCGCGGCGGGAATCTGCTCCTCGAGATCAAGCGGGCCGACACCCTCCAGCAGGTCGCGGCCGTCCTCGACGTCGTCGAGGCGGAGCGGATGACGGGCCGGGTCCTCGTCCAGAGCTTCGAGCCCCGGCATCTGCGCTGGGTCCACGAGCTGGCCCCCGGACTCCCCCTGGCCCTCCTCCGCAGCACCCTGGACGCCGACCCCGTGGCCGTCTCGAAGGACCTCCACCTCGCCTCGTACAACCCCAGCGGAGCGGCGCTGGAGGCCCGGCCAGGCATCGTCGCCGACCTGCACGAGGCCGGCGTCGCCACATGGGTGTGGACGGTGGACACGGCCGACAGGTGGAGCAGGTACGAGCAGTACGGCGTCGACGGTGTCATCACCAACCGCCCCGCCGAGCTCACCGGCTGGAACCACGCCCGGTCGGGGACGCGAAGCGTACCCGGACCGTGAGGCCGCCGCCCTCCCTGTTGGCGGAGGCCTCCGCCGTCGCGCCGTGGGCGCGGGCGATCGAGTCGACGATCGAGAGGCCGAGGCCCGCGCCCTCTCCCGGGGCGTGCGTGCGTTCGGTCAGGCGGCGGAAGGGTTCGAAGAGCAACGGGACCACGTCGGGAGGTACCGCGGGGCCGGTGTTCTCCACCTCGATGCCCTCCGGTCCCGTACGGACCTGGACGCGGCCGCCCGGCAGGTTGTGGCGTACCGCGTTCGCGACGAGGTTGTGCAGCAGGCGGTCCAGCAGGACGCTGTCGCCCGGAACCGTCAGGGGGCGGGCGTCGAGCCCGACGGTCACGCCGCGCTCCTCGGCCTCCGCCTCCAGCGCCTCCGTCGCCCTGCGCGCGGCCTCGTGGACGGCCACCGGCCTCCGCTCCCGCAGGCCCTGGTCGCAGGCGGCGAGCAGCAGCAGCCCGTCGATGGTCCGTTCGCTGTCGTCGGCGACCTCGATCAGCTTCGCCCGGATCCGCGCGACCCGCTGCGGCTCCGGCTCGCCCGCGAGTCCGATCTCGGCCGCGGCCCGCTGAACGGCGAGCGCGGTCCGCAGCTCGTGCGCCGCGTTGGCGGCGAACCGCTGCTGCGCCGACACCAGCCGTTCCATGCGCCCGAGCATGTCGTCGAAGGTGTCCGCGAGGTGCTTCAGCTCTCCCGGCGGGCCTTCCAGGGCGATCCTCTCGTGCAGGTTCTCCCCCGACAGGCGGCGGGCGGTGTCGGTGATCACGGCGACGGGCCGCAGGACCCGGCCCGCCATCCACCAGGCGAGGGCGACGGACACGATCGCGTAGACGGCGAGGACGACGAGGGAGACCGTCAGCAGCCGCTCCAGGGCGGCGCTCTCGGCGGCGTCGCTCAGCGTCCGGGTGATCGCCATCCCGCGGCTGACACCGGGTGGCAGCGGGCCCGGGCTCGCGGGAACGGCCTCCCGCCACAGGGGCGACGCGGTGGGGTCCGGGGTCTCCGCGGTGGCGGGGAGGTCTTCGAGGCGCTGCGCCGGTACGGCGGTGGTCATCGCCACGCTGATCGAGGCGTAGAGCCCCTCTTTGACCAGGAAGTACACCACTCCCGTGAGCAGCGCTCCGGCCAGCAGCAGCAGGCCGCCGTACAGCGCCGTCAGCCGCGAGCGTTCGCCGCCGGCGACGCGCCGCGCCACCGCCGTGATCCGGCGGGTTCCCGCGCCGCCCACGATCCTCCGGGTGTCCTCTCCGCCCGGCTCGGTCCCGGCCGGCCGAGCGTCCGGGCTCCCTGCCGGGTTCCGGCGGCTCACGACGCGATCCGGTAGCCCGCGCCCGGCACCGTCTCCACCACCGGCGGCTCGCCCAGCTTGGCCCGCAGTTTGCTGAGGGTCACCCGGACCGCGTTCGTGCGGTAGCTGGTGTGCTCCTCCCACACCTGCTCGATCAGGTCCTCACCGCTGACCACGGCTCCCTCGGCGCGCAGCAGGGCCTCCAGGACCGCGAACTCCTTGCGCGACAGCTGCAGATGGCGGCCGTCGCGGCTCGCCTGGCGGCGGGCGGTGTCCAGGACGATCCCCGCGCGTTCGAGGACGGGCGGCAGCGCGGGCCGGGCGCGCCGGCCGAGGGCGAGGACGCGGGCGAGCAGTTCGTCGTACGCGAAGGGCTTGGTCAGGTAGTCGTCGGCGCCGAGGCCGAGGCCGTCGACCCGGTCCCGTACGGTTCCCGCCGCCGTCAGCATCAGGACCCGGGTCATCAGACGCTGCTCGACGACCCTGCGGCACACGTCGTCCCCGTGCATCCCCGGCAGGTCACGGTCGAGGACGACGACGTCGTACTCGCCGAACTGCATCTTCCGCAGCGCCTCCAGGCCGTCGCCGGCCACGTCGACGGCGAGCGCGTCACGGCGCAGCCCCTCGGCGATCATCTCGGCGAGGAAGGCCTCGTCCTCCACCACTAGTACACGCATGCACCCTGTGTATCGGAAGAGACCTTTCGTCTCTGTTAACCGATCCGCTGAGAGAAACGAAACACCTCCCGCCCGCACGATCCGGGGCATGACGACTCGACGTACCCGAGAGACCCTCCAGCTGGCCGCCGCGGCCTCCCTGGCCGCCCTCTGCCTCCTCGCCACCGCCTGCACCGCCGAGGGGGGCGGCAAGTCCGGCGGCGAGACCGTGAGCGAGGAGGGCAAGAAGGCCGACCAGGCCCTGGAGCACCGGAAGTGTCTGCGCGAGCAGGGCCTCGACGTGCCCGAGCCCAAGCCGGGCGAGGAAGGCGTCGGCCTGACCATCGGCGGCGACGGCATGTCCAAGGAGAAGATGGAGAAGGCGTTCAAGGCCTGCCGGGACAAGGGCGGGGCCGGTATGGGCAAGGAGCTGACCCAGGCCGACAAGGACGAGATGATCAAGTACGCCCAGTGCATGCGGAAGAACGGCTTCGACATGCCGGACCCGACCTTCGGCGAGGGCGGAGTGTCCGCCGCACGGCCCATACCGCAGGGCGCGGAGATGAAGAAGTTCGAGAAGGCCAACAAGGCGTGCGAGAGCGTGTCGCGATGAGCGGGCGGCGCAGGCTGGTGGCCGCCCTGGCCACGATCGCGGCGGTCGCGGGCGGTGGCGTGGCCGTCACCGCGCTGGATCCGGGGGAGGGACAACAGGCCGTCGCCGACCCGCGGCTGCCGCCCTCGACGGTGCCGCTGACCCGCGGCGACCTCAGCGACAGCTCCCAGCAGGAGGGCACGCTCGGCCACCTCGGGGAGCGCAGGATCAACGCGGGCCCGGCGGGCACCCTCACCTGGCTGGCGCCGAGCGGCTCGACCGTGGAACGGGACGGGCGGCTGTACGAGGTCGACGGCAGGCCGGTCCGGCTGATGTACGGCGCCGAGCCCATGTACCGGACGCTGAAGACCGGCGACAAGGGGAAGGACGTCCGTCAGCTGGAGGAGAACCTCGCCGCCCTGGGGTATGTCGGCTTCACCGTCGACGAGGAGTTCTCGGCGAAGACCGCCGACGCCGTGAAGCGGTGGCAGAAGTCCCACGACCTGAAGCGGACGGGCACGGTCGGCCCCGACACGATCGCCTTCGCCGGCAGCGCGGTCCGCGTCAAGGAGGCGGGCGCCGCGTCGGGCGACCAGGTCGCCCCCGGTCGGCCGGTGCTCACGGTGACGGGTTCCGAGCGTGTCGTACGGTTCCGGATCCCTGTCGCGGACGCGGGTCTGGCGAAGGCCGGCACCCGGGTCGTCGTACAGCTCCCGGACGGGACGCGCGCCCCGGGGAAGGTGTCCTCCGTCGGCAGGACGGCCTCCGCGGGAGACGATCCTCAGGACCGGACGCCGAAGATCGACGTCAGGGTCTCCTTCGACGCGCCGGGGAAGGTCACGGGAGTCGACCAGTCCCCCGTCACCGTCGAGCTCACCGGCGAGACGCGCAAGGACGTCCTCACGGTCCCCGTCAACGCGCTGCTCGCGCTGCCGGACGGCGGCTTCGGCATCCAGGTCGTCGAGAACGGCACGGCAAGGGACGTCGAGGTGGAACTCGGCATGTTCGGCCAGGGCCGGGTGGAGATCAGCGGCAGCGGGCTGCGGGAGGGCATGAAGGTCGGGGTGCCGTCCGCATGACCGACATGACCGATACGGCCGATACAGCCGATGCCGGAACCGTGAGTACGGTCGTACGGCTCACCGGCGTCACCAAGGAGTACGCGGGCGGGGTCCGCGCGCTCGACGGGGTCGATCTGACGGTCGGCGAGGGGGAACTCCTCGGCATCGTGGGGCCGTCGGGATCCGGCAAGTCCACCCTGCTGCACATCGTCGGCACCCTGGACCGGCCGAGCGCCGGCACCGTCGAGATCGCGGGGCACGACGTGGCCTCGCTGACCGACCGGCGGCTCTCCGCGCTGCGCTCCCGGCACATCGGCTTCGTGTTCCAGGCGTTCCACCTGGTGCCCGGGGTCGGCGCGCTGGAGAACGTGGCCGAGGGGCTGCTCTACTCCGGACTCCCCCGGGCCCGGCGGCGGACGATGGCCGCGGACGCCCTCGACCGGGTCGGGCTCGCCGACCGGATGGGGCACCGGCCGCACGAACTGTCGGGCGGGCAGAAGCAGCGGGTCGCCATCGCCCGCGCGGTCGTCGGCGAGCCGGATCTGCTCCTCGCCGACGAACCGACCGGCGCGCTGGACTCGGCGTCCGGAGAGGCGGTGATGGAGCTGCTGCACGAGCTCAACGCGCAGGGCGCCACGATCGCGGTGATCACCCATGACACGGAGATCGCCGGACGCCTGCCTCGCCAGGTGCGCATCCGCGACGGGCGGGTCACGGCGGACACCTCGAACACGGCGGGCACGGCGAACACGGCGGGCACGGCGAGTACGGCGAGTAGGGCGGGCAAGGCGCACGGCAGCGCGCTCGGAAAGGCCGGCGTCTGATGCCCCGTACACGCAGGCCGCTCAGGGCCGCCCGTCTCACTCCGCGTGACGTCCTCCACGTCGGGTCGGCCGGATTGCGCAGCCGTCCCGTACGGGTGGTGCTGTCCGCACTCGGCATCGCCATCGGGATCGCCACGATGATCGCCGTCGTGGGCATCTCGGCGTCGAGCCAGGCCCAGTTGATCCGCCAGCTCGACGCTCTCGGCACGAACATGCTGGTGGCGAAGCCGGGTGAGGGGATGTTCAGCGGGGAGGAGGTCAAGCTGCCCAAGGAGGCGGTCGGCATGGTGGGGCGGATCGCGGGCGTCGAGGGCGTGGGGGCCACCGGCGAGCTCACGCACTCGGTACGGCGTTCCGAGAAGATCCCCGAGGGCGAGACCGGCGGCATCGCGGTGAAGGCCACCACGGAGGGGCTGCTCGGCGTGGTGCGCGGCGGCATGGCCACCGGCACCTGGCTGAACGCCGCCAACGGGCGCTACCCCTCCGTCGTCCTCGGCCATGTGGCAGCCGAGCGGCTCGGGATCACCGAGCCGGGTCGTCAGGTCTGGATCGACGGCCGGTACTTCACGGTCGTCGGCATCCTCGACCCGCTGCCCCTCGCGCCGGAGATCGAGCGCTCGGCGCTGGTGGGCTGGGAGGGCGCGCAGAAGCTGCTGGGCTTCGACGGGCATCCGACGGCCGTGTACGAGCGGTCCACGGACGCGTCCGTGGAGACCGTCCAGAAGCTGCTCGCCCCGACGATCGACCCGCAGAACCCACAGAACGTCCAGGTGAGCGACCCGTCCTCGGCGCTGAAGGCCAAGGCGGCCACCGAGGGCGCGTTCTCCACCCTGCTCCTGGGTCTGGGCGGGATCGCCCTGCTGGTGGGCGGGGTAGGCGTCGCGAACACCATGATCATCTCGGTGCTCGAACGCCGCCACGAGATCGGCCTGCGGCGCTCGCTGGGGGCGACACGGGGTCAGATCAGGATCCAGTTCGTCACGGAGTCCCTGATGCTCTCCGGTCTCGGCGGCGTCGCGGGCGTGGCGCTGGGCGGCGCGGCGACGGGCGTGTACGCGTACACCGGCGGGCTGCCCTGGGTGGTCCCGCCGTGGGCGGTCGCCGGCGGCTTCGCCGCCACGCTGGTGATCGGCACGGTCGCGGGTCTGTACCCGGCGGTCCGGGCGTCACGGCTCTCCCCGACGCTGGCGCTCGCGGCGGCGTGACGGGACGGACGGCGGCCCCGCCGGCTCCGTCGACGGCGAGGCCCGGGGCTGCTGCCCCGGGCCTCGCCGTACGGGTGCGGAGACGCGTGGCCGACCAGCCGCGGCCGGCCGGCTCGTGGAGGTCAGTCGCCCTCCCGGGCCAGGCGCTCCCAGGTCGTCGCGAAGGCCTTCAAGCGAGACGATCACGCCGTGGATCGTCGCATGTCCCACTGACACCGCCGTGGGCTGTCCACCCGGGCGCGGGCGGCACGTCGGAGACGGCGTCCGGTGCGAGACACACCGACCGCCGAGCCGCGGCGTCGCGACGGGATGGCCCGGTGGCAGAGTGGAGCGGACAGACCCGAACGCCCCACACCCGACCGGAAAGCCTCCCCATGCGGCTCCACCGTCCCCGGCACCGACTCCTCGCCGTACTGGCCGCGTTCGCGCTCGTACCGCTCACCGGATGCGGCGGCAACCGTCCTCCGGCGGACAGCGCCCCGCCGCCGCGGGAGTCGGCCACCGCGCCGGACGGCGTGGCCGCGGCCCGGGCACGGTTCCGGGCGCTGGAGCGGAACTACGGTGCCCGGCTGGGCGTGTACGCCCTCGACACCGGCAGCGGCCGCGAGGTCGCGTACAACGACAGCGCCCGGTTCCCCTACGCCTCTACCTTCAAGGCCCTCGCCGCGGGTGCCGTGTTGCGCGAGAACCCCGGCGACGGCATGAAACGGGTGGTCACGTACTCCCGGGACGACCTGGTCGCCCACTCCCCCGTGACCGAACGGCACGTCGCCACCGGGATGACGCTCGCCGAGCTGTGCGACGCCGCCGTACGGTACAGCGACAACACCGCCGCCAACCTGCTCTTCGACCGGATCGGCGGTCCCGGGGGACTGCAGGCGACGCTGGCGGAGCTGGGCGACGGCGTCACCCGGATGGAACGGCGCGAGCCCGAGCTCAACGAGTGGGCGCCCGGCGCCACGCGTGACACCAGCACCCCACGGGCTCTCGCGGGGAGCCTGCGTGCGTTCGTCCTCGGCGACGCGCTCCGGCCCGACGGGCGCGCCGCGCTGACCACCTGGCTGCGCACCAACACCACCGGCGCGGAACTGATCCGCGCCGGTGTCCCCGAGGACTGGACGGTCGGCGACAAGACAGGGGCGGGCGGTACGTACGGCACGCGGAACGACATCGCCGTCCTCTGGCCGCCCGGCCGCGCCCCCATCGTCCTGGCCGTCCTGTCCAACCGTCTCACCGCCGACGCCTCGTACGACGACAGGCTGATCGCCGAGGCGGCGGCGGCCGCCACCGAGGCGCTGTCCTGACCCTCAGAGGCTCGCGTCGCGGTGGGTGGGGCGCCCGTCGAGGACGGTGAGGAGCACGGGGAGGTCCGCGAGGTCCGTCGCGGCGACGGTGAGCGGGCTGTCGGCAAGGACGGTCAGGTCGGCACGGTGGCCGACGGCGAGACGGCCCGCCTCGTGCTCCTCCCCCGCCGCGAACGCGGGACCCGTCGTCATCCCCTGGAGCGCCTCCAGGGCGGTCAGCGCCTGCTCGGGGCCGTGCGGGGGCTGGGTGAGGTCACGGGTCGGGCGGCGGTGGCGGGCTCCCGCCATCACGCCCAGCGGCGGGAACGGCGCGATCGGCCAGTCGGAGCCGAGGACGACCGTGGCCCCGGCGTCCCACAGGTCACGGCACCGCCACGCGCGCGAGGCGCGCTCCTCGCCCAGCCGGCGGGACCAGTTGTCGGTGTGGTCGGCGCGGGTGAAGTCGCAGCAGTGGGTGGGTTGCATGGACGCCAGGACGCCGAGCTCGGCGAACCGGGCGGGTGTGTCGTCGGGGACGCTCTCGATGTGTTCGATCCGGTGCCGGACCACGCCGCCGCCTCCGCCACCGGCTTGGGCCTTCTCGACGGCGTCGAGGACGTGTCGGACGGCCGCGTCGCCGATCGCGTGGGTGGCGGTCGGCACGCCGGCGCGGTGCAGTTCGCCCACGATCCGGGTGTAGACCTCGGGGTCGGGCCAGAAGGCGTGCGTCGACTCGCCGTGGCAGTCCGGCCGTTCGAGCCAGGCCGTGCCGTTGTCGATCGTGCCGTCCATGAACAGCTTCACCCCCGCGACGCGCCACAGCTCCCCGCCGGTGCCCTGCCGCGCGACGAGGGAGCGCAGCCCCTCCTCGTCGATACCGGGCTGGCACCAGGGGGCGACCCGCAGCCGTAGCGGGAGTTCGCCGGCCGCTTCGAGCTCCGCGTACAGGGCGAGGCTGTCGCCGTTGGCGTCCATGGCGTGCCCGCCGGTCAGGCCGGCGGCGGCCATCCGGCGCAGCGCGACGGCGAGGCGGTCGCGACGCTCCGCGTGCGTGGGCTGCGGCGCCGCGCGTTCCACGAGTTCGCAGGCCGCGTCCTCCAGGAGCAGTCCGGTGGGCCTGCCCGCCTCGTCGCAGACGATCTCGGCGGCCTGGCCGAAGGTCCGCGGTCCGTCGATGCCGGCCAGTTCGAGGGCGCGGGGGCTGGCCAGCATCGAGTGGGCGTCGAAGAGTTGGAGCAGCGCGGGTACGCCGTCCAGTACGGGGGCGAGTGCGGCGTACGCGACGGGCCGGTCGCCGAACACGTTCGGGTCCAGGCCCCAGCCGGACAACCACGCGCCGGGGGCGAGCGTCCGGATCTCGCGCGCGAGGGCGAGACCCCGGACAGCCCGTTCTGGCACGCGGGCGGGGTCAACCTGGCCGGCGCGTCGGCGCTGGGCGCGGGTGTCGCCGCGGCCGCCCTGTGCGTCAACACCCTCTACACCGGCCCCATCGCCGCCGCCCTGGGCGGAGTGGACCTCGCCCTGCCCGTCGGCATCGTCGTCACCTCGGCCTGCTACGCGCTCCTGACGCGGACGTCCGTCCGGGGACGCTCCGCCACTGCCGCGTGACCGGGTCGGTCCGCTAACCTACCCGCCGGTAAGTCCGACGCAGCGACAGGGAGGTCGTCGATGGGGCGCCAGTGGAGTCTTGAGGAGTCCGTCGTGGTGGACGCCGCGCCGGAGGTCGTGTACCGGCTGGTGGCGAACCTCCGGGACATGGGCCGGTGGAGTCCCGAGTGCCGGGGGGTCTGGGTGGCGCGCCCTCCCGTGACCGCCGGGAGCCGGTTCGTCGGCTTCAACCGGCGGGGGCTCTTCGTCTGGTTCACGACCGGGCGGGTGTCGGTCGCCCGCGAGGGCGAGGAGTTCACCTTCGACGTCGGCGCCTTCGGGCTGCCGATCGCCCGCTGGGGCTATCGCTTCGCGGCCGAGGGGACGGGTACGCGAGTGACGGAGACCTGGCAGGACCTGCGGACCGGCCGGGGTTCGCGCCTGGCGGAGGTCCTCGGCACCGTCTTCGCGGGCACGAACCCCGAGCGCCGGATCGCCGTCAACCGCGACGGAATGCGGACGACCCTCGACCGGATCGCGCGCACCGTGGCGGCCCCGGCCTCCTAGCGCCTCGCCCGGGGGCCCGCGCGTCGGCGCAGACCCCCGGGCGGACATGTCAGACCCGCAGGCCGGCCGCACCGAAGGAGACGTCGAAGCGGTCGCACCAGATGGTGACGCTCGTGAAGGCGGACGGGTCGGTGCCGGGCGGGAGCGGGTAGTTCTGGTCCCCCTTGTTGCCCTTCAGCCTGCCCAGGCTGATGTACCTGCCGTCGTCGAAGACCCGCCAGCCCGCCACGCCCTCCTTGACCGGGGCGTCGGTCAGCCACACGCGCAGGTCCGGGCCGTTGCTGGTGTTCAGGTCCTCCAGGCGCAAGGTCAGGCTGCCGTCGGCGAGGCGGATGAGCTTCGCCGTACCGGTGGTCCTGTGCTCGTGGCTGATCAGGTCGCCCTGGGCGACCGTCTGCGGCCCCGCTGCGGGGCTCGCGCCACCGGGAGAGGAGGCGGGCCCGGGCGACGAGGCGGACCCGGGCACCGCCGTCGGAAGGGCCTCGTCGACCGTCTCGTCCTGCCACAGCTTCCAGGGCTGGAACCAGTAGAGCCCCAGGGCGGCCAAGGCCACCGCCACCGCCGTCGCGCCCCAGAGCAGCGACTTCTTACCCCCACCTGCCACGATCGTCCTCGTTCCGTGCTGTCGTACGTCGGTCCTGGGCATTCCATCCCACCGCGCGGGGGGCGCGCCACATGCGCCCCGATGACGAAAGTCTTACGTCACACGCGGGATCCACGGCACCGGCCGCCCGACGTCCGCGCGGCATCGTGGCTCCACCGCCCCGGCGGCGCAGCAGGGTGCCCGCGAGGACGGCGACGGCCGCGGCGGCGTACGCGAGGGTCCCCACCGCGTTCGGGTCGTCGAACGCTCTGCCCGCCACGTACTTCGCCGCCCCCGCCACCGCCACGAGCAGCCACTCCCACCGGCCGTCCAGGGCGACCAGCGCGACGAGGAGCAGGGCGTACCAGGAGTATCCCGGGGTCAGCAGGAGGAAGGCGGTCCCGGTGACCAGGAGCGCGCCGCTCCACGGGCGTTCGGGATCTCCGCGCCGTACGACATGGGCGCAGCAGACGAGCAGGGCGGCGACCAGCGCAGGCACGGCCCACGACGGGGGCAGCACGAGCCGGAGCAGGGCGTAGCGGTTGCCGGCGTCCGCGTCGTCGTACCCCTCCTCCTCGACATAGCCGCCGAGGTAGCCGAGGACGGAGCCGTCGGAGATCAGCAGGTAGGGCAGATAGGCCAGTACCGTCACGGCCCCGGCCGGCACCAGGATCGCGGCCGCGTCCCGCACGCGCCGTACACCGGACAGCGCTCCGGGCAGCACGATCGCGGGCATCAGCTTCACGGCGACGGCGGCTCCCACGAGCGCGCCGCCCGCCACCCGGTGGCGGGCGACGAGGCCGAGTCCCGCGACGGCGAACAGTACGCCGAGCGTGTCGACATGGGCGTTGTTCACGGCTTCGAGGGGGACGGCCGGGCACCAGGCCCAGAAGACGGCGGTGCGGGGATCGCCGCGTCGGCGCAGGATCCGCAGCAGGAGGCCGGTGATGCCCACGGACAGGAGCGCGCCCCCGATCTGAAGCGGCTTCAGGCGGGCGCCGTCCGGGGCGAGCAGGTGGACGCCGAGGAAGTACCCCTCGGCGATCGGTGGGTAGATGGTGTGCACGGTGGGGCGGTTGACGCGGGTGCAGTGGTGTGCGGCGGGGGCCGGAGCGGCGTCGAGCGTCGCCGGGACCCGTGCGACGTCCGGGCTCCGGCAGGCCGCGGCGCCGCTCGGGAACAGCCAGTCGTCCCGGAGCGGGGCGAGTTCGGGGTCCGCGGGAGCGTGGTCGTAGGGCGGGATGCCCGCCGCCTGCACCCGGCCGTCCCAGGCGTAGCGGTACGCGTCGGTGCTCGTACGCGGCGGGGCGAGCAGGCCGGTGGCGGCGACCAGCGCCGATCCCGCCAGGACGAGGACGACCGCCTGACGGGGCGGCACCTTGCGCAGGGCGAGGGCCGCCGCGGCGAAGAGTGCCCAGGAGGCGGCGTACCACCACGACAGGCGGCCCGGATCGGTGTGGTAGCCGTCCTCCCGGACGGTGCACACGAGGACCGTGACGAGAGCGGCCAGGAGGCCGCCGGCCACCGCGGTACGAGGAGAGATCACATTCCGCAGCGTCGCAGCCGGACGCCGCCCCGAGGGGCCCGCCGCCCCGGCCGTCCGAGTTCCGTAAGGAGTCGATCCGCCTCCCGAGGCCCGGTGCACGGTGAGATGGGAGCGTGAAATCCCCCCTCGCGACACCGCCCCTGCCCACCTTCCGCGGCCGTCTCCATGACGGGAGAACGGCCACGGCGATCGGCCGCTGGCTCGGGCTCGCCCTCGCGGTCTGTTTCCTCACCGGCGTCACGAGCCACTATCTGCAGCGGCCGCCGGACTGGCTCGCCGACGTCCTGCCGAGCAGGCCGACGTGGGGCTACCGCTTCAGCCAGGGGTTGCACGTGGCGAGCGGGATCGCCGCGATCCCGCTGCTCATGGCGAAGCTGTGGGCCGTCTATCCGAGGCTGTTCGTCCGGCCGCCGCTGCGGTCGGTACGGCACGCGCTGGAGCGTCTGTCCGTGGCCGCCCTGGTCGCGGCCGGAGTGTTCCAGCTGTTCACCGGGTTGCTGAACATCGTCGAGTGGTACCCGTGGCCGTTCTCCTTCGTCCCCGTGCACTTCGCCGTCGCGTGGCTGCTCGCCGGCGCGCTGCTGCTGCACGTGGCCGTCAAGTGGCCGGACATCGCGTCCCATTGGGGGCGCCGCTCCCCCGGCACGCTGACTCTTCCGGCCGAGGACGAGCCCGACCGACGCTCGCTTCTGACGGGCGTCGCGGCGGGCGTGGCCGCGGTCACGCTGACGACGGTCGGCCAGTCGTTCACGCCGCTGAAGCGGCTGGACCTGCTCGCGCCGCGTCATCCGGACCATGGAACGCAAGGCCTGCCGGTCAACCGGACCGCCGTCGCGGCCGGGGTGACCGCGGCGGCCACCCGCGACTGGCGGCTGACGGTCGCCGGGCCCCGGTCGTACGCGCTGGGCCTGGAGGAGCTGCGCGCGCTGCCGCAGACCGACGTCCGGCTGCCCATCGCCTGCGTGGAGGGGTGGAGCGTGGAGGCGCGCTGGACGGGCGTACGGATCCGGGATCTGCTGGAGCGTGCGGGGGCGTCACCACGGTCACGGGTACGGGTGGTGTCCCTGGAACGCCGGGGCGCGTACCGGGTCATGGAGATGGGAGCGTCGTACGCGGAGGATCCGGCGACGCTGCTGGCGCTGCGGCTGAACGGGCAGGTGCTGTCGCTGGACCACGGCTTTCCGGCACGGATCATCGCGCCGAACCGGCCTGGTGTGCTGCAGACCAAGTGGGTCGCCGGGCTGGAGGTGCTGTGAGCGTGGTCCGGTACGTGTGCGGTGCGCTGGGGGTCGCGCTCATGGTGCTCGGGGCGGTGCTGGTGGTGCGGACCGGAACGGTCGGGGAGGTGGTTCTCTGGCTGGCGGGGGCGATCGTGCTGCACGACGGGGTGATCGCGCCGGTCGTGCTCGGGGGTCGGGCTGCTGATCGCCGCGGTGCCGGCACGGGGCGCGGTGCGCGGTGGTCTGATCGTGGCGGGGAGTCTGACCCTGATCGCGCTTCCCCTCATGGTGCGGCCGGGGGCCCCGCCCAACCCGACCGCCCTTCCCCTCGACTACGTCCGCAACTGGCTGGTCCTGATGGGGGTGGTGGCGATCGGGACGGGCGTGGTGCTCGGCGCACGACGGCTGCCGGCTCAGCGGCGGCGTCGCCGGAGCTGAAGGAAGCTCCGGTTCCCGGCCCGCCAGCGGCGTTCGACCCGCCACCCGGTGGCGTCGGCGTACGCGGGCAGGGCCCGGGCGCCGACGCGGGCCCAGCGGAAGTCGGCGCCGTGCGCTCCGCGGCCGTCGACGACCCGGACGGCGACCCGCTCGTCGACGTCGGGGGCGGCCGCCTCCACGAGGAGCTGTCCCTCGGGTTCGACCAGTTCGGCGGCGCGTGCGAGGAGCTGTCCGGGGTCGCCGCCGATGCCGATGTTGCCGTCCATGAGCAGGACGGTGCCCCAGCGGCCCTCGGCCGGCAGCGGGTCGAAGACGGACCGCAACAGGGCGGTGCCGCCGCCGTCGACCGTACGGTCGACGGCCTCCTGGCAGACGTCGATGCCGAGGACGGGCCGCCCGGCGGCGGCCAGCGCGTGCACCAGGCGTCCGGGTCCGCAGCCGACGTCCAGGACCGCGCCCTCGCAGCGGTCGAGCACCGTGCCGTCGGCCGGATCGGCGACCGCGCACCATCGTTCGACCAACCTCCAGAGGCAGCAGCCGGCCGTCGTCGCGCCGGAGGAAGACAGGGCCGCGACCGGAGCGGAGGGCGTCCGCCCAGGGGTCGGCGAGCCAGGGGTCGACGAGGCCGCCGCCGGGGGACGACGGGACGCGGGCGGTGACCGGGGTACGGGCCGGGACACGTCGCGCTCCGGCCGCCTGGGCGGGCGGTGAGGTGTGTACCTCGTCATCGGCGTACGTTCCCGCGGTCCCGAAGTTGTCGGCCGTACCGCACTCCGATTCCAGCGCGCTCATGCGGCACCCGTCGCCGTCGTGGGCGCGGTCGCGGTCGGGGTCGCGGTCGCGGTCAGGGTCGCTGCCGCCGTCGCGGTCGCGGTCGCCGTCGACGTCGCCGTCAGCGCGTGGTGGGTGGCGGCGAAGCGCGTGCCGGGGGCCGCTTCGGCGACGGCCTGGGCGTCGGCGGCCGTGTCGACGTCCCGGAGCCACGGCAGATCGCGCACGTGCAGACCCGCGTCCGTGAGGCGGCGGCGCTGCACCGTCCCGGTCTCGGGGACGGACATGGGGACGCCGCGCAGCAGGGCGGGGTCCGGTGTCGCGAGGCCGAGCGCCCAGAAGCCGCCGTCCTCCGCCGGACCGAACCACGCGTCGCAGCCGCTGAAGTCGAGTCCCGTGCACAGGAGTTCCGGGGACACCTGCGGGGTGTCCATGCCGACCAGCAGGGTGGGGCCCGTACAGGAGGCGAACGCGGCGGCGAGACGCGCGTCCAGGCCGCCGGGGCTCTGCGGCACGGTCTCGAAGCCGCGCGGGAGCCAGTCGCCCGGTGCGCCGTCGAGGACGAGGACCCGGCGGTCGGCCGGGGTGGCGAGCACCGTGGCCAGGGTGTCGGCGAGCGCCGCCTCGGCGAGGCGCGCCGCCTGCTGCGGGCTGAAGGGCGGGGTGAGCCGGGTCTTCACCCGCCCTGGTACGGGTTCCTTGGCGATGACGAGAAGGGTGCTCACCGGTTCGCCTCCACTCGTGCCGCCGGGGCGGTCTCCTCCGTGGTCGGGTGCGCCTCGCGCAGGACCTTGCGCATGTCGCGGACGGCATGCCAGGTGCCCAGCCAGGTGCCGGTGACCTTGGACTTTCCCGTACGGGACAGGTACGGGACGTCCCGCTCGGCCACCCGCCAGCCCGCGTCGGCGGCGCGCACCACCATCTGGAGGGGGTATCCGCTGCGCCGGTCGGTGAGGTCCAGGGCGAGCAGCGCGTCGCGGCGCGCGGCGCGCATGGGGCCGAGGTCGTGGAGGCGGAGTCCGGTGCGGCGGCGCAGCATGCGGGCCAGGGCGACGTTCCCGGCCCGTGCGTGCGCCGGCCATGCGCCGCGTGACGCGGGTCGCCGTCGGCCGAGGACGAGATCGGCCTCGCCCGCGGCCACCTGGGCGGCGAACGGGACGAGCAGGCCGGGGTCCAGCGAGCCGTCGCAGTCGCAGAAGCAGACGATGTCGGAGTCGGCGGCGAGCAGCCCGGCGTGGCAGGCGGCGCCGAAGCCGCGGCGCCGCTCGGTGACGACGGTCGCCCCGAGGTCACGGGCGATCCCGGGGGAGCCGTCGGTCGATCCGTTGTCGACGACGATCGGCCGCCAGCCGGGCGGCACGCGCTCCAGGACCCAGGGCAGCGCCCGGGCCTCGTCGAGGCAGGGCAGGACGACGTTCACCGCGTACGTGGTCGCGGAAGGCGATTCGGTCACGGATTTCACCGTACGAATCCGGACGGGACAGAAGGGATCCGCGGACCTTACGAAACGCGGACGTCGCTCCCCTGCGCCACCCCCGAGGTGCGCGAACGGCACGGACCGGTGCGAGGCTGGCCCCCATGCAGCAGCCTGAGCAGTCCGAGGGGACACCACAGCGCGTCCTGGTGGTGGACGACGATCCGACCGTCGCCGAGGTGGTCACCGGCTATCTGGAGCGGGCCGGATTCGCGGTGGACCGGGTGGCCGACGGGCCGTCCGCGCTGTCCGCCGCAGGGGCACGGTGGCCGGATCTCGTGGTGCTCGATCTGATGCTTCCGGGCATGGACGGCCTGGAGGTCTGCCGGCGGTTGCGGAGCATCGGCCCGGTCCCGGTGATCATGCTGACGGCGCGCACCGACGAGGAGGACCGCATCCTCGGCCTCGAGATCGGCGCGGACGACTACGTCACGAAGCCGTTCAGCCCGCGCGAACTGGTCCTGCGGGTGGAGGCCGTGCTCCGCCGCCACACCACCGTCCGGCGGCCCGGTCCGCTGCTGCGGGCGGGCGGTCTGGAGGTCGACCCGGCGGCGCGGCGCGCTACGAGGGACGGGCGGCCGCTGGCGCTGACGCTGCGTGAGTTCGACCTGCTGAGCTACTTCCTGCTGCACGCCGGCGAGGTGTGCGACCGCGAGCGGCTGATGCGGGAGGTGTGGGGGTGGGACTTCGGTGATCTGTCGACGGTCACGGTCCATGTGCGCCGGCTGAGGGGGAAGATCGAGGAGGATCCGGCGCGTCCGACGCTGATCCAGACGGTGTGGGGCGTCGGCTACCGCTTCGAGGCGGCCGCCGACCGGCCCGCCGCGCCCGCGCCGCCGACGGAGGGCTGAGCCGTGCGCGACATACTTCTCATCGCCCTGTACGCCTTCTTCGGCGCGGCCGCGGCCGGGGTGCTGGGGGCCGGGCTGCTGCGGTTGCTGCGCAGCCGCTCGGTCGCCGTGTCCCTCACGGTCGTCGCGAGCGTCGCCGTGACGGCGATGCTCTCCGGGACCCTCGCCGTGGCGTGGGCCATGTTCCTGTCGGCGCACGACCTGTTCGTCGTCACCACGGTCGTCGCGATGGCGGCGGCCGCCTCGCTCGGCACCGCGCTGCTTCTGGGTCGCCATGTCGTCGTCAGCTGCCGGGAACTCGCCGTCGCGGCGCGGGACTTCGGGGAGGGCGGGGTCTTCTCCGCGCCTCGTGTGCCGGCCCCCGCCGAGCTGGCTGCACTCAGCCGTGAGCTGTCGGCGACCAGTGCGCGGCTCGCCGAGTCCCGGGAGCGCGAGCGCGCCCTGGAGGCGTCCCGGCGTGAGCTCGTCGCCTGGATCTCGCACGATCTGCGCACGCCGCTCGCCGGTCTTCGGGCGATGTCGGAGGCTCTGGAGGACGGAGTGGTCGCCGATCCGGTCCGCTACCACCGGCAGATCCGGACGGAGGTCGACCGGCTCAACAGCATGGTGGGCGATCTGTTCGAGCTCTCCCGCATCCACGCGGGGGCGCTGACGCTGAGCCCCGTCCGGGTCTCGGTACACGACCTGGTGGGCGACGCGCTGGCCGGCGCGGTGCCGCTCGCGCGCGAGCAGGGGGTGCGGCTGGTGGGCGAGCGGGTCGCGCCCGAGCCGGTGGAGGTGGACGGCCGGGAGATGACCCGGGTGCTGGCGAACCTGCTGGTGAACGCGATCCGTCACACTCCGGCCGACGGCACGGTAGCCGTGGCCGCCGAGCGCCGCGCCGAAACCGTCGTCCTGTCGGTCACGGACGGCTGTGGCGGCATCCCCGTGGACGAACTGCCGCGCGTCTTCGACACGGGGTGGCGCGGCACGGAGGCCCGGACCCCGCCCGGTGGGGCGGGACTCGGTCTAGCCATCGTGCAGGGCATCGTGGAGGCCCACGCGGGGCGCGCCGACGTGCGCAACGTGGAGGGCGGCTGCTGCTTCGAGGTCACGCTCCCCGCAGCTCGCTCGTAGCGAACTCGGTCATGCCCTCGGCGAAGCCGACGGCGGGACGCCAGCCCAGGTCGGCCCGGAGGCGGGTGGGGTCGGCGGTGATGTGGCGTACGTCGCCGAGGCGGTACTCCCCCGTCACGACCGGCGGCGGTCCGCCGTGGGCGGTGGCGAGCGCCGTCGCCATCTCGCCGACCGTGCGGGGGTCGCCGCTGCCCGTGTTGTACGGGGTGAGTGAGGCGGGCGCCCGGTCGGCGAGGGCCTCCAGGGCCAGGGCGTTGGCGGTGGCCACGTCCCGTACGTGGACGAAGTCCCGCCGCTGTCCGCCGTCCTCGAAGACCCGGGGCGCCACACCGCACGCCAGGGCGGAGCGGAAGAGCGAGGCGACTCCGGCGTACGGGGTGTCGCGGGGCATGCGGGGTCCGTAGACGTTGTGGTACCGCAGGGAGACGGCACGGCCGCCGGTGGTGCGGGCCCAGGAGGCGGCGAGGTGTTCCTGGGCGAGTTTGGTGGTGGCGTACACGTTGCGGGGGTCGGCGGGCGCGTCCTCGCCGACGAGCCCGGGCGCGAGTGCGGCGCCGCACCGGGGGCAGCGGGGCTCGAACCGGCCCGCCGCGAGGTCGCCTTCGGCACGGGGACCGGGACGCACGGGCCCGTGGGTGGGGCAGTCGTAGCGGCCCTCGCCGTAGACGACCATGGAGCCGGCCAGGACGAGGCGGCCGATCCCGGCCTCGGCCATGGCGGCGAGGAGAACGGCGGTGCCGAGGTCGTTGCAGGCGACGTAGTCGGGGGCGTCGGCGAAGTCCTTGCCGAGGCCGACCATGGCGGCCTGGTGGCAGACGGCGTCGACACCGTCGAGCGCGCGGGCGACGGTCTCCCGGTCGCGCACGTCTCCGTGCAGCCACTCGGCCGCCGCGGGCGGCGACGGCGGCGGTCCGGAGTGGGCCGCCGGGAGGAGGGCGTCGAGGACGACGGGGTGATGGCCGCGGGCGGCCAGGGCGTCGACGATGTGTGAGCCGATGAAGCCCGCGCCGCCGGTGACGAGTACACGCATGGGGATCACCGTACGGAGCGGGCGGGGGGTGCGGGTGGCGTGCGCGCCGACGTCCGGGATTCGTAAGGTCCCGTCCGCCGCGCCGCCCGGGCGGTGGGACCGGTCGTCAGCGGGGAGGCAGGACCCGAAACTCCTGGCCGTCGGGGTCCACGAGCAGCACCGGCGCGGGCTCGCCCGTGGTGGTCGCGGTGGGGTTGTCGAGGCGCGTGGCTCCGAGGGAGAGGAGACGTTCGACCTCGGCGTGCTGGTCGCCGTCCGCGGGCGGGGCGAGGTCGAAGCGCAGGCGGGCCCTTCCGGTCCTGTCCATGTACGGCGGCCCGCCCCAGGTGATCTTCGGCCCGCCGTGCGGCGAGCGGATCGCGGTCTCCTGGTCCTGGTCCCAGACCAGGGGCCAGCCCAGTGCCCGGCTCCAGAAGTACCCGACCTCCTGGGAACCGTCGCAGGCGAGCGCTCCGATGAAGCCGCATTCGGCGAGGAAGGCGTTCCCCGGCTCGATGACGCAGAACTCGTTCCCCTCGGGGTCGGCGAGGACCACGTGCCCGTCGTCGGGGCTCTGGCCGATGTCGATGTGGCGGGCGCCGAGTTCGAGGGCTCTCGCCACGATCTGCCGCTGGTCCTCGTCGTTGCTCGTGAGGTCGAAGTGCAGGGGGTTCTGGTCCGTCTTCGGCTCCGGGGCCGGGAGGAACCGGATCAGGAATCCCGTGTCGTCGGCCGGCCGGAGGACGATGCCGCCGTCCGGGTCGTCGGTGGTCTTCCAGCCGAGGAACTCGCTCCAGAACCTGGAGAGACGCTCCGGGTCGTTCGCGTCGTAACAGAGGGCATGGAGGCGGGACGTCATCCCTCGGTCTCCGATCCGCCGGCTCGTCGCCCGAGCATCGATCGCCTCGGGCCGTCACCGGACATGTGGGCGGCCAGTCGTGGCGCAGCCTGACCGTGGACGGCCGCGCCGGTCAACTCGTTTTCCGGTGCCCGCGCGTCCCCGCGGGCGCCGTGGAGGCCGGGTCTACCTCGGGTGGAGGCGGACCGGCAGGGACTGGTGGCCGTTGCTGATCAGCGAGGGCAGGGGGCGGAGTTCGGCGGGGTCGACGGCGAGGGCGAGGTGGGGGAAGCGGGTGAAGAGGTGCTCCAGTGCGGTGGCCACCTCCAGCCGGGCGAGGGGGGCGCCCAGGCAGTAGTGGATGCCGTGGCCGAAGGTGAGGTGGTCCTTGGCCGGGCGGGTGACGTCGAAGTCGTCGGCCGTCGGGCCGTGCCAGTCGGGGTGGCGGTTGGCCGCCGCGTAGGAGGCGAGGACGGCGTCGCCCCGGGCGATGGTCCGGCCGTCGGGGAGCGCGATGTCGGTGACGGCGTAGCGGAGCGGGAGGTGCGCTACGGCCGGTTCGAGGCGGAGGGTCTCCTCCACCACGTCGTTCCAGCCGGACCGGCCGGCGCGGACGTGGGCGAGCTGGTCCGGGTGGGTCAGCAGGGAGGTGACCGCCTGGTCGATGACGTTGACCGTCGTCTCGTACCCGGCGCTGATCACCAGCAGGAGCGTGTCGCGCAGTTCGGCCTCGCTGAGGGCGGAGCCCTCCTCGTCGTGCGTGGCGATGAGGAGCGAGGTCATGTCGTCGCCCGGTTCGGCCCGCCTGGCGGCGATGAGGTCGTCGAGGAGCCCGTAGAGGCGTACGGCGTTGGCCGCGGCCTCCTCTGCCGTGAGCGTGGTGTCGAAGACGCCGTCCACGAGGGCGCGGAAGCCGGCCCTGCGGGTTTCGGGGACGCCCATCATGTGGCCGATGAGGGCGATGGGCAGGGGGTAGGCGAGACGTTCGCGCAGGTCGACGACCTCTCCGTGCGGCTCGGCCGCCAGGCCGTCGAGGAGCCCGGTCACGAGGGTGTCGACGACCGGTTGCAGGGCGGCGACCCGGCGGGCGCTGAAGGCGGGAGCGACCAGGCGGCGGAGGCGGGCGTGGTCGGCTCCGTAGGCGGTGAACATGTTCGTGACGGCGACCCAGAGGGCGAGCGGCCAGTCGCGTACGGCCTCGTCGAAGGCCGGCCAGTGGCGGCGGCCGTCCTTGGAGACGTCCGGGCCGGTCAGCAGTTTCCTGAGCAGGACCGGGTCGCTGACGGACCACGCCTGTACGCCGAGGACGTCCACGAGGGTCGCGGCGCCGTGGGCGCGCAGCAGCCGGTGTTCGGCGTGACGGTCGGCCCCTGTCGGGTCGAGGACGATCGGGATGTTCGGCCGGTTCACGGGGAGTCCTTTCGGCGGCGCGTGGAGCGAGCGGTTCCCAGCGTGGAGGTCCCACGCTTCTGACGGAAGATCAGAAAGCCGCCCCGATGGCCGGATCGAGGCGCTACCCTCTCGCATCAGGTCATCTGTCCCGGACTCTTGACTCCCTTACCCGGAGTCGGGATCCTTCACCACACCTTTCGCGCGGAACATGACAATTCCCCGACCGAAGACGTGAGTGATGTCCATGATTCCCCCCACGCACAGCCGTACGTCCGGCAGGCGCGGGCCGCTGGCCGTGCTGTCGCTGCTGCTCGCCACGGTGGCCATGCTGCTCGGGCCCGCGCCCGGTTCGGCCGCCGACAGCTCCTGGTGGGACCCGACGGCCCGGCCCGCCCCCGACTCCGAGATCAACGTCACGGGCGCACCGTTCAAGGGAACGAACGAACGGGGCGAGGTGCGCGGCTTCGTCGACGCGCACAACCACCTGATGTCCAACGAGGCCTTCGGCGGCCGCCTCATCTGCGGCAAGAACTTCTCGGAGCAGGGCGTGGCCGACGCGCTCAAGGACTGCCCCGAGCACTACCCGGACGGCTCGCTCGCGGTCTTCGACTTCATCACCAAGGGCGGAGACGGCAAGCACGACCCGAACGGGTGGCCGACGTTCAAGGACTGGCCCGCCCACGACTCGCTCACCCACCAGCAGAACTACTACGCCTGGGTGGAGCGGGCCTGGCGCGGAGGTCAGCGGGTGCTCGTCAACGACCTCGTCACCAACGGGGTCATCTGCTCGGTCTACTTCTTCAAGGACCGCAGCTGCGACGAGATGACCTCCATCCGCCTGCAGGCGCGCAAGACGTACGAGATGCAGGACTACATCGACAAGATGTTCGGCGGCCCGGGCAAGGGCTGGTTCCGGATCGTCACCGACTCCGAGCAGGCCCGCGACGTCATCCAGCAGGGCAAGCTCGCGGTCGTCCTCGGCGTCGAGACCTCCGAGCCCTTCGGCTGCAAGCAGATCCTCGACGTCGCGCAGTGCAGCCGGGCCGACATCGACCGCGGCCTCGACGAACTCCACCAGCTGGGCGTGCGCAGCATGTTCCTCTGCCACAAGTTCGACAACGCCCTGTGCGGGGTGCGGTTCGACAGCGGCACGCTGGGGACCGCGATCAACGTCGGCCAGTTCCTGTCGACCGGCACCTTCTGGAAGACCGAGAAGTGCACCGGCCCGCAGCACGACAACCCGATCGGGCTCGCCGCGGCGCCGCAGGCGGAGAAGCAGCTCCCGGCAGGCGTGACGGTCCCCGGGTACGCGGCCGACGCGCAGTGCAACACGCGAGGTCTCACCGAACTCGGCGAGTACGCGGTGCGCGGCATGATGCAGCGCAAGATGATGCTCGAGATCGACCACATGAGCGTCAAGGCCACGGGCCGCGCGCTGGACATCATGGAGTCCGCGGACTACCCGGGCGTCATCTCGTCGCACAGCTGGATGGACCTGAACTGGACCGAGCGCGTCTACGGGCTCGGCGGTTTCATCGCCCAGTACATGAACGGCTCCGAGGGCTTCATCGCGGAGGCGAAGCGGACCGAGGCGCTGCGTGACAAGTACGGCGTGGGGTACGGCTACGGCACCGACATGAACGGGGTCGGCGGCTGGCCGGGCCCGCGTGGCGCGGACACCCCCAACCCGGTGAAGTACCCCTTCCGCAGCACCGACGGCGGCTCGGTCATCGACCGGCAGAAGACCGGGCAGCGGACCTGGGACCTCAACACCGACGGCGCCGCGCACAACGGCATGGTGCCGGACTGGATCGAGGACATCCGGGTGGTCGGCGGCCAGGACGTGGTGAGCGACCTGTTCCGGGGCGCCGAGTCCTACCTCGACACCTGGGGCGCCTCCGAGCGGCACCGGGCCGGCGTGAACCTCGCCTCGGCGAAGCCGGCGGCGGCGTCCACCACGGAGTGGTGGAACCCCTTCACCACGTTCGCGGCGAGCCGGGCCGTCGACGGCGACCCGGGGACCCGCTGGGCGAGCGAGTGGAAGGACGGCCAGTGGCTCCGGATCGATCTCGGTTCGCCGCAGCTGGTCAAGAAGGTCACGCTCGACTGGGAGCGGGCGTACGGCAAGGCGTACCGTATCGAGGTCTCCGACGACGGCGCGGCCTGGCGTACCGCCTGGTCGACCACGAGCGGTGACGGCGGTCTCGACACCGTCACGTTCGCCGGGACGACCGCGCGGTACGTCCGGATCTTCGGTCAGCAACGCGGCACCGACTGGGGGTACTCCCTCCGCGAGGTCGGCGTCTACAGCGGCTGAGGGCCGCCCCGGGCGGGGTGACGGGGCTGAACGCCTCGTCGCCCCGCCCGGGGCCGTTCGGACCCGGGCCGCACCAGAAAGGAACCACCGCATGCCCCGTATGCCGCTCGCCGAACGGCGCCGGCAGTTGACCGAGGCGGCCATCCGCGCCATGACCCGGGACGGCGTGCCGCGCACGACGACCCGGTCCATCGCGGCGGAGGCGGGCGTGTCACTGAGCGTCTTCCACTACTGCTTCGACTCCAAGCAGGCCCTGCTGGAGTCCGTGATCACGGCGATCACCGACCACTACGTCGGCACGGTGAAGAAGGCGCTGCGGCCGCGCGCGACGTTCAGGGAGACCATGCGGGCCGGATTCGAGGCGTACTGGGAGCATGTCCGCACCCATCCGGGCGAGCACATGCTGACCTACGAGCTCACCCAGCACGCGCTGCGCACCCCGGGGTTCGAGGAGCTGGCGCGCCGTCAGCACGAGCGGTACGCCGAGATCTACCGGGAGCTCATCGAGGAGCTCGACGCGAGCATGGTGCTCGACATCCTGGTCCCCGTGCCGGTGCTGGCCCGCTATCTCGCGTCGGTCACCGACGGTCTGACCCTGAACATCCTCGTCCTGGGCCACGACGAGGAGTCGGCGGCGCTGCTCGACCTGGTCACCGACCAGGTCGCGGCGCTCGTCAGGGACGGGGCCGGCGCCGCCCCCTCCGGTGCGCGCGCCGCCGAATGATCGGTTTCCGGCGTCCGTCCGGGCAGCGGTGCCCCGCGGACCGCCGATTCGGCGTCAGGTGTCGGTATAAACAGGCGCATGCAGCATGCCGAGCGGTTCGAGCTGACCTTCCCGACCTCGGGTGACTCCATCGTCGTCACCCGCACGGACCGTAAGGGGGCGGGCGGGCACCCCGTGTACTCCGACGAGACGGGCATCGTGCAGGCCGAGATCGACGAGGACGGCAACGTCCGCATGCTCGCCAGCGGCGGACACCAGAGTCACGACGTGCCCACCCGCGCCGTCCCCGTGGACTGAGGCGTCCCCGGGGGCGGCACGGCAGGCGTGGGGGCCGCTCAGGCGTACGGGTCGAACGGGATGCCTGCGGGCTTCGCCTCGGCGAGGTGCGGGGCGAAGCTGCCGTCCTTCAGGCCGAAGTGGGCGCTTCCGAAGTCCGTCTGGACCAGCTTGTCGCGGACGCCCGCCGGGTAGCCGTTCCAGCCGACGAGGGCCGGGAACTGCCACTGGCCCTTGTGGTTCTCCGGCGGCTCGTCGTTCGCGTTGGCGGGGCGGAAGCAGTGGGTGCTCACACCGTCCTTGTGGTAGACGACCTTGGGGTGTGTCCCGTCCCAGCGGATCTGGTCGCGGCCGTACGTGTTGAAGTCACCGTGCGCGGACGTGGAGACGTACTTGGCCTGGTTGTCCTGGATCCAGACCACGACGTGCTCCCAGTCGTGGCGGTGGCCGCCGAGGGAGATGCCGGGGATCGCCTGGTCCTTCTCGAAGTAGAGCCCGTAGAGGACGGCGCACCAGCCGTTGTTGCACTTGGAGCGGGAGTAGCTGTTGGTGTTGTCCAGGTCCCAGGCGTCCCGGCACGAGCCGTTGAGGGCGCCCGTGGGCTTGAGTCCCGGGTTGACCGTGCCGTCGGGTCCGATGGCCGCCGAGGAGTAGCAGCCGTCCGTGTCGTAGTCGAACGCGGGCTGGAACGTCCGGTCGAGCCCGTCGGCGTTGGCGGGCAGCGGCGGGGGCGGCGCGGCGAACGCGCTGCCCGAGACCGCGACGACCAGCGCGATGCTGCTGCCGAGGGTGAACGTGACCCTGCGGGTCCACGAACTCGTCTTCAACTGCGTCCTCCTGAGGGACCGCCGTGCGGGGCGCGAGAGGTGATGCGGGGGTTGCTCGATTGGCATGCCCAGATCAGTTCTCTCGAACCCCGCTGTCGCCAGGAGGACCGGCCGATGACGGCGCGGTGAAGGGTGGCGGTCGACGGCCCGTCAGGCAGGCGCCCCGGACGGCAGGTGCGGCGAGGCGGCCTCGTCGGCCCCGTCGGCATCGTCGACGCCTTCGGTACCGGCCGCCGGCGCGACGGGGATGAGGTAGGCGACGACCGCGGCGGCAAGACCCACGCCGCTGCCGCTGAGGAGGGCCACACGGAAGGCGTCCTCGGAGGGCAGGAGACGGCCGGCGAAGTCCGTGGTCATCTGCGCCAGGACCACGCCCGCCACCGCCGCGGATACGGAGCTGCCGATGGAACGCATCAGCGTGTTGAAGCTGTCGGCCGACGCGGTCTCGGAGCGGGGCACGGCGCCCACGAGCCGCGCGTCGGTCTTGGAGCTGGTCACGAACGCCGCGTACCTCCGGCGCTTCAACAGCGACATCGAGCGCCTGGAGGGGCGTCCCTGGCCGCGCCCCCGGCCCAGCGACCCGGGCGGCGGGCCGACACCCCCCGAACGGCTGTCCTAGACTCCGCCGCATGACGACTCCGACCGCGGACATCGCCCGGGATCTCGCGCCGACCGGCGTACTTCGGGCCTCGATCAACCTGGGCAACCCGGTCCTGGCGCACGGCACGCCCGGCGCCCCCGGCGGGGTCACCGTCGACATCGCCCGGGAGATCGCCGCGCGTCTCGGCCTGCCCGTCGAGTTCGTCTGCTTCGACGCGGCCCGCAGTTCGTACGAGGCGATGACCACGGGCCGCGCGGACGTCTGCTTCCTCGCAGTGGAGCCGGCGCGCGAGGCCGAGGTCGCCTTCACCTCCCCGTACGTCCTGATCGAGGGGGTGTTCGCCGTGCCCACGGGTTCCGGGTTCGCCACCTCCGCCGACGTCGACCGGGAGGGGGTACGGATCGGTGTGAAGCGCGGCTCCGCGTACGACCTGTACCTCACGCGCACGCTGCGGTACGCGACGGTCGTACGCGGCGAGGAGGGGGTCGACACGTTCCGTGCGGAGGGCCTGGAGGTCGCGGCCGGGATCCGGCAGCCGATGACCGCGTACGTAGGCGCGCACCCCGACGTCCGGCTGATCGAGGACCGGTTCATGGAGATCCGCCAGGCCGTCGGGACGACTCCGGCGCGGCGTCCCGGCACGGTGCGTTTCCTCACGGACCTCGTCGAGGAGCTGAAGGCCTCCGGCTTCGTCGCCGAGGCACTGCGCCGCGCGGATCAGTCCCCCACCCTGGTGGCCCCGCCCCGGGACTGACTCGACCGGTCCTGTGGATCCGGCGCGCCACACGGAGGTCCGGCCTTCGGTGTCCGAACTCCTCCGCACGAGCACGGCGATGCCGTCCGTGCGCCGGGAAGCGGGGCGGACCCGCGCCAGGAGGGTGTCGCCTCGTGGCGGCTGACGGACTCCGGGCCGGTGCCATGCCAGCGGGCGGGCTCGGGAGGCCCGGCGGCCGCGGGGGCCCGGCGGCTCGGGAAGCCCGGCGGCTCGGGAAGCCCGCGGCTCGGGAAGCCCGCGGCTCGGCTCGTGGCTCCCTGGGCGGGTTGGCCGCCGGGCCGGGCGCTCAGTCCGGGACGGGGTCCGTGAAGCCGCGGCGACGGGCCGCCGCCGGGCGGCAGCGGAGCAGTCGTGCCACCGTCAGTCGCCCGCCCCGGAGCGCGCCGTGGCGGCGCAGTGCCGTGACCGCGTACGTGGAACAGCTCGGCGTGTACGGGCAGCACGGCGGGCGGGTCGGGCTGATCTCCTCCCGGTAGTGCCGGACGCCCGCGTGCAGCGCCCCGGCCACCCGCCCCTGCGGCCGGTCGGCCGTCGCGCGCGGGCCGGACGCGGGGCGCAGCAGCGCCGCGATCAGGGTCGGAAGCAGCACCAGCGCCATCTGGGGGCAGTGCATCGCGCACCACGAGGTGCAGTCGTCGAAGGCCCATGCACAGCAGCCCTCTTCCTTCTCCTCGCGCCGCTGCTCGCGCCGCGACCGCGCGGACCCGTTCCATCTCGTCATCGCGCCCCCTCCGTTCGCCGACATGATCATATGTGCGGCGCGGTGGGCGGCCCGACGGGCCCGCCCCCCACCGGGGAAGCGGGCCCGTCGGCCGCTGTCAGGCCCTCGTGCCGACCACCGTGGCCGGCGCGGGTGCGTAACCCGTGGGCCGGGTGGTGAACGTGCCCCGGCCCTGGGTGCGGCTGCGCAGCCGGGACGCGTAGCCGAACAGCTCGGCCAGCGGCACCGTCGCCGTGAGGACCGCCGTCCCGGCGCGCGCCGTCGAGCCGGAGACCCGGCCCCGGCGGGCGGCGAGGTCACCGAGCACACCGCCCACGGCGCTGTCGGGCACCGTGACCGTGACCTCGACGACCGGCTCCAGGAGCGTCATCGCGCTCGCGCGCAGCGCCTCACGGAGCGCGAAGCGGCCCGCCGTACGGAACGCCATCTCCGAGGAGTCCTTGGAGTGGGTCGCGCCGTCCGTGAGCGTCACCCGCACACCGGTGACCGGATGGCCTCCGAGGGGACCCTCCGCGAGGGCGTCCCGACAGCCGGCCTCGACCGCGCGGACGTACTCCTGCGGCACGCGGCCGCCGGTGACGGTGGAGGAGAAGGCGAACTCCCCCGCGCCCGGCTCCTCGGCGTCGAGCGGTTCGACGTCGAGGACGACATGGGCGAACTGCCCCGCACCGCCGTCCTGCTTGACGTGCCGGTACACCAGCCCGGAGACCCCGCGGGCGACCGTCTCCCGGTAGGCCACCTGCGGTCTGCCGACGACGATCTCCAGGCCCTGGGCCAGGCGGATCTTCTCCACGGCCACCTCCAGATGGAGTTCGCCCATGCCCGAGAGCACGGTCTGGCCCGTCTCGGTGTCGGTCCTGACCGTCAGCGAGGGATCCTCCTCGACGAGCCGGGCCAGCGCGGACGCCAGCCGGTCGGTGTCGAGACTCCGGCGCGCCTCGACAGCGACCGAGACGACGGGGTCCGCCACCGTGGGCGGTTCGAGGAGCAGTGGGGCCGAGGGCGTGCAGAGCGTCGCACCCGCGCGCGCCTCCTTCACGCCGACGACCGCGACGATGTCCCCGGCCACAGCCCGGTCCACCTCCGTGTTCCGGTCGGCCTGCACGCGCAGGATCCGGCCGATCCGCTCCGTTCGACGGGCCGCGACGTCGAGCACGACATCCCCCTTTCCGATGGTCCCCGCGTAGACGCGGAGGTACGTGAGCCGCCCGGTGGCGGTGGAGTTGACCTTGAAGACGAGCGCGGCGAACGGTTCCTCCGGGTCGGCGGCCCGCTCCTGCTCCGCGCCGTCCGCCGTGCCGCGTACGGGCGGTACGTCGAGGGGCGAGGGCAGGTAGGAGACGACGGCGTCGAGCAGCGGCTCCGTTCCGCGGTTGCGGTACGCCGAGCCGCACAGCACGACGACGGCGTCCCCGGTCCGGGTCAGGTCGCGCAGCGCGGCCGTGAGGGTCTGGGCGCCGAGCGAGGACGTGTCGCAGAACTCGTCGAGCGCGGCCGGGTGGAGTTCCGCCACCGCCTCTTCGAGCGCGCGGCGCCGACGCCGCGCCTCGTCCACGAGCGCCTCGGGCACGGGGCCCTCGGCGTACGTGTCGGCGCCGGCGGCCCAGACGAGGGCGCGCATGCGGACGAGGTCGACCACACCGCTGAACTCGTCCTCGCGCCCGATCGGCAGCTGCACGACGAGCGGAACCGTGTGCAGGCGGTCCCTGATCGACGCCACGGCCGTGTCGAGGTCGGCGCCCGCGCGGTCCAGCTTGTTGACGAAGGCGATCCGCGGGACGCCGTGCCGGTCGGCCTGGCGCCACACGGTCTCGCTCTGCGGTTCGACCCCCGCGACGGCGTCGAACACCGCGATCGCGCCGTCGAGGACGCGCAGGGAGCGTTCCACCTCGTCGGAGAAGTCGACGTGTCCGGGTGTGTCGATGAGGTTGATCCGGTGGTCGTCCCAGACACAGCTGACCGCCGCCGCGAAGATGGTGATGCCGCGGTCGCGTTCCTGCGCGTCGAAGTCGGTGACGGTGGTGCCGTCGTGGACCTCGCCGCGCTTGTGGGTGGCGCCGGTGAGGTAGAGCATCCGCTCGGTGACGGTGGTCTTGCCGGCGTCGACGTGGGCGAGGATGCCCAGGTTGCGGACGCGGCTCAGGGAGGTGGTGAGGCGGGGAAGGTGGGTACGCACGGCCCGGACCTTTCGGTGGGTTCGAGAAAGGGCGGCGCGATTCCCGGACGAAGCGGCCCGGAGGCGGGCGGAGCACGACCCCACCGGACGGCACGAGGCCTGCGGGCAGGCGGACTTCACATGCGCGAGGCTCCTGGGTCCCCAGGGCGTCACGACGTGTCCGTGCCAGGCGGTTCGCGGGTGTGCCGGCCGAGCGGCCCGGAGGCTCCTCGGAGGTGAGGAGGGGTCAGGCGTTCGTCACGGGCTTCCGGTGGCGGCCGCGCAGCCGGCACCGGGCAGGGAGAGACATCAGGATCACGTCGTACCGGGACCGGGGCACGACGACAGCGGTGTGGCGACACATGGTCGGGCTCCCCTCTTCGGTCGTCGGCGCGCGCCGTGATCTCGGCGGCACGTGCGGCGAGTCTAGAGAAGGGAGCCCGGTCGCGTCACCGGAGTTTTCGCGGGTCGCTCGGCCGGGTGAAGTACCGAGCCACGTCGGCGTCCGTCACCTCGGCGAGCGTGGGCGGTGTCCACCGCGGATCGCGGTCCTTGTCGACGACCTGCGCACGGATGCCCTCGACGAGGTCGGCGGAGGAGAGGGCGATGCGGGAGAGCCCGAACTCCATGTCGAGGGCGGCCTCCAGAGAGTCCAGGGTCCGGGCGCGGCGGACCGCCGCGAGGGTGACCTTGAGTGCGGTCGGCGACTTGGTGAGGAGGACGGTGGCGGTCTCCTTCGCCTCGGGGGCGCCGTGGTCGAGGAGCCGGTCGACGATCTCCTCCACCGTGTCGGCCGCGTAGCAGGCGTCGATCCACTCGCGCGCGGCGGCCAGTCGGCCGGGCGGCGCCGTCCGCGCGAACCGGGGCAGCACCTCGTGCGCGGGGGCCCTGGTGAGCTCGTCGGCCAGACGGGGTAGGTCCTGGGAGGGTACGAAACGGTCGGCGAGGCCGGCGAGGAGGGCGTCGGCCGCGTCGGCCTGTGCGCCGGTGAGGGCGAGGTGTGTGCCCAGCTCGCCGGGCGCCCGGCCCAGCAGGTGGGTGCCGCCGACGTCGGGGGCGAAGCCGATGCCCGTCTCGGGCATCGCGACACGGGAACGTTCCGTGACGACGCGGATGGAGCCGTGGGCCGAGACGCCGACTCCGCCGCCCATCACGATGCCGTCCATGAAGGCGACATAGGGCTTGGGGTAGCGGGCGATGAAGGCGTTGAGCCGGTACTCGTCGCGCCAGAAGCCGAGGGTGGCGGTGCCGCCGGAGCGGGCGTCCTCGTGAATGGCCCGGATGTCGCCGCCCGCGCACAGTCCGCGCTCCCCGGCGCCCTGGAGCACGACGGTCTCGACGGCCGGATCGCGCTCCCAGGCGGTCAGCGCCTCCTCCATGCGGAGCACCATCGGGTGGGTGAGCGCGTTGATGGCCCGGGGCCGGTTCAGAGTGAGGAACCCGGCCCGCCCCTCCGTGCGCACCAGGACGTGCGGAGCTTCCGCCGCGTCCGTCGCCGGGGTTCCGCCGGGCGTCTTGGAGGACCCCGCCGTCATCGTGGGGGCTCCGTCACGCCGGAGGCCTGAATGAGTCGCATGTTCCCGTCACCTTCCACCGGACGATCTTCCGCCCACCGTATCGGCAGGGCCGGACCGTGCCGGGGGACGGGTCTTTTCCTCAGGGAGGTTGAGTACGGGCACTCAGGCCGGGGGCCGTCGTCCTTCGTAGCCTCCGGCGTATGAACAGTCATCAGGCCGTCGCGGACGGCCCTCTCCGTATCGGGATCACCGGGGTCGGCGCGTGCCTGCCCGATCGGGTCATGGATTCGGAGCGGCTGCGGCAGCGGGTCGTGGCCGGCAGTGGGATGGCGTTGCCCGCCGGGGTGTTCGAGCGGGCCACCGGGATCGTGACCCGGCGTGTCGTGGGGCCGGGCGAGTACGCCTCCACGCTGGCGGTGGGGGCCGCCCGGCAGGCCCTCGCTCGGGCCGGGGCCGAGCCGCAGGACATCGACCTGCTGGTGTTCGCCTCCGCCACGCGTGACATGGTCGAACCGGCCACCGCGCACATCGTGCAGGCCGAACTGGGCTCCCGGGCCCATGCGTTGGACGTCACCAACGCATGCAACAGCTTCGTCAACGGCATCGACCTGGCCCGGAGCATGATCCTGGCCGGGCGGGCCCGGCGGGCACTCGTCGTCACCGGGGAGACGCCGAGCCGTGCCGTACGCCACGACCCGTCGGATCCGGCCCAGTTCCGGGACGGGTTCGCCGGCTACACCTTCGGCGACGCCGGCGCCGCGGTGGTCCTGGAGGCGGTGGACCGCGGCGGGATCCTCGACGTGGACACCGAGACACACTCCGAACACTGGCCGGTGGGCGGGATATTCGGCGGCGGTTCGCGCCATCCGCGCGGCGACGAGCACACCTACTTCCGGGGCGACGGCAGCGAGCTGCGCGAGGTGTTCGAGAAGGTGGGCACGTCGGTCGTCGACCGGGTGCTGCACCGTACGGGACTCGAGTGGCGGCACTTCCGGTACGTCCTGGTGCACCAGGTCACCGTGCCGTACCTGCGGCGGTTCGTGGAGATCACCGGCGTTCCGGAGGACCGGCTCGTCGTCACCGTCCCCGAGCTCGGCAACATCGCGAGCGCGACCCTGGGGGTCCAGCTGGAGCGGGTCCAGGCCGGACTGCGCAGCGGTGACCGCGTACTGTTCGTCGGCCTCGGCGGCGGCGTCAGCATCATGACGATGGTCTGGGAGAAGGCGTGAACGACGCACTGTGGGTCGTGGTGCCCGCCCACCAGGAGGCCGCGCGCATCGGCGCCACGCTGGAAGCGCTCGCCGCCCAGGACGACCGGGACTTCCAGCTGGTCGTGGTGGACAACGCGTCCGAGGACGACACCGCTGCCATCGCCCGCGCGTTCGCGCGGCGGGCGCCGTTCCCCGTCCATGTGCTCGACGAGCGGGACAAGGGCGTGGGGTGCGCCGTGGACACCGGGTTCCGGTACGCGATCGGGCACGGGGCCGCGCTGCTGGCCCGTACGGACGCCGACTGCCTTCCGCACCCCGGCTGGAGCGCCGCCGCCCGGGCCGCGCTGCGCGGCGGCGCGGGGCTGGTCTGCGGCCGGATCGACGCCCGCAGGGACGAGCACGGACCGGTCGGCCGCGCACTGTTCCGTACCCTCGTCCGCGTCGCCGCGCTCTTCGGCCGGGTGCGGCCCGCCCACCGGCGGCGGCACGGCTACCTCGCGCCGTACCGGATGCACGCGGGCAACAACATGGCCATCACCGCGTGCCTGTACGAGGCCGTAGGGGGGATGCCCCGCCGCCCCTCCCCCACCGACCGGCTCTTCCTGAACCGGGTGCGGCGGCGCACCACGGCCATCGTGCACGCCCGCGACATGGTGGTGGAGAACTCCACCCGGCGCCTGCGGGCGTACGGAATCGTCGGAACCGCCCGCTGGTACCTGGACCGGGGACCGGGGCGGCACGGGGAGGACCCTCGCTGATGCTGGACGCTCTCGCCCACACCCTGCGGTCGGACCCCGGCCGCCCGGCCGTGCTCGGCACCACCCGGTCCGGCGCCGTCCGGACGAAGGCCACCTGCGGGGAGCTCGCCGACCTCGCGGACCGCTACGCCTCCGCGCTGCACGCGCGGGGTCTGCGGCGCGGCGACACGGTCGGGGTCGCGGTACGGCCCGGGCCGCGGGCGCTCGCCGTGATGCTGGCCGTGCACCGGCTCGGGCTGCGGGCGGCCGTGCTCGACCCGGGCGCCGGTCCCGACGTGCTGCGGGCCCGCCTCGCGCTGGCCCGCCCGGCCGTCGTACTCGCCGACGCGCCCGCCCAGGCGGTCGCCGGCTGGGCGCGGCCGCTCGCCCGCCGGGCCCGGCTCGCGCTTCCGGACCTCGCGGAGCTGGGCGGGCCCGTGGCCACGGTAGGGCGCCGACTGCCGGGGTGCGCCCCGGCGTTGGAGGCGGTGACCGGGACGTCGGTGCTGCCCCGTGCGGTCGACGAGGACGGGGACGCGGTGATCGTCTTCACCTCGGGCACGACCTCGCGCCCGCGCGCGGTGGTGCACACGCGGGCGTCGCTCGCCGCCGGAATGGCGACGGTGACCGATCTCGTCCGTCCGAAACCGGGGCTCCCCGTGCTCGGGGGTACGTTCTTCGTCCTCGTGCCGTCGCTCGCGAGCGGCGCGCCGGTCGCGCTGCCGGCCCGGTCACCGCGCGTACTGGCCCGTCAGATGCGTCGTCTCGCCCCGCAGGCCACCTATCTGACACCACCTCAGCTGAGGGCGACGCTGGCCGCCGACGCGCGGTTCGGCGGTCGGGTGTGGACCGGTTCCGCCCCGGCGAGCGCGGAGCTGCTCACGCGGGTGCGGCGGGCCGGGGCGGACGAGGCGTGGGGCGTGTACGCGCTCACGGAGCTCTTCCCGGCCGCGGCCGTCGAGCAGGCGGAGAAGGCGGCCTTCCCGGGCGACGGCGATCTGGTGGGCGCGCCGCTGCCCGGGGTGACGGCGCGGACCGGGCCGGACGGCGAGCTGCTGCTGTCCGGGCCGGGGGCCCGGAACCGCTACCTCGGCGAGGATCCCGACCCCTGGATCCGTACGGGCGACCGGGGGCTGCTGGACGGGCGCGGCCGGATGGTGCTCGCGGGGCGCTGCAAGGACATGGTCCTGAGAGGGGCGGAGAACATCTACCCGGGTCTCTACGAGCCGGCGCTGCACGTGCCCGGTGTCGAACTCGCGCTCCTGGTGGGCGTTCCGGCCGGTGACGGCGACGAGCGCCTGGTCGCCGTCGTCCAGCCGCGCCCGGGGGCCGACCGCGGCGACGTCCGGGCGGCGCTGGCGGGCCCGCTGCGCCGCATGGGCACCGCACGCCCGGACGCCGTCCTCCTCGCCGACATCCCGCTGTCCGGCCGCTCCCTGAAGCCGGACCGCGCGGCGACGGCCAGACTGGCGGCGACCCGTCCGACGGAGCCGGTCCGATGACGTCGACAGGGACGGACGGGAACGCTGCGCCGGATTCCGGCGCGCGGCCGGCAGAGCGGGCGAGGGTGCGGGCCGCCGCACCCGAGACCGGTTCGGCGTCGCCACCTCCGACGCCTGCCCCGCACGCCGCACAGGACGGCGGTACCGAGCTGCGCGCCGCGCCGGGCGACACGCTCGCCGCGGCCGACGACGCGGCGGGGTACGGGGCCTGTCCGGCGCCGGGCGCTCTGCGCCGGGCGCGGCGGCGCGACCGGCGGGTGTATGTGCGGGCGCACCCTTTGCTGTTCGCCCTGCTCGGGGCGGTCCGCGGGCGGGCGGTGACACGGCTCGGGCGGGCCGTGGTGGTGAGCGGTACGGAGCCGTACCGCGAGGCCCTCACCAGGATCCCGCTGGACCGTGCGGCGGCCGGCACGACCGGGGGCGCCGCGCGCGAACTCTCCGGTGGGGGAATCCTGTTCGACCAGGACGGGGGCGACCACCGCGACACCCGCCGCGCCGTCGCCGGTGATCTGGGCGCCGCCGGTGTGGAGCGGCTGCGCCCGGTGTGGCGGGCCGTGCTGGTCCGCCGTCTCGCCCCGCTCGCGGCGGGGCGTCCCGTCGACCTCGTCCCGCTGGCCCGCGAGCTCGCCGGTGCGACCGTCCGGACCCTCCTGGAGTCCCGCGCCGACGCCTCGGCCCTCGCCGAAGCGGCGGCGGAGGCCGCGGCCGCCGCCGTCCGCGACCACCTCCCCGGTCCCCGGCCGCCGGGCTCCGCCCGCGCGGCGGCGAGAGCCGCCGCACGGCTGGAGGCGCTCCTGGCCGACGGTCCCGGGGAGTCGACGGCCCCGCACGCCCTCCACTCCATGATCGCCGTCGCGGCCGTCAACACCACCGTCGCCGCGGTGCCGCGCGCCGTCGCGTGGTGCGCCGACGGCGGTCTGTGGGAGCAGGCGGCCGACGCACGGCTGCGGCCCGCGCTCGTCGACGAGTTGCTGCGCGTCACCGCGCCGTCCCCGCTGCTGCCGCGCGTGGCGGCCGCCGATGCCGTGCTCGACGGGTGCCCGGTGAAGGCCGGGGACCGGCTCGTGCTGGTGGCGCGGCATGCCGTGGGAGCCGACCGCGAACCGCCGGACGCCCTCCGGCCCGCCCCGCCCGCCGTCGCACGGCTCGTCTTCGGTGCCGGTCCGCACGCCTGCCCCGGGGCGCGGCTCGCGCTCGCGCAGCTCGACGACGTCCTGGCCGCCCTCGCCCCGTACCGTCCGGGCGTCGTCGACGCCCGTGTGGACCGGCGTGCCGCCCTGCCCGGCTGGCGCCGGCTGACCGTGCGCGCGACGGCCGCGCCCCGCCCCCTCACGGAGGACCGCGTATGACCACGATCGCCGTCACCGGTGCGAGCGGCTTCTGCGGCTCCCATGTGGCCGCCCTCGCCGCCGCGCGGGGCTCCGACGTGCTCTGCCTGGGGCGCCGGCCCGGGCCGGTGGGCCGCCACGTGCCGTGGGACGCCGAGGCCGGACCGCCCGACCTCGCCGGGGCGGATCTCGTCGTGCACTGCGCGGCGGCGGTCGGCGACCCCGTGCCCGGTTCGCCGGCCGAGGCGGCGATGCGGGCCGTGAACGTCGACGGCACCGCCCGGCTCCTGGAGGCGGCGGCGGGCCGCCCGGTGGTCTGGGTGAGCAGCGCCAGCGTGTACGAGCCGGGTCCGGGCCGGGACCGGATCACCGAGGACCACCCGGTACGGGGGCAGCTGAACGCCTACGGCCGGACGAAGGCGGCGGGCGAGGCCCTGGCGCTCGCGGCCGGCGCGGTGGTCCTGCGGCCGCGGGCGGTCTACGGCCCCGGCGACCCGCACCTCGTGCCCCGTCTCCTCGCGCGCGTGCGCGGCGGCCGGGTGCTGCTGCCCGGTCCCGACGTCGTCCTGAGCCTGACAGCCGTCGAGAACCTGGCCGACGCGTCCCTGCGCGCGGCCGGCTGGTACCCGGGCGCCTACAACATCGCCGATCCCGTGCCCTACCGCCGTGACGAGGCGATCGGTACGGTCCTGCGGGCCCACGGCGTACGCGCCCGGATCCGTCACCTGCCTCTGCCGCTGGCCCGCGGGGCTGCGACGGCGGCCGAGGCCGTGGCGCGCCTTCGCCCGGCCGCCGAGCCTCCGTTGACGAGGTACGCCGTCGATCAGCTCGCGCACCGGGTCGTCCTGGACGTCACCAAGGCGGAGGGCCAGGGCTGGCGGGCCGCCCGCACCCTCGCCGACTACGCGGCGGTGTGCCGGGTCTGAGGCGCGCGCCGCGCCGGGGAGCGCGGCAACAGGACACGCCCCATCCCCTGAGGTATGCCTTTCACATGGATGCCCGCCGACGCGACGCCACACCCCGCCTCTCCCGGCGCGGCGGCCGGCTGCTGCTCACGGCGTCGTTCGCGCTGATCGCGGCGGTGACCGTGGTGGACGTCCTGGCTCCGCCCGAGGTCCATCTGGGACCGTTCCTGATCGCCGCGCCGGCGGTGACGGCCTCGTTCGCGGGGCCGCGCATGACGGCGTTCGTGGGCGCTGTCGCGATCCTCGCGCAGTCGGTGGTGGCGATCCTGCGCACGAGCCTGACCGACCTGAACCACACGTACCAGATCGTGGCGCTGGTCCTGATCACGGTCATCGTCACGTTCTTCGCCTACCTGCGCGAAAGGGACGAGATCCGGGTCTCGCGGCTGCGCTCGATCGCGCAGGCCGCGCAGAGCGTCGTCCTGCGCCCGCTGCCGCACCGCGCCGGCCCGCTCCACATCGCGTCCGTCTACCTCGCGGCCGAGGAGGAGGCGCAGATGGGCGGCGACCTCTACGCGGCCGCCCGGACGGCCACGGGGACCCGGCTGTTGATCGGGGACGCCCGGGGGAAGGGGCTCGACGCGATCAGCGAGGCGTCGCTCGTCCTGGGCGCGTTCCGGGTCACGGCCCGGCGGGAGACGGAGCTGCCCGCGCTGGTCGGGCATCTGGAGGCGGGCGTGGGGTCGGCCGAGGAGCCGCAGGCCGTGACGGAGCCCGGGGCCGACGCCGACGAGCCGGCCGACGACGCCGACGAGGCCTTCGTCACCGCCCTCGTCCTCGACGTCCCCGACCGGGAGCCGGTGGTACGGCTCGTGAACTGCGGGCACCCGCCGCCCCTGCTGTTGCGCCAGGGGCGGGTCGTCTCCCTCGACACCCCCGACGCGAGCCCGCCCCTCGGGCTCGCGGACGTGCTGTCCCCCGACGTCACCGTCGAGACGTTCCCCTTCGACGTCGGCGACGTGCTCCTGCTCTACACCGACGGCGTCATCGAGGCCCGCGACCGCACGCGCGCCTTCTACCCGCTCACGGAGCGGCTCGCGGCCTGGGTCGGGGACGACCCGCCGACCCTGCTCGGCCGCCTGCGGGACGACCTCCGCGCGTACGCGGGCGGCCATCTCGGCGACGACGCGGCGCTCGTCGCGGTCGAGCGCCTCGCCCCGAAGCCGTAGCCTGGTCGTAGTCGTAGCCCCCGGCCGCAGCTCCAGGGCCGCGCGTGATCCGGAACCTGGCGGGCAGACGCGGGCCGACGGTCCCCGCCCCGGCCCGAAGGAGCGCGCGATGCCGGCGGACGCGAGTTTCGGCACGTCGTACTGGATGCGGGGCACCGCCCCTCCCGGCCGTCCGGCCCTCGCCGAGGACCTCACGGCCGACGTCGTCGTCATCGGCGGCGGCATCGCCGGCGTCTGCACCGCGCACGAGCTGGTCCGCGCCGGGCGGAAGGTGGTGCTCCTGGAGGCCGACCGCATCGGCGGCGGCGTCACCGGCCACACCACGGGGAAACTGACCGCCCTGCACGGCCTCACCTACGCCCGGATCCGTGACACCCACGGCATCCTGGCCGCCGCCCGGTACGCCCGCGCCCAGCAGGAGGCCCTGGAGCACGTCGTCCGCCTCTGCGAGGAGACGGGCGTCGACGCCGAGCTGGAGCGGGCCCCGGCCTACACGTACGTGACCGACGCCCGGCGCGCCGACGAGATCCGGTCCGAGGCGGCCGCAGCCCTGGAGGCGGGTCTCGACACCGCGTACGTGACGGAGACCGAACTCCCCTTCCCGGTGGCCGCGGCGGTACGCCTCGACCGCCAGCTCCTCTTCCACCCCCACCGCTTCCTGCTCGGTCTCGCGGAGGATCTCGTCGCCCGCGGCGGCAAGGTCCACGAGCACACGCGGGTCACGGAACTGCGGGAGCACGCGGACTGCCGGATCACCACCGCGGCCGGTCACACCGTCCACGCGCGGGACGTCGTCGTCGCGACCCATTTCCCGCTGACCGTGCACAGCTCGCTGTTGACGAGGCTGACGGTGCGGCGCGAACTCGTGGTGGCGGCCCCGGTGCCGGAGGACCGGGCTCCGCACGGCATGTATCTCACGCCTGAGGACCGCACCCGCTCGGTGCGTACCGCGCCGTACGACGACGGCCGTCGGCTGCTGATCGTCACCGGCGAGGCCTTCGAGCCCGGTACGGATCACACCGGCGAGCGCCTCGAACGACTCACGGGCTGGGCGCGCCGGATCTTCCCGGGGTTCGGCGAGGCGCGGACGATGTACCGGTGGGCCGCGCAGGACGTGCGGTCGGCGGACCACCTCCCGTACGTCGGCCATGAGCACCCGGACACGCAGCACGTCTTCGTGGCCACGGGGTTCGGCGGCTGGGGGATGAGCAACGGGGTGATGGCGGGCCGGCTGCTCGCCGCCCATGTGACCGGGGGGCCGCGTCCGGACTGGACCGAACTCTTCGACCCGCGCCGTACGCTGCCGCTGCGGGAGTACCCCGACGTCGTCAGGGCCCAGGCCTCGGTGGCCCGCCACTACCTCGTCGCCCGTCCGCCGCGGTGTACCCACATGGGCTGCGAACTCGGGTTCAACGAGCTGGAGGACACCTGGGAGTGCCCCTGCCACGGCTCCCGGTTCGCGGCGTCCGACGGCCGTGTGCTGCAGGGGCCGGCGACCGGCCCCCTGGATCTCCCGGAACGCGGGGAACGGCCCTGACGGCCGGTCACTCCCCGGCCTCGACGACCCGTTCCCGATCCGCTTCCCGGTGTGAAATCGCACGAAGGTGCGGCGCCACGCCCGGCGGCCGGGCGGCGCGTCACATGGACATCGGAGAACGGCACATGGGGCATCTGAAGCAGAGCCGGCTGATCACCGCCAGGGAGCGGCTGCGCGACCAGGTGGCCCACGCCCTGCGGGCGGCGCTGATCTCCGGGGAGCTGAAGCCGGGCGCGGTGTACTCGGCACCGGGCCTGGCAGAGGACTTCGGCGTCTCCGCGACGCCGGTGCGCGAGGCGATGCTCGACCTCGCCCGTGAGGGCCTGGTGGAACCGGTACGGAACAAGGGCTTCCGCGTCACGGAGGTCGATGAGCGCGACCTCGACCAGTACACGGACATCCGGCTGCTGATCGAGGTGCCGACCGTGGGCCGGGTGACGCTCACGCTGTCGGGCAACGCGCGCCTCGTGGAGACCGTCGGCGAACTGCGCAAGCGGTCCCGGCTCTACGGGCTGACGGCTCTGGACGAGCGCGGTGAGCTGTTGCCGTCCGCCGAGGAGCATCTGGAGCTGCTCGACCTGATGCTGGCGGGGGACGTGCGGGGCGCGGAGGAGTGCATGGTCCGGCATCTCAGCCATGTGCGCTCGCTGTGGGCGGCGCGGGACGAGGCCGACGCGCGGGGGGCCGCCGACGCGGACGCGCGGGTCGGCAGGCCACGCGTCGGACTCTGACCACGAGGCTTCACGGCGTGTACGAGGTCTCGGTCCAGACCGTCTTGCCCTGCTCCGTCCAGCGCACGCCCCAGCGGTCCGACAGTTCGCCAGAGATGAAGATGCCGCGCCCGCCCTCGTCGGACGCGCGGGCCCGTCGCAGATGAGGGGCGGCGGTTCCCGCGTCGGAGATCTCGCAGGTCACCGTGTGGTCGGCGGGGTTGCGGATGATCCGGAGCCGGATCGGCGGGACGCCGTGCCGGATCGCGTTGGTCACCAGCTCACTGACGATGAGCTCGACGGCGAACGCCGTCTCCGACAGGCCCCAGTCGTCCAGTCGGCGGACGGCCCAGCGGCGGGCCCCGGAGACGGCGGTGAGGGTGGGTGTGACCTCCCGACAGGCGACGTCGTCCGCGTCGAGGGGCCGGGTACGGGCGACGAGGACGGCCGCCTGGTCGAGGGGCAGGTCGTGGAGGTCCGAGGCGCTGAGCGGCCGGGGCGGGTCCGCGCCGGCCAGCCGCGCGCGCAGCGCGGTCAGCTCCGGATCGTCGGGGTCGGCCCGGCCGGAAAGCAGGACGAGGGCGCTGCCGGGTGGCGCGGGAATCTCGTCGGCGGCGAACGGCGGCCCTTCCGCGCCCAGCGCGGTGGTCTCCTCCAGGAGACCGTGCCACCATCTCCCGTCGGGGTGGCCGAGGAGGACGGTCTGATCACCTGCGCGGGCGATCGCGCAGGTCTCGGTGACCGGATCGTGCACGGCGTACACGCACGTGGCCGTCAGCGGCCCGCCCGTACCGGCGTCCACCCGTTCCTCACCGAGGCGGCGGGTGGTGTCGTCCAGTCGTGCGAGCAGGTCGTGCGGGTCGAGGTCGAGGGTGGACAACACCTGCACGGCTGCCCTGAGTTGGACCATGGCGGCCATGACGTCGGGTCCGACGCCCACGATATGACCGACGGTCAGGGCGACGCGGTTGCCGGACAGCGGGATGACGTCGAACCAGGCGCCGGTGCCGAGACCGGTGGGGAGGTAGCGGTGTGCGGTCTCCATCGCGCTCCGGCCGGTGCGGCCGGCCCCGACGAGGTTCCCCTTCAGGGCGAGCGCCACCGCGTGGTCGTGTTCGTAGCGCCGGGCGTTGTCGACACAGACGGCGGTGTGGGCGGCGAGGTCCGCCGCGAGGCGCAGATCGTCGTCCTCGAAGGGGTCGGGCCTGCGCGAGCGGGAGAAGCGGGCGACACCGAGCAGCGTGCCGCGCACGGTCAGGGGCACGACGAGGGTGGGCCCGGCCGGGTCCGACTCCTCCACGTACGGGGCGGAGTCGCGCACACCGCCGCCGGGCAGGTCCAGGGCGACCCCCACCTCAGGGACCTCGTCGGCCTCGGGGGGCCATCTCGCCACGCAACGCGGCGTGGCGTCGACCGACGAGGTCGCGTCCGTGTCGAAGCCGTGCAACTCGGAGGGGGTGAGGGCCACGGTGGCGACGTCGGCGACGGTGGGCACGACGGCCCGGACGAGCTCCCGGGCGCACTGCACGGGGTCCAGGCGGAGCCCCATCCGCGCGTGGACGCGGTGCAGCACGGCCAGGCGGCCGCCCGCCCGTACGCGCGGGGTGACGTCGACGGAGGAGGCGACGAGGCCGAGGGGGCGGCCGAGGTCGTCCTCCAGCCGGAAGACGGAGACGGAGAAGACGTGCTCGCGGGCGGGATCCTCACGGGGGTATCCCGTGACTCGCCGGTCGACGAGGGGCACGCCCGAAGCCAGGACCTCACGGAGGGTGTCCTCCATCGATCCCGTGGCGAAGCGGGAGTAGACCTCGGCGAACGGCCGGCCGACGATCTCCTGCTCGGGGACCCCGCGCATCCCGGCGGCCGCGGAATTCGTCCGGAGGACGCGCAGATCGAGGTCGAGCACGTGCAGGCCGACCGGGGACTGGGTGAAGACGGCGTCGAGGACTCCGGAGCGGATGCCTCCCGGGAGCGGGCCGGCGGGCCAGAGACCCCAGCGGCCGGGAGGATCTCCCTCCCCCACGGGCCCGATCGTGACGCCCTGGGTCAGCGTCTCGACGTCGACGAGCGTCAGGAGCTCGGTCACCGGGCGGCCCAGGATCTTGGCGCTGTCGACGCCGAGGAGGCGTTCGGCGGCCGGCGTCCAGACGGCTACGACGCCGCTCGCGTCGAAGACGGCGACGGCCTGACGGCCAGGGAGGTCAGCACGGCGCCCCTCGGAGGCTTCCTCCTCCGCTCGTTCCTCACGCTCTGCCATCGTGCCTCGCACTCGGCGTCGACTGACGTCTGCGGTCGTCGAAGCAGCGTAACCCCGGGCGCGGACCGGGGCATCCCGGCCAGGACGGGCGCACGACAGCCAGCACGTTCGCCCGAAACGTCCGATAATAGGCTTCATGGCCCGTAAGGAATCAGCGCCGCATCCGCCCCCGACCGTGACCGTCAAGGGCCGGGACATGCGGCTGCGCACGATCGGTTTCCTGGTTCTCGCGGCTCTCGCCATCTGGTTCATCGCCGCGAACACCGGCTCGGTGACGATCCGTCTGTGGATCCCGGAGGTCACGCTGCCGCTGTGGAGCGTGCTCACGGTCACTCTGCTCGTGGGGATCGTCCTCGGCCTGTACATCGCCCGTCGGCGCGCCCGGCGCTGACCGGCACCCGCATGGGCGACAGGGGTCCGAGGCTGGAGCCCGGCGAGGCGCTCACGGCGAACGGCGTCGGCTGTTTCGCATGGGACCCTGCGACCGGGCGCCTGACCCTGGACGCCGTCGCCCGGACCGTGTTCGATCTGCTCCCGGCAGAGCTCACCGGCCGCGCCGACGTTCTGCGCCCGCGGATCCAGCCGGAGGACTGGTCTCTGCTCTCCGGCCTCTCGGCGGACGTCCTGGCGGGCCGGCGCGACACGTTCAGCGCCTTCTTCCGTGTGCTGCCCCGGGGCGGGCACAGCCGCTGGACGCACGCCCGGGGCAGCGTCGTACGGGAGCCGCACGGCGGCATCCGGGTGGTGGGGGTGGTCGGGGACGCCACGCCGGACCTGGCGCACTCCGCGCTGCGACTGCCGGGCGAGGAGGCGCAGGATCCGCTGCGCGCCCTGGGCGAGGGCGCGCTCGCGCTGGCCCGGGCCATGAGTGTGCGTGAGGTCTCCGCGGTCCTCGGAGACGAGGTGGGCCTGCGCCCGCTCGGCGCGAAGGCGATGTCGCTCGGGGTGCTGGAGCAGGGGCGTCTTCAGATGGTCCGCACCGTCCTCGCCCCGGACGCGGCGGGGTTCCCGCGGAAGTCGCGGCTCGCGGACTCCTGGCCGTTGAACGACGCCGTACGCACCAGCCGCCCGCTCTTCTTCACCTCGGTCCACGCCTTCCTGGACCGCTACCCGCGACTGGCCCGCCATCGGCACGGCTTCCACGCGACGGCCGGCGCGTTCCTGCCGCTGGTCGACGACGGGCATCCCCTCGGCGCCCTGGGCATCTTCTACGACGACCGGTCCGTCTTCACCCTGGCGGACCACGCCCTGATGAAGGCCTGGGCGAAGGCGGTCGCCCGGGCGGTCCAGCGCGTGCTGGCGCTCGACCGGTCACGGGAGATCGCCTCGGGTCTGCAGAACTCCATGCTGCCGCGCCGGATCCCGGCGATCCCCGGGGGCCGGATCACGGTGCGCTACCGGACGGCACGACAGGGGGTGCGGGTCGGTGGCGACTGGTACGACGCGGTGGTGCTGCCCGACGGGGGGCTGGGGCTCGCGATCGGTGACGTGCAGGGGCACGACATCGAGGCCGCGGCGCTCATGGGGCAGGTGCGCGTCGCGATGACCGCGTACGCGGCGGAGGGCCACGGGTGCGACAGCGTGCTGGGGAAGGCGTCGGCGTTCCTCGCGGACCTGGACGCCGACCGCTTCGCGACCTGCGCCTATCTGAGGGTCGCGCTCGCCACGGGAGAGGTGCGCGCGGCGAACGCGGGCCATCCGCCGCCGCTGCTCCGACGCGCGGACGGCACCGTCGAACGCCTGCTCCTCGCGGGCGGCCCGCCGCTGGGGCTCCCCTCGGCCTGGGGGCTCGCCCCGTATCCGTACACGACGGCTCATCTGGCGCCGGGTGAGACCCTGCTGCTCTACTCCGACGGACTGGTCGAGAAGCCGGGCGAGGACTTCGACGTCGGGCTCTCGCGGCTGGCCGCCGCCTTCTCCGACGGGCCTCCGGATCTGGAGGAGCTGGCCGACCACCTCCTCGGCTCCCTCGCGGGCGGGCCGCACGCGGAGGACGACGCGGCGCTGCTGATGTTGCGCCGAGACGGCGCCGAAGCCCTCCCGTAGACGGCCGACCGCAGGGTACGCTTCGTCGCATTGGTTCGATTGGGGACCAATCAAAACTCAGCGACCTCCCACCCTTCTTAAGTTCACCAAAGAATTACCGCACGGCTGTATACCTTTAGATGCGCCTCCCTCATTCTGTCCACCGTGTGCCAAGCGGGCACGCGGTGACACGAGAGGCGGGGCATGACTCCCATCAGCCGCAGGGGATTCGTCGGGATCGGGGCAGGGCTCGTGGCGGGAGCGACGCTGCCCGCGGGCACGGCGTCGGCCGCCGCCACCGCCGCGACCGGCACCATCACCGACGTCAGGCACGTCGTGATCCTCATGCAGGAGAACCGCAGCTTCGACCACTACTTCGGCAGGCTCCGCGGCGTCCGGGGCTTCGCCGACCGGGCGGCGGGAAACATCCCTGGCGGCTGGGGCATGTTCAACCAGCCCAACTGGGGCGGGCGTCAGTACCCGTGGAAGCTGAGCTCCACCCCGCCCGCGGGCGGGGTGGACGGGGAGACCCTGGCTCAGTGCAACGGGGACCTGCCGCACAGCTGGACCTCGCAGCACGCGGCGTGGAACAAGGGCCGGATGGACAACTGGGTCACGGGTGTCGGCAACACCCGCACCCTCGGCTACCTCGACCGCGGCGACATCCCGTTCCACTACGCCCTCGCCGACAACTACACCGTCTGCGACGCGTACTTCTGCTCGGCGCTCAGCGCCACGGGACCGAACCGCACCTTCCTCTGGAGCGGCAAGATCGACGCCTCCAGCAAGGACGGCGGCGAGGAGTCCGGGCTCACCTGGGAGACGTACGCCGAGGCGCTCCAGCGGGCCGGTGTGAGCTGGAAGGTCTACCAGAACGCCCAGGACAACTACGGCGACAACGGTCTCGCGTACTTCAAGAAGTTCACCGACGCGCGGCCCGGCAACCCCCTGTACGACCGCGGCATGGGCTCCGTACCGAAGGTCACCGGGTCCACCCCGGACGACATCGCCGCCGCGATCCGCGCCGACGCGGTCGCCGGAACGCTTCCGCAGGTCTCCTGGGTGGTGGCGAGCGAGGCCTTCTCCGAGCACCCCTACGCCCCTCCGGGCGACGGCGCGCACTTCGTCGACCTGGTCTACCGCGCGCTGGCCGCGAACCCGGAGGTCTTCGACTCGACCGTGCTGTTCCTCAACTACGACGAGAACGACGGGTTCTTCGACCACGTGCCGCCGCCGGTCGCCCCGCCGGGCACCGCGGGCGAGTACATCGACGGCGTGCCGGTCGGCCTGGGCTTCCGCGTCCCGATGCTCGTCATGTCGCCCTGGACGCGCGGCGGCTGGGTCAGCTCCGAGGTCTTCGACCACACCTCGGTCCTGCGCTTCATGGAGACCTGGACGGCCGCCCTCGGCACCCCGGCGACCTGCCCGAACATCAGCGCCTGGCGACGGAAGGTCACCGGGGACCTGACGGGAGTCTTCGACTTCGCACGCCCGGTCTACGGAGTTCCCACGGGCCTTCCCTCCACCGCCAAGGTCATCGGGCAGTCGACCTGCGGCCCGCTGCCGAACCCGCTGCCCCAGGACAACGCCCTGCCCGCACAGGAGACCGGCACCCGACCGGCGCGCGCCGTGCCGTACCAGGTCAACGGAAACCTCGACCGGTTCGAGTTCGGGGCGGCGGGCAAGATCCTCGCCTGGTTCTCGATGACGAACCAGGGCGCGGAGGCGAAGCGGGCCGCCCACTTCACGATCCACCCGCACCAGCACCGGGACACCGCGGCCTGGCAGTACACCGTGGACCCGGGCGCGACCGCCACGGACTACTTCAACATCGGACTCGGGTCCGGGTCGGGCAAGTACGACATCTCGATGATGGGCCCCAACCGCTTCCTGCGGCGCTTCATCGGGGACGCGTCCAAGGCCGGCAAGGCGATCGAGGTGGCGGCGCGGTTCGCGACCGAGCCGGGCACCGGGAAGACGGCGCTCTACCTCAGGATGACCAACACCTCGGCCGGTCCCGTGGCCTTCACGATCCGCTCGAACGCCTACCGCACGGACGGGCCGTGGACGTACACGGTCCCGGCCGGCTCATCGCGCGAGGACTTCTTCAACGCGGTGGCGTACAGCAACGGCTGGTACGACTTCACGATCACGGCCGACGTCGACGGCACCTGGTCACGCCGCTACACCGGCCACATCGAGACCGGCACAGCCAGCGTCACGGGCTGACGTACACCACCACTTCCGACAAAAAGGGACACAAGGGCAATTTCATGCCCTTGTGTCCCTTTTCTTGACTGGGTCGAAAATGCCCGTATGACCGTTTTGGGGTCACGGGTGACGTGAATCACGCGATGAGGACGCAACCTATGCGGAGGGGCATCTTCCCCTTACGCCGCACGGCAGTTCGGCGCGGCCGTGATCACTTGGAACGCATTTCTGAATTTCCTGTTCATTTCGCATCCATGCCCCACCTTGTTCCGTCCGACATTCCTCGCCTACGGTCACCTCGACCCGGACGGATCGCCGAATCCTGCCACCGTCCGAAAAGACCAGCCATTCACCCGTCGGCAGGAGCGGGGGACCCAGTTTTTTCGCCGTCCCGGATTTCCGGACCGGCTTGGGGTGTAGCCGCACGCGTGCGGCCGGGCAGCTCCAGCCCGAACCCGACAGCTCACCCCGCAGGCGCCGGAGAGGAATCCTGCATGTCCGCTCACGGTAAGCACCGGCGCCCCAAGCGACGTCCCCTCAGCCGAGGTATCGCCCTCGCAAGCACGGGTGGAGCCGCGCTGGCTCTCCCCCTCGTGGCCACGGCCACCGCGCACGCGGCGCCGAACACGGCACCCGCGGCCGCGCCCCTCGAGAAGACCGTCTTCAGCAGCCCGGCGAAGATCGCCGAATCGATTCCCACCGCCGGGAATTCCGCTGCCAAGATCTATACCGTCGTCCGTGGCGACTCCCTTTCCGTGATCGCGCACGAACAGGGTGTGCGGGGCGGCTGGAAGGCGCTGTACAAGGCGAATCGCAAGGCCGTCGGTGACAATCCGTCACTTATTCGTCCGGGGCTGGAACTCACGCTGAGCGGGAAGCCCGCGGCCGCGACGAAGCAGCAGAAGGCCCCGGCCCGTACGACGAGCACGGACCGCGCCGACCGCTCGCAGCAGCGCAGTGCCGCTCCCGGCGCCGCATCGGCCAAGACCGTGACCAAGGCCGCCCCGGCCAAGGCCGCGCCGGTCGCCGCCAAGAGCTACACCAACGACCTCGACGGCTGGATCCGCGAGTCGCTCGACGTCCTGCAGAAGTACGGCATCCCCGGTTCGTACGAGGGGATCCACCGCAACGTCATGCGTGAGTCCTCGGGCAACCCCCAGGCCATCAACCTCTGGGACTCCAACGCCGTCAAGGGCACCCCGTCCAAGGGGCTCCTGCAGGTGATCGAGCCGACCTTCCTGGCGTACCACGTGCCCGGTACGTCCATGGACCTGTTCGACCCGGTCGCCAACATCACCGCGGCCTGCAACTACGCCGCGGACCGCTACGGCTCCATCGACAACGTCAACGGACCGTACTGACGGACGCCCTAGAAGTGGTCGGCGAACCAGCCCGAGGCCAGTCGGCCGACCTCTTCCAGCGTGCCGGGCTCCTCGAAGAGGTGCCCGGCACCGGCGACGACCACGAGCCGGTTCTCGCAGGTGAGCCGCGCCTGGGCCGACTCGTTCAGCTCCTGCACGAGCGGGTCGCGGCCCCCCACGATCAGCAGCGTCGGAGCGCGCACCTGCGCGAGGCGCGCTCCGGCGAGGTCCGGGCGCCCGCCGCGCGAGACGACGGCGGCCACGTCGGAGAGCGGGTCCGCCGCGGCCCAGAGCGCGGCCGCGGCGCCGGTGCTGGCGCCGAAGTAGCCGATCCGCAGGCCGTCGAGGCCCGGCCGCCCCACCAGCCAGTGCGCGGCCCGGGCGAGCCGGCCGGCCAGCAGCTCCGTGTCGAAGACGTTGCCGCGGTCGTCGGCCTCCTCCTCGGTGAGCAGGTCGAACAGCAGCGTGCCGAGACCGGCACGGTTCAGGCTCTCCGCGACGGCCCGGTTGCGCGGGCTGTGCCGACTGCTGCCGCTGCCGTGGGCGAACAGCACGATCCCCGGGGCTCCGTCGGGCACCACCAGGCGGCCCGCGAGCCGCACCTCGCCGGCCGGGACGCGCACCTCCGGATCCCGGGCGTCCGCCCCGCGCCCGGAGTGGTGGCGCTCCAGACAGGCGACGACGTCCTCGTCCGGGGTCTGTGAGAAGTCCTCGTAGAACTGGCCGATCGCGTAGAAGAACGCCGGTTCGTGGACGCTGACGGTCTCGTCCGCCTCCCGGCCGATCCGTTCGGGCCAGTCGCTCGGCGCGACCGGCACCGCGAGGACGATCCGCGCGGCCCCCTGGGCGCGGACGACCCGGCAGGCGGCGACCGCCGTTGCGCCCGTCGCCAGTCCGTCGTCGACGACCACGGCCGTGCGGCCGTCGAGCCGGGCCGGCGGGCGGTCGCCCCGGTAGCGCCGGGCCCGCTGTGCGAGGACCGCGCGCTCGCGTGACTCGACGGCCGCCAGATCGCCGCCGGAGACACGGGTGTCCGCCAGGACATGGTCGTTGAGGACCCGGACGCCGCCCTCGCCGATGGCTCCCATGGCGAGCTCCGGCTGGAACGGCACCCCCAGTTTGCGTACGAGACAGACGTCCAGGGGCGCGCCGAGGGCGTCGGCGACCTGTTCGGCGACCGGCACCCCACCGCGCGGAAGCCCCAGGACCACGACATCGTGGCCCTTGAGATGCTCCAGGCGTGCGGCGAGCTGCCGTCCTGCGTCGGTGCGATCGGTGAAGTACATCCCGCTCGTCTCCCTGGTCGGAGCGTGTGCGCGGGCGGGTGCGTGCCGCCGCCCGTCAGGCGGGGCGTGCGACGAGAGTCCCGTCCTCGTCGAGGTCGACCCGCGTTCCGTAGGGCCGGCTGGTACGGCCCAGTACGTCGTGGAGCCAGCGCGCGTCGCGGCGGGGGGCGTGCTCCAGCCGCAGGCGGCGGGCCCGCAGGGGAATCATGCGTACCTCCTGGAGTCGGCCGTCCTCGGGTCTCAGCGCGACGAGGTAGAGGAGACGCAGATCGTCGCGGTACTGCTCGTAGCCCGTGATGCCCTCGTAGTCGTTGATCAGGTCGCCGCAGCCGTGGAGGACCGGCTTGCCCCGGTGGACCTCCAGGGGGCGGGGGTGGTGCGAGGAGTGGCCGTGCACGACGTCCACACCCGCTTCGACCAGCTCGTGCGCGTAGTCGACGTCGGCACGGGAGAGCGCGTACCCCCAGTTCGAACCCCAGTGGATCGAGACCATGACGATGTCGCCGGGGCGCCTGGTGTCCCGGATCCGGGTGAGGAGGCCGGTGGCGGCGGGGTGGCCGGGCCCCGAGGCGAAGTGGACGCCGCCGCGCCGCGCGGTCGCTGCCCAGTCCCGCGGAATGCCACTGGAGGCCATTCCCAGGGCGTACGCGACGAACCGTCCTCCCCCGGGTAGGGGGACGACCACGGGCCGTGTCGCCTCCTCGGCGTCCTCGCCCGCTCCCACCGTGGCCACGCCGTGCTTCGCGAGGGCGTCGAGGGTGTCGTTCAGGCCTTGGTGGCCGTGGTCCAGGACGTGGTTGTTGGCGAGGACGCAGACGTCGGGGCGGGCGGCGGTCAGGCTCGGCAGGTTCTCGGGGTGCATGCGGTAGTGGACCGCCTTGCCGGGCGTGAACTCGTCGCTCGTGGTGACCGCGGTCTCCAGATTCGTGACACGGACGTCGGGCGCCTCGGCGTCCAGGACGTCGAGCGCGACGCCCCAGGGGTAGGTGTAGTCCACGCGGTGCGGGATGGGCCCGTTGACCTCCTCGGCGAGCGCCACGTAAGACCGTGCATCATGCACATACCGCTCGTGGAGCGCCGGGTCGCCGGAGTGGGGAAGGATCTGGTCCACTCCGCGGCCGAGCATCACGTCGCCGCAGAGGAAGAGTCGGACCAGGTCACCGCCCATACACCCAGGGTAGACGCGGCGACGCGGGCGGGCCCGCGTCGCCGCGCTGCTGAGGAGCGGGCGATGGCGGCTCGTGCGGACGGACACGGGCCAATGGCCCGTGTTCTCCCAGCCGCGCGAGCCGGCCCGGATCCTCCTCGACGGCGCGGTGGCGCCGGCGTGACGCGGTCTAGAAGTTGCCGTAGTTGACCTGCCAGGTCGGCAGGCCCATGCGGCGCCAGAGGGCGACGACACGGTCGCGGTCGTCGAGCGAGACCCGTACAGCGAACCGGTGGCGGATGTGCGCGTCGAAGAGCTCGGCCTTGACGATGTCGTCGCCGCGCCCGTCGTCCGAGGCCCGCATCCACAGCTCGTCGTACGGCACTTCATGGCGTGCGAGCCACGCCTCGGTGAGGGCGCGGTGGTCCTCGCTGCGCCCGGACAGCAGCACGATCGTGTCGTTCTCGGCGCTGCGGAAGGCGCGCAGCGCGCGGGCGACGGAGACGTTGAGCAGGTCGAGGTCGCAGCGGGTGAAGTCGTACGGGCCGCGGTCGCCGCGCAGCGCGAGGGTGCCGTCGATGTCGCACAGCACGGCCGAGGGCAGCGCCGGGTCGGGGACGTACGGCACGGCCGCGGGCCGTTCGCCGAGCCACTCGGCGGTCAGCCGCCAGCCGCCCCGGGTGGCCTTGGCGTGCTTGTCGGCGAGGATGCGGATGATCTCCTCCCCGACGGGCCGCTCGCGCGCGGCGTCGCGCCGTACGCACTCCTCGACCGGTACGTCGGTGAAGTCGTGCACCACGAAACGGGCGTCGAGGCCGACGACGGCCGCCTTCAGCCGCTTGGGGATGTGCGGGGTCAGGTGGGTGTTGTCGACGACGACGTCGAAGCCGCCCTCGACGGCCGAGCGGACCGCCGCGTCCTGGATGTCGAGGACGGTCCGCTCGTGGGCGTGGGAGCGGCCACGCTCGGGGGCGGGGATGTCCAGCATGGTGCGCAGGTCGTCGAGGTTGACTCGGCGCATCCGGCCCTCGGCCTCCGTCTGGAGCCGTCGGGCGGCCGTCGTCTTCCCCGAGGCCGGAAGCCCCGTCATGACGTGTACGTCGGGCACGGCTCAGTTCTCCACATCGGTCGTGAACGGGTCGGACGCCTCGGGCCTGACGGAGCGCCAGACGAACAGGTCCGTGGGGCGGCCGTCGAGGCGCAGGAACAGGGCCGACCGGAGGTCGCCGTCGATCGGCAGGGCCTTGACGGCCCGGGCGAAGGCACCCCGGTCCGCCGCCAGGTGGGCGACGCCACGGTACGCCTCGTCGATGGCGCGCTCAAGGGCCGCGGCCTCGTCCTCCAGACGGGCGATGACCCCGCGCACCCAGGCGTCGAACTCGTCCGGCACCTGCTCCAGGAGCGCGTCCAGCGGCCGGCCGCCCGCGGACTTCACGCCGCCGAGCTCGGCGACCGAGCAACCCAGGCCCTGGGCGAGGCGCTTGACGGACGTTCCCGCGAAGCGCTGGATGCCGTGGCTGCGCCAGATGTCCCGCTCGGTGACGCCGGTGAGCACCTTGTGGAGGCGTACGTACTCGCTCAGCTTGGCCTTGGCGCGCACACCTGAGGCGTAGCGGAGCACGAAGCCCTCGGCGTCGGTGCCGGTGGCGGTCTGTCCGCCCGGCAGGGTGTTCGCCTCGGTCAGGGCGATCAGTTCGTCCAGCGGCATCGCGGGCCAGGTCCGCACGACCGAGCCGATCGCGGTCCAGTCGGCGGCCGCCTCGGCGAGCGGGACCTCGGTGCCGTCCGCGCCGAAGGCGGCGAGCAGCACCAGGTCACGCCGGTCGCCGTAGTCGACGACGATCCGGTTCTGCGGGTAGAGGATCTCGGCGAGGTAGGTGACGCCGGGCGTCAGCGCACCGGTGTCCCGGCCGTCGAGCCGGCGCTGCGCCCAGGTCGCCTGCGCGCTGATGAAGGAGCCCTTGGAGGCGACCCGCCACCGGCCCGCGTAGTGGAAGATCACCGCGAGGCTGCCGTCGACCTTGTCGTAGACCTCGAAGGGCTCGTCGGGCAGGGCGGGCGCGTAGGGCTGACCGGCCTCGTGCTCACCGATGTTGAAGAACTTCGGCAGGGGCAGCGCGACGATCTCGCCGGTCGCGTCATCGGCGACGAGTCCCCGGCAGCGCGTCGTGACCTGGTTCCAGATCCGCTCGTACTGGCACGTCCGCGTGTACGTGTAGATCGACAGCGGAAGTTCGGGGTGTGCCTTGCGGGTGACGTGCCCGGCATCGATGGCCTCGGCCAACGCCTGCGGGGGCAGCAGCTCCCGGAGAGTCAGGGATGCCTGGCTCATGGGTTCCTCCTGGTCGGTGAAGGTCCATTCTGACCTGCGGAGAACCCGGCCCGACACTGCTTTTCACGGCGGCCGCGTGAACCCGGGGTCATCCGATCGGTCGACCCCCGGGTCCACCGGTCGGCTCCCCCGGGGCATCCACTGGTCCGACCGGTGGCGCGCGGCGGCGGCCGCACGATGGTGAGGAGAGCGGACCGCCCGCCTCCGCCGTCCGACGGGAAGGGACGACGTCCATGCTGCCGACAGCCGTGAGAAGGAGAACCGCCATGGATCCGAACGACCGGCTGCTGCTCGCGGCCGCCCACCGGGGGGACACCGGCGGCGTCGGCGCCGCGCTCGCCGCCGGCGCGCACGTCGAGTGCCGTGACGCGGAGCGCCGCACGCCCTTGCTGCTGGCCGCGCGGGCCGATCGGGTGGACGCCGCCGCGCTGCTGGTCGAGGCGGGCGCCGATCCCGACGCGCGGGACAGCCGGGCGGACACACCGTGGCTGGTCACCGGGGTGACGGGCAGTGTGCCGATGATGCGTGTGCTGCTCCGCGCCCACCCGGACCTGACGCTCACCAGCCGCTTCGGCGGGACCTCGCTCATCCCCGCCGCGGAGTGCGGCCATGTCGCGTACGTACGGGCCGTGCTGCGGGAGACGGACATGGACGTCGACCACGTCAACCGGCTCGGCTGGACCGCCCTGCTGGAGGCGGTCATCCTCGGCGACGGCGGCCGGGCGCACGAGGAGATCGTCGAACTGCTGATCACCGCGGGAGCGGATCCGCTGCTCGCGGACCAGGACGGGACGACCCCGCTCGACCACGCGCGACGACGTGGGTTCGACGGCATCGCCGGCCTCCTCGCGGCCGCGTCGGCGCGCGCCGGACGGAGGGCGGTCCGATGAGGCGCGCGAGCACGGTGACGTCACGCGCCCACGCGCGAGGGCAAGCCCTGGCGGGCTCGCGGGTCCTGACGGGGGCTCGGGTCCTGACGGGAGCTCGCAACCTGGCCGGGGATCGGGTCCTCGCCGGGGCTCGGGTCCTGGCCGGGGATCGCAACCTGGCCGGGGATCGGGTCCTGGCCGGGGCTCGGGTCCTCGCCGGGGCTCGGGTCCTGGCCGGGGATCGCAACCTGGCCGGGGATCGGGTCCTTGCCGGGGCTCGGGTCCTCGCCGGGGCTCGCAACCTGGCCGGGGATCGCATCCTGACGGGCTCGCGGGTCCTGACGGATCGCATCCTGGCCGGGGCTCGGGTCCTGGCCGGGGCCGCCGCGGTGGCGGCCGTCCTCGTCGGGTGCGCACCGGGCCAGGGCGCCGACGCCGGGTCCGGCGAGGCCTCCGCCGCCGGGGACTCCTCGGCCCCGACACGCTCCTCAGCCGCCTCTCCTCTCCCGGGAACGGCTCCCGCGCCGACGCCCGACGGGACACTCCTCGTCGCCGACTTCGGCTCCGACACCGTCACGTTCGTCGACCCGAAGCGCGGCGCGCTCGGCTCCGTCGAGGTGGGGACCGCGCCATACGGACTGGCCGTCGGCGCCGACGGGCGTGCCTGGGTGGCCACCGCCGAGGGCGTCGCCGTGGTCGACACCCGCACCCGCGAGCGGCTCGCCCTCATCCCGTACGAGACCGACACCGGCCCCGTCACCACGGGCGAGTACCGGGGCGGCGGCATGGGCATCGCCCTCTCCCCCGACGGCGGGCGGGTCTACGTCGGTGTCAACGTCCCCGGCGGTGACGGCACTCTGGAGGTCGTCGACACCGCGCGCCGGGAGGTGACCGGCACGGTCCCCGTCGGGCGGCGGCCCTTCGACGTCGACGTGGCACGGGACGGCTCCGAGGTGTACGCGACGGACCACGACTCGTTCGACGTGACCGTGGTCCGGGCGGACACGCTCGACGCACGCCGTATCGAAGTCGCCCCGTACGGCACGGAGGGCGGTCTCGGCTCGTGGCTCAAGCCGCACTACGCGGTCGTACGGCCCTCGGACGGCCGGCTGCTGCTGCCCTTCGAGGGGGAGCGCCTCGCGGTGGTCGACCCGCGCACCGGCCGTACGGAGATCGCGCCGACGACCGCGGACACGCACCAGCACGGTGCCACGATCACCGCCGACGGCACGCTGTTCGTCGTCGGCACGGGGCCGATCGACCCGTCGGAGGACGAGGGCCCTTCACTGACGGTCCGGGCGCCCGACGGCACCGAGCGGGTGTACCCGCTGGAGGGTCCGCACGAGGACGTCGCCGTCTCTGAGGACGGCCGCACCGTGTACGTCACGGGCGGCTTCACCCGCGACGGCTGGTGGGACGGCATCACGGTCGTCGACGTGGAGAGCGGCGGGACACGGCGGCTCCCCGCAGGTGAACGCCCGCTCGGCATCGCTGTCCTGTAGCCGGCCCGCCCGTGGTACACCACCGTCCGAAGACGTCCCCGCTCGCTCATCGAGGAGTCCCCACCGTGGTCCCGAACGCTTCGTCCGTCGTCACCGTCTTCCGCGACGTCCGTCCCTGGGGCGGCCCGCCGACCGACCTGACGGTGGTGGACGGCATCCTGGCGGAGGCGAGCACGGTCCCCGAGGGGGCCGCCGTGGAGTACGTCGACGGAGGCGGCCGGCTGGCGCTGCCGACCCTCGTCGACGCGCACCTGCACCCCGACAAGACGACGTGGGGCGAACCCTGGCACAGCCGGCGCCCCGCGCGGGGGATCGCGGCCTACGTCGAGGGCGACGTGGAGCTGCACGGCGCGCAGCGGACGCCCGTGTCCGAGCGGGCGCTGCGGCTGCTGTCGCACGCGGCGGCCCAGGGCACCCGGGCGACGCGGGCCCATGTCGACGTCGCTCCCGCGTACGGCCTCGAAGGCGTCGAGGCCCTGGCCGCGGCGCGGGAGAAGCTGCGCGGGGTCCTCGACATCGAGGCGGTCGCCTTCCCGCAGCACGGGGTGGGGCGTACGCCGGGCGTGGCCGAGCTCCTGGAGGAGGCGGCGGCCGGCGGGCTCGTCTCGCACATCGGGGGCATCGACCCGGCGGGCTTCGACCTCGACGGCGCGGGGCGCGACGGCGGGCAGCTCGGCACGGTCTTCGGGATCGCGGAGCGTCACGGCCTCGGGCTCGACATCCACCTCCACGACACGGGCGAGCGTGGCCTCGGGCCGCTGCGTGACATCGCCGCCCGCACCAAGGCGCTGGGCCTGGCGGGGAAGGTCAACGTGGGGCACGCGTTCGCGGTGGCCGAGCTGGCCGGCGGGGAGCTGGACGAGATCGCGGACGTCCTCGCGGACGCCGGGGTCTCCCTCACGACGGTCGCCCTGTCGGTGAACACGATCCTTCCGTTGCGTCGCCTCGCCGAGCGCGGTGTCCGAGTGGGCCTCGGCTCGGACGGCGTTCGGGACAACTGGAGCCCGTTCGGCAACGCGGACATGCTGCACCGCGCCTGGCTGGCGGGCTGGGCGCTGGACGTGCGGCTCGACGAGGAGCTGGAGGCCTGCTTCCAGGTGGCCTCGGACGGCGGTGCGGATCTGCTGGGCCTTCCGCGCGCCGATCTCCGTACCGGCTCTCCGGCCGACTTCATGCTGGTGGAGGGCGAGTGCGTACCCCAGGTCGTGGTCGACCAGCCGCGCCGTGACGTGGTGGTGCGCGCCGGGCGTGTGGTCGCGAGGGACGGACGCCTGGTGTGACGGGCGCGCGGTGTGGGGCGGCCCGGCCCGGCGCCGCCCGCGCCTCTGCCGGGAACTGGATCTCCCCTGTCGGCGTCCCCTCCCCCGAAGGGGGTCATGTGGAGGGGACGCGAAGAAGGCGCGGGCTGCTGACGGCGGTCGTCGTCGCCGTGGCCGGCCTGCTGCTGCTCGTTCATCACCGGCTGCCCCGGCTTCCGGGCAACCCGGTCGGTCTGGCAGAGACGTTTCTGCCCTGGCTCGGTCTCGCCGTCCCCCTCGGGCTCGTCCTCGCCGCCCTGCGCCGCTCGGTCCTCGCGGCCGTGGCGTGCGTGGTCGTGGGCGCCGTCTGGCTGGGGGTGTTCCACGAGCCGCTGGCCTCGCCGGCGCCGGGCGCCTCCCGGGCGTACGACCTGACGGTCGTGCAGCACAACGTGAGCGACGAGAACACCAGCCCTACGCGGGTCGGGCGGATCCTCCTCGGTCCGGACCCCGATCTCGTCGCGCTCCAGGAACTGACGCCGTCGAGCCTGCCGGCCTTCCAGCTCGTTCTCGCGGCCACGCATCCGCACCGCGCGACCGTGGGGACGGTCGGGCTGTGGTCGAAGTACCCGCTGACGGACGTCGCCCGTCTCGATCTGAAGCCGGCGCAGGTGCCTGCCGGCTGGGAGCGGGGGCTGCGGGCCGTCGTCCGCGGCCCGCACGGGCCGGTGGCGACGTACGTGGTACACCTGCCCTCGGTCAGGGTGCGGGCCACACAGGGCTACGCGACCGCGTGGCGCGACGAGAGCGCCGCACGGCTCGGCCGCGCCCTGACGGCCGACCGGTCCGCCGCGGTCCTCGTCCTCGGCGACCTCAACGGCACGGTCGACGACCGGGGCCTGGCTCCCGTCCTCTCCCAGGTGCGCGGCAACCGGGGCGCCTTCGCGTTCAGCTGGCCGGCGAACCTGCCCCTCGCCCGGATCGATCACGTACTGGGGCGCGGCGACGCGGAGGTCGGTACGACCTGGACGCTGCCCGACACCGGCAGCGACCACCTCCCGGTGGCCGCGCGCGTACGGCTCTGAGCGCCGCCCCGCCCGGTGTCGTCCGGTCGCCGGCCCCGCCCCCCGATGCCCGAGACCACGTACCGCTACGACGATCTGCGGGCGCTGAGGCTGATCGACCCGCAGCAGGGCCGTCATGACGGTGAGGCCACGCGGGTGATCGGGCAGCCGGCTTCGTCAGCAGTGGCGCGGCGTTCGGTCGTTCCGTCCGACGAGGCGAGAGAGTGGACGGGATTGCGGCCGGCCCGACCCGGAGCCCTATCGACGTCGGCAGCCGGGCGTGTTTCGCCGCCCGACCCGCCCACTCGTCCGCAGGGGAACGCATCCATGACCGACACCGGCACGTCCTACCGTGGTCTCCGCGCCCTGGTGATCAATTGCACGCTCAAGCGTTCGCCGGAGCGGAGCCACACTCAGGGGCTGATCGACCTCAGCACCGGCATCATGGAGCGCCAGGGCGTCGAGGTCGAGGTGCTGCGAGCGGTGGATCTCGACATCGCGACCGGCGTGTGGCCCGACATGACGGAGCACGGCTGGGAGACCGACGAGTGGCCCGTCATCTACTCGCAGGTGATGGCGGCGGACATCCTCACCCTGGCTGGACCTGTGTGGCTGGGAGACAACTCTTCGGTCATGAAGAAGGTGATCGAGCGTCTGTACGCCTGCTCGTCGATTCTCAACGAGCGTGGCCAGTACGCGTACTACGGTCGTGTGGGCGGCTGCCTGATCACCGGCAACGAGGACGGCGCCAAGCACTGCGCGATGAACGTCCTCTACAGCCTCCAGCACCTCGGGTACGTGATCCCGCCGCAGGCCGACGCCGGGTGGGTCGGCGAGGCCGGGCCCGGGCCCTCCTACCTCGACCCGGGCTCGGGCGGGCCGGACAACGACTTCACGAACCGCAACACGACCTTCATGACCTGGAACCAGCTCCACCTGGCGAGGATGCTCAAGGACGCCGGGGGCATCCCCGCCCACGGAAACCAGCGCTCCGAGTGGGACGCCGGCTGCCGGTTCGACTTCGAGAACCCCGAGCACCGCTGAGCGGTCGGTTTTGACAGCCTCGACTTCCACGGGATGTCGAGGTACAGGCCGGTCGCCATTTCACCAGCGAACCGCCGGTGGGATCGGGACTCGCGTCGACGGCACGGCACGGCGGGGCCCGGCCGGTCGGCCGGGCCCCGCCGTGGTGGCTCAGGTGTCACGTCACCCGATGGCGAGCTTGTTCTTCCAGCCCACGCCGTCGCTGTTGCCGACGATCTCGACTCCGCTGCCCGCCATCTCCCCGCGGCTGCCGGCGTAGAAGCGCACCGCTCCGTCCACCCGCAAGGTCCAGATGTCGGGGATGCCGTCGCCGTTGGCGTCCGGGGTGCCGTGGAACAGCCGGATGTTGCTGCGTCCCCAGCCCGAGGCGCCGTACTGGGCGTCCACCCCGGTCGCGGAGTTGGCGGCGGACGCGAGGGACGTAAGGTCCACGCCGCTGCCGTCGGCGTCCTTCTTGCCGGTACGGAGCAGCAGGCGGCCCGACACGTCGGTGCGGTAGATCAGGTCGGTCACCCCGTCTCCGGTGATGTCCTGGACGGTGACTATGTCACGCTCCAGCCAGGGCGAACTGGACAGCTGGACGGCCGTCTCGATGCTGGCGCCGTTGTAGCCGACAAGGGCCCACAGCGCGTCCCCGACCTTCAGGAAGAAGTCCGTCTTGCCGTCGCCCGTGGCGTCTCCCGCGGAGACGACCTGGGTGATGGTGTCCGGCGCCGGCGCGTTGGGCGGCAGCAGGATCTCCTGCCGCTTGTCGACGTTCACGCCGCCGTAGCCGTCGCCCGGGTACACCCACAGCCGGCCCTCTCGGCGCGCGACGAGGTCCTGGAGGCCGTCCCCGCCGTAGATGTCGCCGAGGTGGGTGATCAGCGTGTTCTTCCAGTAGCCGGACGGTGCCGAGACGTACTGCGGGAGCCCGTCGTCGCCGTTCGGGTCCTTGGCGGGGTTGCCACGGTAGGAACCCGACATCGAGTAGTCCAGGTCGCCGGTGCCCTTCACCAGGTCGGTCGTCGCCTCCGACGGGTAGAGCCGCAGGTTGCCGTTGCCGTCCACGACCATCAGGTCGGGCAGCTTGTCGCCGGTGAAGTCACCGGGGTGGTCCGCCTGGTCCCGAGGGGTCACGTAGAAGAGGTACTTCGTCGGCTGCGACGGGTTGCCCGCGTCGTCGACCGCTCGTACGTACAGCACGTTCGGCCCCGCGAGCGGCGGCTTGACGTTGCTCGCGGTGGTCGTCGTGGAGACGGGCGCGCCGTTCGTCCGGTTCACCGAGAACGGGTACGACGCCTGGTTGAAGCCGTACTCGAACCTCACCACGTCCGTCTGGGCCGCCTTGAAGGTGAAGGAGCCGGCCGTGCCGAACTTCACCGTGCTCCACTTGGAGTCCTCGGAGTCGTTCTCGAAGCCGTTGTCCTTGGCGTCGGCGTCCGGGAACTGCGCCGAGCTCGCGGTCGGCGACGACGGCTTCGAGTTGTCGAAGACGAAGCGGCAGGGCGTCTTGCTGGGCGAGTACGACGAGGTCGCGCCGAACTTGTCGACGGCCTTGGCTCGCCACGAGTAGGTGGTCCCGTTCTTCAGCCCGCTGGTGGAGAAGGGGTCGGTGTGGACCTTCGCGGAGCCGGTCTGGCTGCCGACGGACACCTTGCCCTTGCTGCCGAGCAGGTTGGCGGTGGAGCCGCCGGTCGGCCAGAGCTCGAAGTGGAGCGACTGGAGGTTGCTGTCCTTGTCGGTGCTGTTCGCCCAGAGGGTGATCGAGGACGCGCCCACGTTGAGATACGGGGACGTGGTGTCGCAGCGCACCTCGTTCGGGTCGAGGACCAGGCTGGTCGGCGTCGTCGGCGGACGGTTGTACGACAGGTCGACGAACGGGTCCTGACCGCCGTTGGCCTGGAACTTCTTCCAGGAGTACTGCGAGCCCTCGTCGGAGGCCCTGAATCCGACGGTCATCGTCTTCCAACCGCCGTCGACGGCCTTCTTCGCCGAGGACTTGACGTCGAACGCGACCCATTCGTCGGGGCAGGAGGAGGACTTCCAGCCGTGCGCGAAGCTGCCGCCGCCGATCTTGTTGCCGCTGTTCATCGACGGCGCGTTCTTCCAGTTCGTCTTCGAACTGATCGTGCCGGTCAGATGCACGGTCATGCTGCGCGCGCTGCACGACCACGAATACGTCTCCAGGGCGCGCAGCTTGGCGCTGTGCACCGTGGACCCCTTCAGGTCCGGGTCCCAGTCGATGCTGAAGAAGGACCGCGAGGTGCCCCAGGTGTCGGACTCGTACCCGACGCGGGCCTCGTGCGTGCCGCCCTTGTTGAAGTTCTTGCCGTTGTAGAAGCTCGCGTTCGGGTGGCGGCTGTAGGCCGTCGTCCAATCGTTGGTGTGCTTCTTGATCGACGGGTCGACGAAGACCGGGTACACGGTGCCGGGGTCGTTCAGGAAGTCCTGGTCCGGGGTCATCACCCAGTCCGAGCCCTCCAGGTCCGTCCCGACCAGCGTGCCCTTGGAGTCGGGCTGGGGGCCGTTGACCCCGGGCAGCGAGAGCGTCGCCGCCGCGCCCGTCTGGGACGGCTCCGGCGTCGGCTCCGCGGGGACGGGCGGCGCGGACCCCTCGATCTCACCGATCACGGAGGGGTCGGCGGCCTCGTCGGTCGCCTCCGGCAGCACCTCGTTGAACGTGTCGCCCTGGTCGCCGTCGTTGATGCCGTCCGTCGGCTCGGCGGAGGCGGTCGGCGACTCCTCGGGCTCACCTGACGGGACAGGCGACTCGGAGGGGATGACCTCGGGGGCGGTGGGAGAGGCGCTGGTGCCGCCCCCGCCGTCGGTGGACGTGGGCGTGCCCGAGCTGTCCCACATCAGTGGCGTGGGGGACTCGGCGATGTCCTGCCCACCGGTGTCGGTGGCGGTGACGACGCCCGTGGTCGGGTCCAGCTTGAAGCCGAGGTCCGGCGAGGACAGTCCGTACGCGAGCCGCGCGACGCGCGGGTCGGCCGCGGCCTGACGGTTCTTCACCACCAGGAGCTGGGCGAAGCCTCCGTCGTCGGCGGTGAGGACGAGGTCGGCGCCGGGCAGGATCTCCGGATAGAGCGCCCTGGAGCCGTCGATGACCGGGGTGGGCACGGCGTCGGGCCAGGTCAGCACGATCTGGTGGCCGTTGACCGTGAGGGTGGCGAGGACGTTGCCGGTGGCCGCGGCCGCCAGGGGGACGCCTGCCACCGTGTCCGGCAGCAGCGAGACGCGCTGCGCGCCCGCCCGGGACGCACGCCCGTCCCCCGTGCCTTGGGCGTCCGTGCCCCGGGTGGGGTCGGCGGGTCCGCGCCCGCCCTTCGAGCCGGCGGAGAAGAGGACGCCCACGTTGGTGGCCTTGGTCGCCCAGCCGGCGTCGACCCGCTTCAGATCGGTGTCGATGGCCTTCCAGACCCCGTCGACCTTGGCACGGATCGGGCTGGCGTGGATCCGCCGCTGCATCAGGCCGTCCGGCCGTGCCCACGTGGTCGAGTACGCCGTGCGCATCGCGGTGGCCTCCACCGCCTTGCCGGTCGTGCGGGCCAGCGTGCCGGCATCGGATTCGCTCAGGGGAGCGCTGTTCCTGGTGCGCGGGGCCGCGTCACCACGACGCTCCTGTGGACCGCTGTCGAGACCGACGTACGTGAGGCCCGAGGCCACCACGACGGCGGCCGCCACGGCCGCGACCGGTCGACGCCTGGGCATGCGGCGCCATCTGCTCGTCATGAGCGAGGTTCCTTCCCCCTCGAGAACCGGCGTACGGCAGACGGCCGACCGGGCTCCTGCTGGCTGGTCACGCGGGCGCGGCGGAGCGCGCCCCGGAGTGACGGATGCCTGCAGATCATGGCTCACGGGGGATCAGCCGTCACGCGGCGGCCACAGAATCTCCGCACGGAGCCGGCCGCCCTTCCGTACGCCCGGCGGGTGGTGCGGCCGCGTCGGGAGAGCCCGCGACGGCCCCCCAAACGGATTTTCCCGCCAGTTATCCGGACGAAAGTCCGCAGGAATTACGGCAGTTGATGCCGCTTCATCCACAGGACACGGGAAACATCGCTTACGACAACGGACTTGCGATTCCGGGGTCACTGAACGGGTTCGGTCGAAGCTGTTCCCATTCGACCGAAGTATGGCTGTGATCATCACCACGTGATCACTTTCTGCCTGGTCTTTATCCGCAACTCACACACAGAATGACCGCGTTCACTGGCCTCACCTGCGGTCCGCCCAGGCGCCGCTTCATGTCGTCCGGGGGGACCCCACCCGTGCCTGCCTTCTTGCCCGCGCGCCGAAAGCGCCTGCGTACCGCAGTGGTTCCGGCCCTCGGTGCCGCGCTGCTGCTCACGCTCCTGCCGACCCAGGCAGCCGCCCAACCGCCGGACCCGTCCAAGGACGAAGTGCCCCGCGAGGAACTCGTCCTGGAGAACCTCCCCGAAGAGAAGCAGGTCGACGGGGCGACGCGCAACGCGGGCCTCGACACGATCGCGGCCCCGCCGCCGGACGACCAGGAGGAGGCCCCGGCCGGCACGGCGACCCCGCCGGCGGGCGGCACCGCCGCCGTCACCTTCGGTGACCCCGCCCCGCAGCAGGCCTCGTTCACCACCGGCCGTTCCGCCGAGGGCTCCACCACGGACGCCACTCCGGTCTCCACCGCCACCCAGGCCGAGCTGGAGCCGGTCGGCACGCTGCCCGTGAAGCTCGGCCAGGCACCCGGCGCCGCGACCCCCACCGGCCGGTGGGAGGTCGGCGTCTATCCGCGCACCGCGCCCGAGGCCGACAGCGTCGACGGCGCGGTCGTCACCGTGACCGCCCCCTCCACCGGCTCCGTCCCGGTCTCCGTGCAGCTCGACTACAAGGCGTACCAGAACCTCTACGGCGCCGACTGGGCCTCGCGGCTCACGTTCGTCCAGTTCCCGGAGTGCTACCTGACGACCCCGGACGTCGAGGAGTGCCGGACCTACGACGAGCTGGAGACGGTCAACGACACCGACACCAAGACCATCACGGCCACGGTCGACACCGCCGCCGACGGCACCGTCACCCCGGCCGTCGCCCCGCGCGCCACGACCCCGCCGTCCGGCGTCTTCCAGGCCTCCTACGTCCGCTCGACCGGCGTGCAGCAGGTCGCGGCGAGCGGTGACAGGGCCGTCGTCGGCGCCGTCGACTCCGGCATGGGCGAGGGCGGCTCCTTCCGGGCCACCCCGCTGATCTCCAACGGCAAGTGGGAGGCCGGGACCTCCTCCGGCGCGTTCACCTGGTCGTACCCCGTCGAGGTCCCGTCGGCGCCGGCCGGCCCCTCACCGGAGATCTCCTTCGACTACAACTCCCAGGCGGTGGACGGCAGGACCGCCACCTCCTCCCCGCAGTCCTCCTGGATCGGCGAGGGCTGGGACTACGACCCCGGCCACATCGAGCGCCGCTACCGCACCTGCAAGGACGACCGCGAGGCGACCTCGGCCGGTGAGCCGAACAACACGGCGAAGAAGGCCAAGACCTCCGACCTGTGCTGGGTCTCGTACAACGCCGTCATGTCCCACCAGGGCCGGACGCTCGAACTGGTCCGTGAGGGCACCAGCAACATCTACCGCCCGCAGCACGACGACGGCACCCGCGTCGAGCTCAGGACCGGTGGCACCAACGGCGACAACAACGGCGAGTACTGGGTCGTCACGGCGACCGACGGCACCCAGTACTTCTACGGCCTGAACAAGATCGGTGACGGTCACGCCGACACCCAGTCGGTCTTCACCGTGCCCGTCTTCGGCAACCACCCCGGTGAGCCGTGCCACGCCGAGACCTTCGCGGCCTCCCGCTGCAACGACGACGCCACCAAGCAGCAGGCCTGGCACTGGGGCCTGGACAAGGTGATCGACGTCCACGGCAACGTGATGATCGTCAACTGGCACAAGTCGACGAACTACTACGCCGTCAACAAGAAGTTCAAGACCCCCGAGAAGTACGACCGCGGCGGTCTCCCGGACTCCATCGAGTACGGTCTGCGCGCGGGCGCGCTGGGCGCCGAGCCGGCGGCCAAGATCGACTTCCTGCTGTGGCAGCGATGCGTGCAGGACGACACGGTCTGTGCCTCCGAGAAGTTCGACGACACCAAGAACCCCGCCTCCTACCGCCCCTGGTGGGACAGCCCCGGCAACCTCAACTGCAAGTCCGGCTCGAAGCTGTGCCCGGGCTTCCCCTCCTTCTGGAACCGGCTGCGGCTCGGCGGCATCACCACCTACGGCCACCGCCCCGGCACCACGGGCCTGGCCAAGGTGGACACCTTCCTGCTCAACCACTCCTTCCCCCGGGACTGGTACGACACCGCGCCCGGCCTGTGGCTGAACTCCGTGACCCGCTACGGCTTCAAGCCCGGCGACACCAGCGGCACCCTGCTCACGAAGGCCGGCGTCTCCTTCAAGCCCTACGTCGTCGGCACCGGTACCGCGCACCCGCTGAGCGGCTACCTGAAGGACAAGCAGCTCCCCAACCTCGTCCCCCGCAGCAGCACCGACGCGCGCCCCGGCTTCACCCGCCCGCGCATCGGCACCGTCTCCACCGAGCACGGCGGTGACGTCGAGGTCACGTACAAGGGCGGCTGCAAGGTCCAGCCCACCGTCGCACCCGAGGACAACCACGGCACCTGCTTCCCGCTGCGCTGGTCCCCCGACGGCGAGGTGGAGAAGCCGGCCCTCGCCTGGTTCAACAAGTACGTCGTGCACACGGTGACCGAGACCGACCGCATCACCGGGGTCTCCGACCGGATCACCCACCGCTACGACTACACCGACGCCGCCTGGGCCAAGAGCGACGACGAGTTCACCAAGCCGGCCCTGCGCACCTACAGCGAGTGGCGCGGCTACCGGCAGGTCTCCACGGTCAAGGGCAGCAAGAACACCCCCTCCACGGGCAATCCGCAGACCCAGTCCCGCACCGTCGCGCGTTACTTCCGCGGCGCGGGCGGCGCGGTCAAGGACTCCACCGGCGCCGTCACCCTGGTGGCGGACGACGCCGCCCAGTACGCCGGCATGCCCGCCGAGACGATCACGTACGACGGATCCGGCGGCAAGGTCGTCAAGCGCACCCTGACGTTCCCCTGGTCCAAGGAGACCGCCTCGCGGACCCGCGACGGCGGCCTGCCGCCGCTCAAGGCGTACCGCGCCGGAGTGAAGCGCTCGGACGCGATCCAGACCGTCGGCACCAGCTGGCAGGCGGTCCGCACCGAGACGGAGGTGGACCCCGACTGGGGCATCCCGGTCCAGATGCAGACGGCCGTCGTCAAGCCGAACGGCACGGGCGAGACGCTCAGCGACTACGACTGCACCACGACCACGCTGCTCCACAACACCACGGCCCACATCATCGGTGCTCCGTCGTCGACACGTAAGACGGCGACCTCGTGCGCGACGCAGGCGTCCGCCGACCCGGCGACCCAGCTGATCAACTCGGTCCGGATCTCGTACGACAACCAGGAGTGGGGAGCTCCGCCCTCCAAGGGGCTGGTCACCTCCAGCGCCGAGATCGACGGCGCGGGCACCGCGCACTCCGTCGTCACCACGACGACCTACGACCCGCTGGGCCGTACCCGCAAGGTGACCCAGCCCGTGGTCGGCACCACCGAGACCCAGTACACCCCCGGCGACACCGGCGGTGCGGTCACGAGCGTCAAGGTCATCAACCCCAAGGGGCACGCGACCGTCCGCACCTTCGACCCGGGCCGCGGCTCGGAGCTCACCGTCACCGACCCCAACGGCAAGGTCGTCCGGAGCGAGTTCGACGCCTTCGGGCGGCTCGTCAAGGGCTGGTCCACGGGCCGTTCCTCGGGCACCCAGACGCCCGACGTGATCATGAGCTACCAGATGGCCGAGTCCACCCCGACGGTGACCAGGCCCACCGCCGTGACCGCCCAGAGCCTCAAGGACGACGGCACCTACGCCAAGCAGGTCACCGTCTACGACGGACTGATGCGCGCCGTCCAGACCCAGCGCGAGGCCCACGGCCCCGGCCGGATCATCGTCGACACCCGCTACAACGACCACGGCCTGGTCAGCGAACAGACCGGTGCGTACGTCGCGAAGGGCGAGCCCGAGGCCGCCCAGTTCAAGCGGGTGTCCGACGCGCTCGTACCCAGCCTGGTCCGCACGCGCTTCGACGGTCTGGAGCGACCGGTCCGGGCGACGACCTACCACAGCGGTGACACCGCGTCCTGGTCGACGACCACCTACGGCGACACCAGCACCTACAGCCGCCCTTCCGGCGGAGCCGCGCCGGCCACCAACACCTGGACCGACGCACGCGGCCGGATCACCCTGATCCAGCACTACACGAACGACGCCAGCAGCCGCTGGCGCGACACCCGCTACAGCTACGACGCCCGAGGCAACCGCCAGAAGGTCACCGACCCGGCGGGCAACGTCTGGACCTACACCCATGACGCCCGCGGCCGGATCACCTCCGCGACCGACCCGGACACGGGCGACATCGCCTACGGCTACGACAGCGCGGACCGCCAGACCAGCGCCACCGACCTCCGGGGCGCGATCCACACCGCGTACGACCAGCTGGGCCGCGTCGTCGCGGTCCGCGAGGGCACGACGGGCTCGGCGCCCGTCAAGGAGTACACGTACGACGACGTCACCGGCGGCATCGGCCAGCGGACCTCCTCGATCCGCCATGACGCGAGCGGCGACTACATCACCCGCGTCACCGGGTTCGACGCGCGCTACCAGCCCACCGGCCGCCAGGTCGTGATCCCCGCCAACGCCATGACCACCGGCGTCTCGGGCACGTACGGCTACGCCTACAGCTACACCCCGACGGGCAAGCCGCTGTCGGTGACCCTGCCGGCGGCGGGCGGTCTCGCCACCGAGAAGGTCATCACCCGCTACAACGGCGACGGCCTCGCCGAGTCGACCTCGGGGCACACCTGGTACACCTCGGACATCACCTACTCGCCGTACGGGGAGCCGCTGCGCACGGTCACCGGTCCGCAGCCCTACCGCGTGTGGACGACCAACTTCATCGACCAGCACACAGGACGCGTCCAGCGCACGGTCGCCGACCGCGAGACCGCGAACTCCCACCGGATCTCCGACAGCACCTACGCGTACGACCTCGCCGGCAACATCACCGGCTTCGCCCGCAAGCTGACCGACGGCACCGTCACCACGAGGGACACCCAGTGCTTCACCTATGACGCGATGGGCGAACTCACCCAGGCCTGGACCTCCAGCATCACTCCGCAGGGCGACGGCACGGGCTGCAAGGCGGCCAACGGCGCCGCCTGGGGACCGCGCACGGACGGCTGGCCCTCCACCGGTCCGGTGTCCGAGGCGCCCGACCAGGTGACCGACGGCGAGAGCCCGGACAGCGTGCTGACGGCCTCGCTGGCCGCCGGAGCCCCGGCGACCGGCACCGTCGACACCGGCACCACCTCCTACTGGCAGTCCTTCCGGTTCGACCTGCTCGGCAACCGCGCCTCGCTGGTGGAGCACAACACCAAGGACGCCACCAAGGACGTCACGTACACCTACGGGTACGGCAAGCTCGTCACCGGCAACGGCACCTCCCCGTCGTACACCGCCCAGCCCCACACCCTGTCCTGGGTGTCGACGGCGCCGGCCGGCGGCGGCAGCTCGTACGTCAACGACGCCTTCGGCAACACCACCAAGCGGGACCTCGCCACCACCACGCAGGACCTGACGTGGACGCGCGAGAACAAGCTCGCGACGCTCACCGAGGACGGTGTCACCACCAAGTACGTCTACGACGCCGACGGCAACCGCATCCTGGAGAACAGCCCCTCCGGGAGCGTGCTCAACCTGGACGGCACCGAACTGACCACCGCCGCCGGGAAGATCACCCGCGCGACGCGGGGCTACGCCCAGCAGGGCGCGCCCACGGTCGTCCGGTCCACGGTGAACGGCGCGACCACCGGCCACAAGCTGACCGTGCTGCTCTCCGACCACCTCGGCACCGCCACCACGGCGATCGAGCAGACCACCTCCCAGCCCATCACCCGCAGGGCCTTCAAGCCCTACGGTGAGGTGCGCGGACCGAAGCCGGCCTGGGTCGACAGGCGGTCGTACCTCGGCGTCGGCATCGACAGCCCGAGCGGCCTGACCCACATCGGGGCGCGCGAGTACGACGCGTCCACCGGCCGCTTCATCTCCGCGGACCCGGTGGTGGACCTGTCCGACCCGCTCCAGATGAACGGGTACGCGTACAGCAACAACAGCCCCATCACCAACAGCGACCCGACCGGTCTGTTCTTCTTCGGCCTCTTCAAGCAGGTCAAGAAGATGTACATGCAGCTCACCGGCATCGGTCTGCACGCCAACCCCGGCCTGAAGAAGCCGCTCGCCAAGCCTCCGGTGGTGAAGAACACGGAGTTCCAGAAGATCCTGAACTCGATCTACCTTCGGGAGGTCAGGCCGGGGTCGAAGATCACCGGTGACGGAAAGGCCGCGACGGCGTTCATCCACGAGCTGAACTACGGCAAGCCCGTCAACGGCAGGTGGCACGTCCCCAAGGTCCCCGACCTGATGACGCGTCTGTCCAAACTCGTGGAGGCGGACCGCAAGGCGCGGATGGAGAGCGGCAAGGGCATCCTCACGGACTCCGAACGCAAGCTCGCCATGGCCGAGGCGAAGGACCTCTGGCACGCCATGAACCTCGAGGACATCGACGGCAGGATGACGGCGAACGTGAAGGCGAACCCGGAGAAGGAGCGAAGCCTCCTCGCCAGCCGCAAGACCGCCCTGAACGCCGAGGCCATGGCGGACATCACCGGCCAGAAGTTCGAGGTCCATCCCAAGGACCGTTCTCCCAACCCGAAGCCGAGGGCCACGGGCAACCCGAGCAGACTGGGCGGCTTCATGAAGTCGTTCGGCATCGCCGGCGGCGCGCTGACCGGCGTGGGCGGGGCGGCCGGGAACATCAAGGAGCACGGTGTGAAGGACGGCCTGAAGGAGACCTTCGAGGATATGATCGACCCGCTCGGGGTGGAGGACGCGGCGAACGCCGATCCGTGTGAGAACCCCGCCGCCTGTATCGCGTAAGGGAATCAAGCACGTGGTGACGGAACCGATCGCATCGCGCACGTTTCTCGGGGAGATGCTGGAGGTCTTCCCCGAGATGCGTGAGCCGGTCGCGGAGAAGGTCCGCGCGGCCGTCGAACTGACCGGCGACCCGGAGGACGGGGACACGGTCGCTACGGACGTGTACGGCCGGCTCTGGGACCTTTTCAACGACGTGCTGCTGCCGGCACTCGCGGCGGAGCCGGGCCACGAGCGGTCAGAGGTGCTGGGGCGCTCCTTCTCCTTCCTGGAGCGGGTCGCCGCCTCGCCCGAGCCGGTCGTCCGCGAGTTCCTCGGCGGCCTGACCGGCGACTACCTGATCGGCCGGGACGGCCCGCTCTCCTACGCCCATGCGGGTCCGAAGGTCCGAGCGGTGATGGTCAGGGCCTGCGCGGACTGGGGCCTGCCGGTCCCGGCCGACTGGACGGCTTCGTGAGGCGGCTTCGCGAGGCGGCTTCGTAAGACGGCACGACAAGGCAAGGGCCCGCATCTCCTCCGGGGGGGGTGCGGGCCTTCGCGCTGTGCACGGTCGTCCGTGTCCCCCGTCCCGCAGCCAGTCGATTGCGCGATGAACGCGTAGCGGACGTTTCGGACGCGCGGACGCCCCCTCAGGCCTCCGCGCACGGGGCCGTTTTGGATTGTCGGACGATCATCCCTACGATCCGCCCATGATCACGAGAAAACGGCTGTCGACCGGGGCCTGCGCGCTGCTCGCCGTCCTGGCCGTCGGGCTGTTCCCGACCGGCGCCGCCGCCGACGAACCGGTGGCGAAGGAATCCCCCAAGGTCGAGCTGGTGCTCGACGTCAGCGGCTCGATGCGTGCCCGCGACATCGACGGCCAGTCCCGGATGTCCGCCGCCAAACAGGCCTTCAACGAGGTGCTCGACGCGGTGCCCGAGGAGGTGGAGCTCGGCATACGCACCCTCGGCGCGAACTATCCCGGGCAGGACCGCAAGACGGGCTGCAAGGACACCCGGCAGCTCTACCCGGTCGGCCCGCTGGACCGCACCGAGGCCAAGACCGCCGTGGCCACCCTCGCCCCCACCGGCTGGACGCCCATCGGGCCCGCCCTGCTCGGTGCGGCGGAGGACCTCAAGGGTGACGGCAACGCCACCCGCCGCATCGTGCTCATCACCGACGGGGAGGACACCTGCGCCCCGCTCGACCCCTGCGAGGTGGCGCGCGACATCGCCGCCCGGGGCATCCACCTGACCATCGACACCCTCGGCCTGGTGCCGAACGCCAAGATCCGCCAGCAGCTCACCTGCATCGCGGAGGCGACCGGCGGTACGTACACCTCGGTCCGGCACACCGATGAGCTCTCCAAGCGCGTGCGGCAGTTGGTGGACCGCGCGGCCGACCCGGTCGTCACCCCGGTGGCCACCGAGGGCACCGCGCGCTGCGCCGACGCCCCGACCCTGAAGCCGGGCGTGTACACCGACCGCGAGACCTTCGGCCAGCACCGCTGGTACCGGGTGGACGTCCTGCCCGGCCAGGAGCTCCGCGCCTCGGTGAGCGTCTCCGCCGACCGTGCCGTGAACGACGACTACGGCGTCCTGCTGCGGGCGGTGACCCTGCGCGGCCGGGAGATCGTCCGCGGCTCCGAGGCCGGCGACGGACGGACGGACGTCATCTCGACCGGACTGCGCTATCCCAGGCGGGAGGTGGACGGCGCCGACGCGGACAAGCCCGCGGCGGAGACCGTGTGTCTGCAGATCAGCAACTCGTTCTCGGCTCCGCCGTCGGTCAAGACGACGCCCGGTATGCCGATCGAGCTGGCCGTCGACATCGTCGACGCGCCGGACGAGGCCTCCGACGTGGCCGCGTTCGGTCTCGGCAGGGGCTGGTGGCTGCTCGGCGTGCTCGTCCTGGCCGGTTTCGTGGGCGGTCTGCTGTGGGGCTGGCTGTCCCGCTGGCGCGTCGCCGTCTGGAGGACCAACTGATGCGTACCGTACGCGCGCTGAGCGCCGTCGTCCTGGCGGCAGCCGCCCTGTTCGGACCGGCCGCCGTGCCGGTCCTGGCCGACACGCCCACCCCGAGCGGCAGCGCCGGCGCCGCGTCGACGGCCGGGCCGACCGAGGCCGGCACCACGTTCCGTACCGCCGCCTTCTTCCGGCAGGGCCAGCAGGCCACCGCGGAGGCCTCCACGGGTGACTACCTGTACTGGGTCTTCCCCGCGGACACCGGACAGCGTCCCACCGTGACGGCCTCGGTCACCCTGCCCGATTCCGCCGTCCGGCACGGCGCCTCAACCTGGCGGATCGACGTGTACGACGGCCTGCGCCGCCGTCAGCCGTGCATGTACGGGATGCAGTCCAGGACTGCAGCCCAGGAGGCCGCGACCGTCGAGCTGGCCTGCACCCTGCGCCCGGTCCGTCCCTGGGCCGACACCTGGGACGACGACCCGCTGCCCGGCAGCTACTACGTGCGGCTGACGGTCACCGGCCTCCCCGAGGAGGACCTCGGGCAGCCGTTCACCGCCAGGATCGGCGCGACCTCGGTGGAGAAGGGCGGCGCGTACGCGGGCGGAGGCTCGCTCGCTGCCCCGCTGGTGCCCGGCGCCACGACGGAGGACGGGGCCTCGGCCGGCACGCCGTCCGCCGTGGAGGCGCGGGCGCCCGAGGACGGCTGGGCCTCGGGCTGGTGGTCCGACCGCTGGATCTGGACGGCCGTCGGGGGCGTGCTCGGCGCGCTGGCCGGCATCGGCGGATACACCCTGACCAGGGGAGCCGGCCGCCCCTCGCGGGTTCCGCCCGCCGTCTGACACGAACACGCGACGCGTGAGGCCCCGGGTCCTGAGGGATCCGGGGCCTCACGCGTCGAACGGGCCCGTGGCCGAGCCGGCCCGGAGTCGAGCGGGCCCGGAGCCGACAGCCGGCGCCGGGGCGCTCATCCCCCCGCGGGGCGCACCAGACCGATGTCGTAGGCGTGGACGGCGGCCTGGGTACGGTCACGCAGGCCCAGCTTGATCAGGATGCGGCTCACATGCGTCTTGACGGTCTGCTCGGCCAGGACCAGCCGGGCCGCTATCTCGGCGTTGGACAGACCGTTCGCGATCAGGGCGAGCACCTCGGTCTCGCGCTCCGTCAGAGCGCCGACCCGGTCCTTGAGCGGGGCGCGGGGAGCCGCGCTGAGCCGGGAGAACTCGGCGATGAGCCGTTTGGTGATGTGCGGCGCGAGCAGGGCGTCCCCGGCGGCCACCACCCGTACCGCGTGGGCGAGTTCCTCGGCGGACGCGTCCTTGAGGAGGAATCCTGACGCGCCCGCTCGCAGCGCCTCGTAGACGTACTCGTCGAGGTCGAAGGTGGTCAGGACGAGCACCTTGACGGCGGAGCCGGCGACGGAGGTGAGCGAGCGGGTGGCTTCGATGCCGCCGGTTCCCGGCATGCGGATGTCCATCAGGACGACGTCGGGGGTGAGTTCGGCCGACCGGGCGACGGCGTCGTCTCCGTCGACCGCCTGGCCGACGACCTCGATGCCGGGTTCCGCGTTGAGCAGGACGGTGAAGCCCTGACGGACCATCATCTGGTCGTCGGCGATGAGAACCCTGATCGGACCGCTCGTCATATGCCTTCCTTGCGAGGTTCGACGGGGAGGGAGGCGGTCACCTCGTAGCCGCCTTCCGGGGTCGGGCCGGCCGTGAGTTCGCCGCCCAGCATGGCGGTGCGCTCACGCATCCCGAGCAGCCCGTGCCCCAGTCCCGGCGCGAGCGGGGAGGGCGAGGGACCGACGGGCCGGGCCGGTGGTGTGTTGGTGATCCGCAGCGTCAGTCCGGCCGCGAGATGGCCGGTCTCCACGCGCACCCGCGCGCCCGGCGCGTGCCGCATCGCGTTGCTCAGCGCCTCCTGGACGATGCGGTACGCGGAGAGTTCGACGCCCGGCGAGAGAGGGCGTCGTTCTCCCGTGGTGACCGCTTCGACGGCGAGTCCGGTGGCGCGGACGTTGTCGAGGAGCTCGTCGAGCCGGTCCAGGGTGGGCTGGGGGCTGTGCCGGACACCGTCGGCGGCCGGGTCCTCCGACCGCAGGACACCGAGGACCCGGCGCAGCTCGGTCAGCGCCTCGACTGCGTTCTGGCGGATGCCCGCGAGGTTCTCCCTCAGCTCGTCGGAGGGATTCTCGACCAGGTGGGGGGCGACCTGCGCCTGAATGGAGATGACCGACATGTGGTGGGCGACGACGTCGTGCAGCTCGCGGGCGATCCGGCCGCGCTCCTCCAGCAGAGCGCGCCGTGACCGTTCCTCGGCGGTGATGACCTCCTGGGCGACGAGCTGCGTCCGCGCCACCCGGCTCATCCGCAGCGAGGCTCCCACCACCGCCGCGGTGGCGAACGCGATGGCTCCGCCGCCCAGGTCCTCGTTGTGGGGAAAGCCCGTGGGGACGACGGTGTTGACGAGCCCCGACAGCACGGTGATCACGAGGGTGACGACCGTGACCCGCAGCGGGACCCGCAGGGCGAGGAGCAGCACGACGAAGGTGTGCACCACGATGCCCCAGACACTCCAGGGCCACACCAGGTCGGGTCCGACGATCGAATCGCCGACCTGCGCGGTCAGGAACAGCGTGCCCGTCGAGAGCCACCAGGCCGGCACGGGCCGGCTCAGAGCAAGGACCAGAGAGGCGGCCTGAAGGACGACGAGCAGCTGCATCGGCCCCGTGAGCACGGGCATCGCACTGCCGTACTCGGCCATCTTCGCCGCGCCCGCGACGAGGGCGAGCAGCACCAGGTGCCCGTGCGGCAGCCAGCCGAACCACGCCTGGCGGGGCAGTGGATCGCGGGCCATCGTCCAGAGGTCCTCGCGCAGGGCGCGCGGCACCCGTCCCAGGGCGCCGATCAGCGACCGCCCGCTCCCCTCCCCCACCTGTTCCCCCTTGTCCGCTGCGTCCAGCCTAGGCACGTCGGATCTCCCTCTCCTCATCGGGTCGCTTCATGATCGGGTCGCTTCTTGCCGAAGGGGCGACGGCCGCCCTGTTCGTACGCGCGGAACGCGCCGACGCACACCAGCAGCGCGAGCGCGAAGAGCGGGAGCCAGGCGATGCGGGCCAGGACCCAGCCGTATCCGTCGGGCGTGGCGTGGAGACCCGGCAGCGGTCCGTGGCCGAGGAGTTCGCCGGCGAGGAGCCCGGTGACGGTGACCGCGATCATCGCGGTCTGGTGCCAGAGGAACACCGTCATCGCGCCCAGGTTCACCAGCGCGACCGCCGCCCAGGCGGCGGGTCCGCGCAGGGCTCGGCGCAGCGGGTCGAGGAGCAGCAGCGCCGCGCCGCACTGGGCGAGGCCGAACGTGACGGCGGCGAGCGTGGGCGGGTTCAGGTTGGAGACCGGGGCACCGGGCACGCCGACCATCGCGGCGGGATAGCCGGCGAAGAGCACCAGCAGCACGGTGGTCGCCGCGCCGCCGCCGAGCAGGATCCGGCCGGTGGTGCGGCCCTTGAGCCCGTGGCGGGCCCAGGCCGCACCGAGGCAGTACGGAACGAGCCAGCCGGCGGCCACGTTGATCCATCCGATCCAGGCGGGCCCGTCGAGACCGAAGCGGATCAGGTCGACGTGGAGGACGACGGCCAGCGGCCAGAGCGGGTGTACGCGGGCGACGAGCGGGGTCAGAGCGGTGAGCGCGGCGAAGACGAGCAGGAACCAGAGCGGCGAGAGCACCAGCTTCCCCAGGGTGTACACGGTCTGCCAGGGCACTCCGGAGGCGAGGAGCGCGAGCGCCACGGCGGTCCACACCGCGAGCAGGGCGGCGACGGGCCGGAAGAGCCGGCCCAGGCGGGCCGCGAGCCAGGCCCGGTAGGGCTCGCGGCGGTCGCGGGCGGCGGCGAGTCCCCGGGCGGACACCGCTCCGCCGACCAGGAAGAAGACGGCCAGGGTCTGGAACACCCAGGAGACGGGGGTGAATTCGGGCAGGTGGTTCAGGGGGCTGGCACCGCGCACCGTACCGCTGTCGGCGACCAGGGCGGTGACGAGCCAGTGTCCGAGGACGACACCGAGGATCGCGAGCGCGCGCAGGGCGTCCAGGGCGCGGTCGCGGCCGGGTGGGGTGGCGGCGTCGATCCGGCGGGCGAGGTCACGCATCGACGGGCTCCCGTCCCTCGACGATCCGGGCGAGGTTCGCCAGCGGTACGGAGCCGGTGAGGAGGTAGTCGCTGTGTCCGCCGTCGCCGGCGTCGAAGACCCTGGCGCCGAACTCCGGCGCGAGGGGGTCCGCGCCGAAGCCCAGCTCCCCGAAGGGCAGGGACAGGCGGACGTGGGGCACGTGGGCGATCCAGTCGGATCGGCCGCGCCCGGCCCAGACGGTGGCCGTGGTCCGCAGGTCCGCGGCGCTGTCGGCGCCGGTCCCGGGGCTTCCGTAGAGGACGATCCCGGCGACGGGGAGCCCGGGCGCCGCCTCGGCACAGACGACGGAGCCGTAGGAGTGGCAGAGGAGCGTGAGGCGGGCTGCCGGTCGTGCGGCTCTCAACTCGGCTATGAAGTCACGCAGTCCCGGGGCGGCCTCCTCGGCCCGGCCCGGGGTGACGGCGGCCGCGCTCGCGGTGGCGGGGGTCGGGTAGCCGAGCCAGGCGAGGACGGCGCCGCGTTCGCCCAGCCGGCGCTGGAGGGCGACGGCGCCGTCCCGGAAGCGCTCGCTGCCGAGCGGGGTGTCCGATCCGGGGACGAGGACGGCGATCCGGTCGGCGCGCGCGAGGTCGCCGACGACCTCCACGCTGCGGCCGCCGTCACGGCCGTCGAAGGCGAGGAGACGGCGGCCCCTGTCCGCCATCGCGTGCAGCGCGGCCGCCCGCCGCAGGTCGCCGTAGTCCGCGGCGGTCCGTTCGGCGGCCAGGACGGCGTCCCGGGTGGCGGTGTACCGCGCGTCGAGGGTGCCTTCGGTGACGGGGGCGAGCGGCCCGAGCACGGGCGGCGCGGGCGCCGGGACGGCGGCGGGGCGGGCTGCGCCCGCGGTCGGCACCGCCACCGAGGCGATGACGAGCGCGGTGAGCAGGGTGCGACGCAGCCGACGGCTGCGCGGGCGGGACGCCATGGCGTGTCCTTCCGTACCGGAGTGGTTCGTCGTTCCGGTGGAGAAGGTATGGATCACGCGCCGTCGTCGGCGTCCCGCCGGAGGGGACAGTCCGCGGGTGGCTCCGAAGTACTACGAGTAGGGGTGGAGGCGGCGCCCGGGCCGTCAGCGTGCCGTCGGGCCGGTCCAGTCGGCGGGGACGCGGGCGAGTCGGACGCGCTGGGGGTGGTCGCCGACCGAGACGGAGGCGACCTTGCGGCCGGTCGCGAAGTCGATCGCCGTCACCCGGTCCGTACCGCTCTCGGAGATGACGCAGGAGCGGCCGTCTCCGCTGACCGTCGCCCAGTAGGGCTTGGACGCCTCCACCAGCGGTCCCTCCTGCAGCGTCCCGCGGTCCACGACGGTGGCGTAGTCGTCCATCGTGGCGGCGACGCAGAGCTTGGAGCCGTCGGGGCTCATGGACATGCCGTGGTGGCGCGAGTCGTTCACCCAGGTGGTGCGGTCCGGGTCGGTGGCCGGGTTCTCGGGGAGCGTCTTGACGCGGGTGATCCGGTCGGTGGCGATGTCGTACTCGATGAAGCCGTTGAAGAACGAGACCTGGAAGTAGAGCTTCGACTCGTCGGGGGTGAAGGCGACGGGCCGGACGGCGTCGGAGAGGTCCTTGCGGCCGAAGGCGTCGAGCCGGGCGCGCATGTCGATGACGCGGACCTGCTCGAAGGTGCGGGTGTCCACGACGGTGATGCGGCGATCGCCCTTGGTCCAGTCCCAGAACGGGTCGTCGAGGGCGGTGGTGACCTCGCCGATGGCCATGTTCCAGAGGTGTCGCCCGTCGGCCGAGAAGACGTTCTCGTGCGGCTTGTCGCCGGTGGCGAAGGAGCCGACCTGCCTGCCCGTGGTGATGTCCAGCACGTGCACGGTGTTGGAGGTGGAGGCCGAGACCGCGACGCGGGTGCCGTCGGGCGAGACGGCCATGTGGTCGGAGCGGAAACCGGAGACGGGGAAGCGCCAGTTGAGCGCGCCGGTGCGGAGGTCGATGGAGACGACGTCGGCGAAGCTCGGCCGGGAGACGACCATCGCCGAGCCGTCCGGCGTGGCGTACATGTCGTCGACGAACTGGTCGTGGCCCTCGCCGGGGCCCTGGCGGATGCCCAGGAAGAAGGCGAGCTTGAGGGGGTTGAGTCCGATCTCCCACATGCGGCGATCACGGTCCGGTATGACGTTGATCCGGCCGATGCGCGCGAAGTCGCCGGAGGACTCGATGACGTCGGCCGTGCCGTCCCAGTTGTTCCCGACGAACATGACCTCGTGCAGCGCTCCGGGCGCCGTCGGTCCCGCGGGCGGGGCGGCGGCCACGGTGCCGCCGCCGCCGACGGTGAGCACGAGTGCGGTGGCGAACGAACCGAGCAGGAGGCGGCGTGCGCCTCGCGTCCGGGCAGCAGACATCGGTCTTCCTTCCATGAGGGCGTGCGGCACCAACTGCCCTGTTACCCAGGGCAACTTACCCGACAGTAAGGAGTACTGGCGCCACCCACAAGACTCGGAACGCGTCTGCTGTCACGTGAGGCGTCAGCCGTTGGGGAAGGCGCGCGCGATCAGCTTCTGGCGCAGGACGGCCCACTGTGCCGACATGACGTGCACCGGGTAGAGGTCGCGGCGGCGCGTCCAGGGCCGGCCGGACTCGGGGTCGTACGTACCGGGCGGCTCGATCCCCCGCGGACGCGCCGGGCGCCGTGTCCCGTTACGGCATGCGGCGGGCTCCCGCCACGATCGCCTCACGGATCCGGTTGTAGGTCCCGCAGCGGCAGATGTTGCGGATCTCGTCGAGGTCGGCGTCGCCGATCTCGCGGCCGGCCTCCCGCGCGGCGCGGACCTTGGCGACGGCCGTCATGATCTGTCCGGGCTGGCAGTAGCCGCACTGGACCACGTCGAGATCCAGCCAGGCCTCCTGCATCGGATGCAACTCCTCGCCCACGGTGGCGGGAAGTCCCTCGATGGTGGTGATCTCGTCGGTGGGGGCGATGTCCTTGACCGGGACGGAGCAGGGGTTGAACGCCTTGCCGTTGATGTGGCTGGTGCACGCCTGGCAGACGCCGAGCCCGCAGCCGTACTTGGGGCCCGTGACGCCGAGGACGTCCCTGAGCACCCACAGCAGCCGGACGTCGTCCTCGACCTCGGCCGTGACGGCCTTGCCGTTGAGGATGAAGGTGTGGTGCGGCACGGTGGCTCCTGGCTCCTAGAGGACGCGGTCGAGGCCGTCGACCGGCGACGCGGGGATCGGCGGGGTGGTGGGCAGCGGTTCGAAGGCGAGCGGTTCGGCGTGGTTGACGGGGAAGCTCGTCGGCATGGTGCCGGTGGCCCGCCCGTACGCGCATGCCACGGCGGCCATCGCGGCGGGGACGGCCAGCTCGCCGGCGCCGCCCGGCCGGTCGGAGGTCGGCGGCATGACGACGATCTCCAGCTCGGGCGGGGTGTTCCACTGTCGTGTGTAGAAGTAGTTGTCCCAGCTGCCCTCGAGGAAGTGTCCGTCGCGGAGGTGCAGTCCGGAGGTGAGCGCCAGGGCGATGCCGTCCACGATGCCGCCCGCCATCTGGGCTTCCAGGCCGCGCGGGTTGACGGCCAGACCGACGTCGACGGCGCAGACGACCTTGGTGACGCGCGGGCCGGTGTAGGCGTCGTGGATCTTCCGGCCGGTCGTCCCGGGCCGGCAGTCGATCTCGGCGAGTACGGCGACGAACGCGTGGTACTCGGGGTGCAGGGCGATGCCCTGGGCCACACCGGCGGGCAGGGACCGGCCCCAGCCGCCCACCTCCGCGACCTTGGCGAGGACGGCGCGGGCACGCTCGTCCTTCAGGTGCTTGCGGCGGAACTCGTACGCGTCCTTGCCCATGCGCCGGGCGAGTTCGTCCACGACCAGCTCCTGGGCGCAGCGGACGTTGGGCGAGTAGATGCCGCGCATGGAACCGGTGTTGAAGCCCTTGTCGGTCTCGCCGAGCAGCTGGGTGGTGACGCCGAGGTGGTACGGGCTCTGCTGCGTGAGCTGGAAGATCGTCTCGGAGAAGGTGAGGTCCCCCACGGGCAGCTGGGCGGCGGCGCCGGTGATGATCTCGCCGAGCCCGTGGCCGAAGTCGGTGGCCACGGAGGTGTGGCGCAGCTCGTAGGTGAGCACCTCGCCGAGCGAGTACGTCGCCCGGACCCGCGACGTCGACATGGGGTGCGTACGCCCCTGTCGGAAGTCGTCGGTCCGGTGCCACATCAGCTTCACGGGCTTTCCCATGGCCTGGGAGATCTCGGCGGCCTCGCGGGCCGCGTCGAAGAAGAGCTTGCGGCCGAACGACCCGCCGCCCTCGGTGACATGGACCGTGACGGCGGTGGGCGGGAGCCCGAGTGCGAGGGCGATCTGTTCCTGGGCGACGATCGGTGTCTTCAGGCTCGCCCAGATCTCGGCCGAATCCGTCCGTACGTCCGCGATGGCGCAGTTGGTCTCCAGGGCGCTGTTGCTGGAGAAGCCGAAGGTGAAGCGCACGTCGACGGCCTTGGTGAGCAGGGGCAACGGCGGTACGACCAGCGGCAGTTCCGCGGCACGCAGCTTCCGCTGGACGGACGCGTCCGAATCGCCCTCGGCGGTGCCGGGTCCCCAGGTGACCTTGAGGGCGCGGACGGCGTCGATGCACTGCCCGAAGGTGCGGCCGCGGACGGCGACGCCGGTGGAGATCCGTACGACGTCGGTGATGCCGGGCATGGCCCGGACCTCGCCCAGGTTGTCGACCGAGCGGACGGTGCCGTTGATCGTCGGCGGCCGGCAGACCATCGTCGGCAGGGCGTCGGGCACCTGCAGGTCCATGGTGAACGTCTTGCGGCCCGTCACGGCCTCCAGGGCGTCGATCCGGCGCCGGGAGGTGCCGATGACCTTGAACTCGGACGGCTTCTTGAGGGCGACCCCGACCGGGGTGTCGGTGTCGGCGGCCGCCTTCGCGGCGAGTTCGCCGTAGCCGACGCTCCGACCGGTCACCGTGGAGACGACCGCCCCCGCCTTCGCGGTGAGCGACCCCAGCAGCTCTCCGAGTTCGAGCGCGGCGGCGCGCAGCAGCCGGCCCCGGGCGACGGCGGCGGCGACGCGGATGGGGGTGAACGTGGAGATGGTGGTGTTGGAGGCGCCCGTCATCTGGTTGAACAGCAGCTCGGGGCGGGCGTCGGCGAGGGTCACCCGCACCTTCTCCAGGGGCAGGTCCAGCTCCTCGGCGATCACCATCGCGGTCGAGGTGGTGATGCCCTGGCCGACCTCGGCCCGGGGCAGGGCGAAGGAGGCGGTGCCGTCGGCCTCGATCCGGATGGTGATCAGGCCGGCGGTGGGCAGCGCGGCGTGCGTGAGCATGTCGTTGAGGTCGTAGATCTCGGACGGCCCGGGCAGCGAGGGCACCAGGGCGGGGGTCGCCGCAGCCGCCGGCGCAGGCGCGAGGACCGCCTCGCCGAGCTGGGCGGCGACGGTGAGGGTCGGTGCCGCGAGGACGTAGCCGAGGAACCGGCGCCGGCCCGTGCCGTCGGCCGGGGCGGTCTCCCCGTGCTGCGGATGCTGCCGCGCCTCGTCGCGCACTGTCATCGGCTGTCCTCTCGATGCACCTCGAAGTCGTCAGGATCATCGCGCACTTGGTGACCCCTGTCGCCCCGGAACGTCGCAGGATTCACTCCGGGCGCGCCGATCCCTCACGTCGCGGCGGCACAGGAGCGGGAATAGCCCACTCTGCGCCGCGGTTCCGGTCTTGCGTGGCACCCGCCGCACCCGCTCGGAAGGACGTTTCCATGAAGATCGGCATCATCGGCGCAGGCAACATCGGCGGCAACCTCGCCCGCCGCCTCACGGCGCTCGGCCACGAGGTGTCCGTGGCCAACTCCCGTGGCCCGGAGACCCTGACCGCCCTCGCCGAGGAGACCGGCGCGACGCCCGTCACGGTGGGCGAGGCGGCGCGCGGCGCGGAGATCGTGATCGTGACCGTTCCGCTGAAGGCGGTCCCCGACCTGCCCTCCGGTCTCTTCGAGGGCGCCGCCGAGGGCTTCGCCGTCATCGACACCCACAACTACTACCCGCAGCAGCGCGACGGCCGGATCGCCGCCATCGAGGACGACGGCCTGACCGAGAGCCGCTGGGTCGAGCGTCACCTCGGCCACCCGGTGATCAAGGCGTTCAACGGCACCTACGCCCAGGACATCCTCGACCGGCCGCTCCCGGCCGGTGACCCGGACCGCATGGCGCTGCCCGTCGCGGGCGACGACGAGGTCGCCAAGAAGACGGTCCGCGCCCTGATCGACCAGCTGGGCTTCGACACGGTCGACGCCGGCGGCATCGACGACTCCTGGCGCCAGCAGCCCGACACCCCGGTCTACGGTCTGCGAGCCGGGACGGAGGCGGTGGCGAAGGCCCTCGCCGAGGCCTCCCCCGAGCGGCCGGCCCCGTTCAGGGGCTGACGGCCCGGGTCGGCGCGGCGCGCCGTGGTGTGCCGCGCCGTGGTGTGCCGCGCCGTGGGGTCAGTCGGCGTACTCGGCCTTCGGCGGGCCCTCGGGATGGGCGCCGAGGGTCGGGGCCAGCCATCGGTCGTACGAGACCATCCACGGGCTGCCGGCGCCCCCCGCCCGATAGTCCTCCAGGATCGCGTTGACGCGGCGGACGAGGTCGGTGTCGCCCTTGTTCATGGCGACGCCGTACAGAGAGGTGTCCAGGCGCGGTCCGACGAGCCGGAGCGTGGGGTCCTGCGCGGCGAGTCCGGCGGCGAGCGTGGCGTGGGTGAGGATCGCGTCCACGGCCCCCTGTTGGAGTTCGACGAGACAGTCCAGGTGGCTCGACGTCTCCACGGCGACGGCGCCCGTACCCGACGAGCCGAGCAGGTCGACCGCCGAGCTGCCCTTGCTGAGGCAGACGCGCTTGCCGCGCAGCTTCGCGTCGAAGCCCGTGATCCGGGAGCCCTCGGGCACCAGGAGGCGGTGGCCGGTCTCGAAGTACACGCTGGAGAAGGCGACATCGGCCAGCCGCTCACAGGTGATGCTCATGGTGCGGACGATCACGTCGACCTGGCGGGCCTGCAGTCGCGGGATCCGCTGGCTGGGCGGCATGCTGACGAACCGGACCGTGGCCTTCGGGCCGAGGATGTCGCGGGCGATCGCCCGTACGAGGTCGACGTCGAAGCCGACCGGCTCCTGCGCGTCCTGGTCCAGCGAGGCCCAGAGATGGCTGTTGAGGTCCACGCCGGCGACGAGATGGCCGCGCTCGCGGATGCGCCGCACGGCCTCGCCGTCGACGCGTGAGGGGCTCGGTCCGGCCCGCCGTGGGTCGCAGGAGGGTTCGCGCGCGGCCGGCGCGGCGGCGGTCCTCAGGACGGTGGGGCGTGGGGCGTCCGCGGGTCCGGCCGTGCCGACGGCCGCGGGCACCGCGGTGAGAAGAGTCGCCATGAGCAGGAGCCAGAGGGCGAAGCGGCCTCGCGACAGGCCCCTCCCCCGCGGTGCCGACTCGGATCCAGCAGTCACACGCCCCACCCCCGCGCAGCCGACTCCCCTCCCTCAAGGCTACGCATCCATGACCCAACACGAGTGCACATACCGGGAGTTGGCCTGGTGTTGACCCAGGTTTCACCGACGCGGCAGGGCGGCCAGGTCACGCAGACGCGGCAGGGCGCGCAGCGCGGTCCGGACGGGCCTGACCTCGCGGACCGACAGGTCGGACCTGCCTTCCCGGACCGACAGGTCGGACCTGCCCTCCCGGACCGAGAGGTCGCGCAGTGCCCGGCGGGTGAGGACCGGGCGGGTCAGGCCGGACACCCCGGCCCGGCCCTCACGCGTCGGCCGTACGGCGCGCAGCTGGCAGCGGTCCAGTCGGGCGCGCTGGCCGCCACTGGTGATCAGGGCGTTCACCGGAGCCATCGGGTCCGCCCCCACGCTCCGCGCCAGCAGCATCCCGACGGCGAGCGGGAGCAGCGCGCCCGCCAGCGCCGCGCCGGTGGTCGTGACGTGCTGCATGCGGCTGGTGCGCCGGGCGTCGGAGATCATGGTCCTATTCGACCAGCGCGGCCGGGGGCCGGGTATCGGACGACGTACTCACTCGGGACCTGGCCACGTACTCAGGTGGGGACCGCGGAGTGCCGGATGCCCCGCGCCGCACGTTCGGACCCGTACACACACCGAGGAGCCCAGGACACCATGGCCGACTACCGCATCGAGACCCTCCGCACCGGCTACCGGCAGTGGACCGCCCGCAACGACCGAGGCGCGGAGGTGCGCATGGGGGCGGCGGACGATCCGGACGCGCAGCCCTCGTTCACCCCCGTGGAGCTGCTGCTCGCGGCCATGGGCGGCTGCGGCGGCATGGTGGTGGACCGGACGGCGCGCGCCGTGGACCACGACGACCTGCGGATCGTCGTGGAATCGGTCTCCGGACCGGAGGACGACGGCCGGGTGGGCCGGATCAGGGTCAGCTACGAGTTCGAACTGCCCGAGAGCAACCCGCGGGCCGCCGACGTCTTCGCCCGAGGGGTGCGGCTCACGCACGAGAAGTTCTGCACGGTGAGCCGCACGGTCGAGCACGGCGCGACGGTGGAGGCCGTCCTGCCCGACGGGACGATCGGCTTCCGGGCCGGCTGAGGGCCGCCGCGCGGCCGGGGCCGCGGGACGCCACACGGCCGACACTCGTTCGGTTCCGATCCGTCGATCCGTTCGTTTAGGAGCGCCGCGGGTGGTCAGTCGCGGAAGTGTGGCCGGACCACGGCCACTGACGGAGACCGGACGGGAGGCGTCGGCTGTGACGCTCGACGGAAAGCGAGTCCTCTTCCTCACGACCAACTACGGCACGGAACAGGACGAGTTGACGAAGCCGGTGGCCACACTGCGCGAGGCGGGCGCCGAGGTCACCGTGGCGGCGAAGAAGGCCGAACCCGTCGTCACGGTCGTGTCGGACCGGCGGCCGGGCGATGCCGTCGACCCGGACACGTCGTACGAAGAGGTGTCGGCGGACGCGTACGACGCGGTGGTCGTGCCGGGCGGGACCGTCAACGCGGACCGGCTGCGGACGGACATGACGGCCCAGCGGCTGGTGGCCGCCTTCGCGGACGCCGGGAAGACCGTGGCCGCGATCTGTCACGGACCGTGGCTGCTCATCGACAGCGGGCTGGTCGCGGGGAAGGAGATCACCTCCTACCCGTCGGTCAGGACCGATCTCGTGAACGCGGGCGGGACCTGGCGGGACAGCGAGGTCGTCGTCGACGCGTCGGGCGGATTCCGCCTGATCACCTCGCGCACGCCGGCCGATGTGCGGCCGTTCGCGGAGGCGGTCGTCGAGGCGCTCGTCGCGGGCCCGCCCGGACCGGCGGGCCCTCGGCCGCGCAGCGCCGAGACGGGACTCACCGAGACGGGGCTCCCCGCGCCGACGTGAGCGCGGCGCTCGGGGAGCCCGCGCTGCGGGTCAGCGGAGCCAGATGTCGCGGACCCGCTGCAGCGGGTCCGGTTCCACACGGGGCTCGGCGTCCCAGACCATCGTGGCGCGCTCGTCGGCCGTGTAGCACGGCCAGGACGCGCCCGGGTCCTGGTCCCGCACGAAGGAGACCCAGGCGCGGTGCATCGCGTCGGCGAGGACGCGGGGCGGAGCCTCGCCCGCCACGGCGGTGACACCCTCCGCGTCCAGGAGGTCGAAGGCGTACGGCAGGTCCAGGCAGTGGAAGGCCGTGCCGTTGACGGGCGACTCCCACACGAACTCGTACAGCCAGGTGGGGCGCCCGCGCTCCGCCCGGGCGTCGGCGAGGGCCAGGGCGGGGGCGCGGAAGGTGGCGTCGGTCAGGGCCTGGCCGAACAGCGCGGCCGGGTCAGCCGCCCCGTAGGCGGTGGTGAACGAGCCGAGCCGGTCCTCCGGCAGCCCGAGCGCCCCCAGGAGGACCGGCACAGGCGGGCCGTCGGGGCCCGGGGCGGGGAAGGCGTTGAACTCGTGGGCCGTGAAGCCCAGCATGAGCGGGACGTCCGCGCCCGCCTCGCCGGTCGTCAACGCGTCGAGAACCGGCTCCGGGATCAGCTCGCCGTCCGCGAAGGGCGCCAGGGACAGCAGCGGCGGCAAGCCCTCGCGGTCCGGGCCCGGTACGCCCATCAGGTCCTGCAGGTCGAGGAGTTCGTCGTCGCTCAGGTCGCGGAGCGCCGCGGCGGTGGCGGGTACGCCGGTACGCGCCGTGAAGAGACGGGACGCCGCGCGGGCGACCTCGGGGCCGTCGGGGCGCATGACGGCTCCGGAGACGGAGAGCGCGCCGCGGAACAGGTCGCGGGCCGCCGGGACGGCGAGCAGGGTCTGCACGGCGCCGCCTCCCGCCGACTGGCCGGCGACGGTGACCTTGGCCGGGTCGCCGCCGAAGCGGGCGATGTTGTCGCGGACCCATTGGAGGGCGGCGATCCAGTCGCGGACGCCTCGGTTGTCGGGGGCGTCCGCGAGGTGCAGGAAGCCCTCGATGCCGAGCCGGTAGCCGAGGGAGACCAGGATGACGCCGTCACGGTTGAAGGCCGATCCGTCGTACCAGGGGCTGGCCGCCGACCCCGCCACGTAACCGCCTCCGTGGATCCACACCAGGACGGGGAGCCCGGCCTCGGGATCGGTGCGCGGCGTGAAGACGTTGAGATTGAGGATCCCGGTGCCTGGGACGGAGGGCTCCGGGACCGTGGTGACGTCGGCGAAGGGCCGGCGCTGGGCGGTCGGCCCGTAGGCGGTGGCGTCCAGCGGTTCGGTCCACGGCTCCGGCGGCACGGGCGCCGCGAACCGGAGGGCGCCGACGGGCGGCTGCGCATAGGGGATGCCGAGGAAGCGGAGGCTTCCGTCGGGGCGGCGCTCACCGCGTACGGGCCCGCGGGTGGTGGTGACGGTGGTGACGGTCATGCGAGCAGCGTCCGGCCGGGGATCGGCCGCGTCAACGCCTGAAGCAGGAAGGTGACACGTGTCACTTACGCGTGTCAGCCGTGACTGTGCCTGAAATCGGGTCGCCCTGGGTACAGGTCGTTCGACGCAAGGGGGTCGGGTGGCGACGGGACTGCACGCGGAGACGGTCGTGGGGATGCTGGTCGTCGCCGCCGGGGCCGGCCTCATGGCGCTGGGCGCCGTCCGCCAGGGCCGCGCGGTCCGGCCGCCCGCCCCGGCGCGGGCATGGGCCGCCACCCGGCGCGAACAGGAGCGGGTGCTGCGGAGGGCGGCCGTCATGGCGATCGCGTCGGCCCGCGCGGCGGCGGGACCGGGAGAGCCGGTGATCGTCACGGTCGAGGACGTGCTGCGCCTGGCGGACGAACACCTCGCCCACCCGGACATGGACCCCCGCCTCGCGGCAGCCGCGCTCCGTGACGCGTACGAACGCGGCGCGTGCGCCCGGGACTGCGTGACGGACGCGTACGGCTGACAGGCCATCACCCTGGGCTCGAGCTCCTGGGCACCTCCGACCCGCCGGCCGCACTGAGCCGGGCCGGGCGGGGCGGGGGCGCGCAGCCGGCGCGGGGCACACCGCGGGTCGGAGGCGTGCGCGGGGACCGCGCCGAGGGGCCGAAAGAACCGTCAGGAGCGGAGACGCCGTGCTCGCCGTGGGCGCCGTGCTCGCCGTGGGCGCGTCCCGGTCGCCACCGGGCTCACAGGGTGATCCAGTAGCGGCGCTTGCGGCCGATCTCCGTGTCGCGGGTGTCTTCGAGCACCCCGCCGTTGCGCTCGATCGTGCGGGCGGAGGGCACGTTGTCGTCGTCGCAGGTCACCAGGACCCGGTCGAGGCCGAGGGCTCGGGCCTCGGGAAGGACCGCCCCGAGGGCCCAGGTGGCGAGTCCGCGACGGCGGGCGGAGGGCCGGACGCTGTAGCCGATGTGTCCGCCGGCCCTGAGCAGGAAGTCGTTGAGTTCGTGGCGCAGGTCGATCGCGCCGGCGTACGCCCCGTCCTCCACGATCCACCAGTGCGTGGCGCGCACCCGCCCCTGGGCCAACGGCCGTGTCGGGTCACCCTGTTCCCGCAGTCGGCCGACCCAGGACGCGAAGATCTCGGGCACGGCGAAAGCCTCTTCCTCCGCCAGCCTCATCCCCGCTCCGGACTGATGGGCGCCGGGGCTCCACTCGGCGTGCGCTTCGAGCCAGGAGCGATGAAGGCGAGCTGTGGGGGCGATCAGTTCGGGCATGCGGGCGACGATAACAGGCCAATGGCCCCGTTGATCAGGGCTTTTCGGCAGCCGTTCGAGGTGTCCCGCGGACGGCCGGCGGTGCGGCGACGCACTCGACCACCCCGGCCGCCGCCCGCCGCGCCCGTCAGCTCTTCTTCGGTGCCGCGTAGTCCAGGAAGCCGGCCCAGTCCACCACGACGCAGGCCTCGTCGCCGAGGACCCACGCGTCGTGTCCCGGCTTGACGGCCATGAAGTCGCCGGGGCCTATCTCGGCCGACTCCCCGTCTTCCATCACGACCTTCATCCGACCGCTGACGACATACCCGACGTGCGATGCCTCGCAACTGTCCGTCCCGGCAATGGGCTTCACGTGCTGGGACCACTTCCAGCCGGGCTCGAACACGGCACGCCCGACCGGACCGCTTTCCGCGTTGATCAGGTCGAGCCTGCCCTTGGAGTCCTCGAAGGGACGCGTCTCATCTGCGGAGTCGAAGCTCCGGGACACGATTCCGGTCATGTTCGTCCGCCTCCCGGGCGGTGGGACGTTGCAGACCCCGAGTCCACTTCCAGATTACGCCGGGGGACGCGGCGGGACCTCTCGCCGCCCGGCCCGAGAACGCCGTTGCCCGCACCGATGATCATGGGTTAGCGTGCTCGTATGACTGCCGGGTCGGCCATGGGCCGCGAGCGAGTGAGGCACCCGGCCTTGGCGTGACCGCCGCCGGGCGGGCGCGAGGCCCGCCTCGGTCGTCTTCCACGCACGCGTACGCGTTCCCACGCCATGTACGCACGCGACGAGCCCCATCAGGAAGACACCGACGCAGCCTTTCGAGAGGACCCTTCGTGGCCATCGAGCTCAACCACACTGTCGTATACGCCCGTGACAGGCGGGCCTCCGCCACGTTCCTGGCCGAGGTGCTCGGCCTGGAGGTCGGCGCACCCTTCGGTCCGTTCCTGCCGGTGGAGACCGGCAACGGCGTCACCCTCGACTACTACGAGTCGGCGGACGCGTTCACCCCGCAGCACTACGCCTTCCTCGTACCCGACGAGGAGTTCGACGCCATGATCGGGCGGCTCGAGCGGATGGGGGTCACGTACTACGCGGACCCGAGCCACACCGAGCCCGGGCAGGTCAACCACCTCTTCGGCGGCCGCGGCGCCTACTTCGACGACGCCGACGGTCACAACATGGAGATCATCACCCGTCCGTACAGTCGCGGCTGATCACGACGACGGCTGTCCGCATATCCGTACGGCGATGCGCGTGACTTCGGGAAATGTTCATTCGAAGATCATTTCTTTGGTGGTTACGCGCATATCCGTGCCGCCGTTTCTGTGCGAATCCCCTATCGGGTACATCTACACATAAAGGCCAGATAAGCGCACAATGAAACCGCGGCTCGATGCCGCAAGCGCGATCAGACGTGCAAGACGCCAGAAGGAGGCGAGTCGTATGTCTGACGTCTCTCACCGTCCTGGTGACATGAGGGGACATCCCGACGCATCTGAAATGCGTGACCGCTACTCCCGAGTGCTCCAGACCCGTGGTGTCGCCGCGGTCGAGGAACTGATCATGGTGGCCGGCATCTGGGCCGCGATCTCCGCGTACACGGTTCACTTCGCAGGCCTCCACCCGGACCTCGCCCTCAACAACCTGATCGTCGGCATCGCCCTCGCGGGGCTCGGACTCTGTATGTCGATGGCCCCGGAGCGGTCGCAGGACCTGAACTTCGTCGCCCTGCTCGCCGGCGTCTGGCTGATCATCTCGCCCTGGGTGGTCGCCCGGGACGTGGACACGGGAGCGATCGTCAGCAACGTCATCACCGGCGCGTGCGTCTGCCTCTTCGCGCTCACGGCGGGCGGACTCCTCATGAGCAAGTCCAGGAGAGCGACATAAGGCTCTGATCCTCTCCCAGAACGGCGCCGTGTCCCGCACGGGATACGGCGCCGTCGCCTTGTCACATTCGCAAGACCAGACACATCAGCCACCGACTCCCCACCCCAGGTAACGAATTGACCGATGGCGTTTCGGCCACTGGAGTTCTGCGCAAGCTTGCTCCACAGAGACAGGCTCCCGCTTGCGTTTCCCAGTCCTTGGGGGGAATAAGTGAACTGGTACCTCGACGTTCTCAAGAAGTACGCGGTATTCACCGGCCGTGCGCGCCGCCAGGAATACTGGATGTACATGCTGTTCAACGTGATCGTGTACATCGTCCTGGCGGTCCTCGACGCGGTGCTCACCACGGCGCCGCTGCTGACCGGCATCTACGCGCTGGGCGTGCTGCTGCCGACGCTCGGCGTGACGGTCCGCCGTCTGCACGACACGGGCCGCTCCGGCTGGATGATCCTGATTGGCCTGATCCCGCTGGTCGGCGGGATCATCCTCATCGTCTTCTACGCGACCGAGGGCAACCAGGCCGACAACGCCTACGGCCCGAACCCGAAGCTCGCGCCCGCGTACTGAGCCGCACCACGACGAAGCCCCCGGAGGATTCCCTCCGGGGGCTTCGCCCGTTCCGGACGCGCACGCGCGCGCCGTCCGGCCAGTGACGCTTCGTAGCACTTGCCGCGTGCGCCTTGTGCACCGTGGCACACGACCCGCCCCCTCCCCCGCCCCTAGCCTCGCCGCAACGGTTCGAAATCGAACGAACGAGGGGCGGTACCGGTGAACTGGCTCATCCACGACTACCGCGAGAGCGATCTCGCCGCGGTCGTCCATCTGATCGACACCACGGCCGAGCTCGGCCAGGAGTCCGTGTTCTCCCTGGCCGAGTGCATCAGCGCCCTGACCTCCCGCCAGCCCGCCGTCGTCGCCGTCCATCAGGGCGTCCCCATCGGGGCGGCCCTCGCCTGTGTCTCCGGCGAACGGGCCTGGGTGATGCGGATCGCCATCTCCTCCGCCTGGCGTGGCCGGGGGCTCGCCAGCGCCCTGCTCGTCGAGCTGGAACGACGGCTGGTCGCGGCGCGGGTCGGGCGGATCGCGTACGTCCTGCCGGAGGAGGACCTGCTCGGCGAGGGCCTGCTCAACGCCGGCTACACCCGCCAGCCCGCCGTCGCGTATTTCGAGAAGGTCGAGCCGCTGCACGGCCCGGCCGCCAACCTCCTCGACGACCTGGGCGGACGGCTGCTGCCGGGCGACCTGTGGGCCAAGGTCGCGGGCATGGAGCGGGAGAAGGACCTGATCGAACGGCGCGTCGTGCTTCCGCTGGCCGAGCCCGAGCGGGCGGCTCGGCACGGAGTTCGGCCGCCGCGCGCGGTGGGGCTCTTCGGCCCGCCGGGCACCGGCAAGACGACGTTCGCCCGGGGCATCGCCTCGCGCCTCGGCTGGCCGTTCGTGGAGATCCTGCCGTCCCGGCTCGCCGACGAGGGCAATCTCGCGGCGGCCCTGCGCTCGGCGTTCGCGCGGATCGCCGAACTGGAGCGCGTACTCGTCTTCATCGACGAGGTCGAGGAGATCGCCCCGGTCCGTCAGGAGCCCGCGCAGCCCGGTGGCATGCACGGCGTGACCAACGAACTCCTCAAGCTCATCCCGGGGTTCCGTGAGCGGGACGAGCGGTTGCTCGTCTGCGCCACGAACTCGATCCGCTCCCTCGATCCGGCCTTTCTGCGCCCGGGACGCTTCGACTACCTGATCCCGATCGGCACACCGGACAAGGCGGCCCGCGCCGCGATCTGGGCGCGGTACACCGAGGGCCGGTCCGACGTCGACATCGACGAACTGGTTTCCGCGAGCGATCTGTTCACGCCCGCCGACATCGAGCACGCCGCGCGGATCGCCGCCCAGAACTCCTTCGAGCGCGATCTGGTCGCCGTCGGCGGCCGCCCGGTGAACGACGACCGGCTGCCGGGCGCGACCACGGCCGACTATCTGGAGGCGATCGGCCAGTGCCGGCCGACGGTGACACCGGAGATGATCACCCAGTTCGAGTCGGACATCACCACCCACGCCCGGTTCTGACGCAGCGTCACTACGGCCTGGTGAGGAGGCCGCCCGTATGTCCGGGGCCGGCGCCTATCGTGGTCCCATGGAGCGGTACGAGGGACTCGAACTGATCACCGTCACGAGGGCCGCGGAGCTGGAGGCGTGGCTGGAGGCCCACCACGCCGACACACCCGGGGTCTGGCTGCGGATCGCCAAGAAGGGCGGGGGAGGCGAGTCGCTGACGATTCCGGAGATCCTCGACTGCATGCTCTGCTTCGGCTGGATCGACGGGCAGCGCAAGGGCGGGGACGGGGTGTACTACGTGCAGAAGTACACCCCGCGCAGAGCGGGCAGCCTCTGGTCGCGGGTGAACGTGCGCAAGGTCGAGGCACTCACGGCGGCCGGCCGGATGCGCGCGCCGGGGCTCGCCGAGGTGGCGGCCGCCCAGGCGGACGGCCGGTGGGGCGCCGCGTACCCGTCGCAGGCGGAGGCGACCGTACCGGACGATCTGGCGGCGGCCCTTGCGGCCGACGAGCGGGCGCGGCTCTTCTACGAGGGGCTCGGCAGGACCGATCAGTACCTGGTGATCCTTCGGCTGTGGCAGGCCCGCACCCCGAAGGGCCGGGCGCAGCGGCTCGAGCGGATGGTGGCGAAGCTGGCGGCGGGCGAGAAGGTCCGTTGAGGGGCGCGGGCCGAGGGGTTCAGCGCCGGCGCCGGTAGAGGACCTGGTGGGCGTCGTGTTCGACGAAGGACGCGGCGTGGGTCATGCCGACGGCTTCGAGGAGCCGCCGGGAGGGGCGGTTCGCCTCCTGCGTCAGGGCGACGACACTCGGCGTGCCGCGGAGCGTGGCGTCGAGGACGGCGGCGACGGCCTCGCGGGCGTAGCCGTGCCCCCAGTGCTCGGGCAGGAACTGGTACGAGATCTCCGTCTCCCCGTCCCTCGCGCCGGGCTCGACGGTCACGAGCCCGAGCAGCACCCCGTCGGCGGCCCGCACCACGGCGTGCACGCCGGCCGCACCGACGACTCGTCGCTGGCGGATCCGTACGACCTGCTCGGTGACCGGCCCGCCAAGATGCCGCCGTACCTCGGGGTCGGTCCACAGCCGGGTGACGGCCGGCACGTCGGCCGCGCGCACGGGGCGCAGCAGCAGGCGCTCGGTGGTGAGGGCGTCGGCCGGCGCGGAGGAGGAAGAGGCGTGCATACGTACGATCATCGCAGCCCGGACCCTCCGGTCGTGCGGCGCGTGGCGGCGGCCGGTCCGGCCCGAGACACCCCCTGGGCCTCGGGGCCTACGTCCTCGAGCCGTGCGGGCCCGACCAAAGTCCGATGCGGCACCGGGCGGGCGGCGCCTAGCGTCGTGGCCATGCGAATCGGAATTCTCGGCACAGGGAATGTGGGACGGGCGCTGGCGGCGGGCTGGGTCCGCGCGGGCCATGACATCGTCCTCGGGTCACGGCGGCCCGAGGACCCGGAACTGCTCACGGAACTGAGGGAGCTGCTGGACGCGGGGGTCCGGGTCGGTGATCCGGCGGCGGCCGCGACGCACGCGGAGGTCCTGGTGAACGCCACGCCGGGGACGGCTTCGGTGCCGCTTCTGGAGTCGGTCGGCGCGTCCGCGCTGGAGGGGAAGGTGCTGCTGGACGTCGCCGTCGGCTTCCTGGAGGACGAGTCGCTCTCGCACCCCGTGGTCAGCCTCGGAGAGGAGATCCAGCGGGCGTTCCCCGGGACGCGCGTCGTCAAGACGCTCTGCACGGTCGACCGGGTCGTGATGGTCGCACCGCACTCCCTCGAGGGGCCGAGCACGCTCTTCCTGTCCGGCGACGACGACGCGGCCAAGGAGACGGTGAGCGGTCTGCTGCGTGATCTGGGCTGGCCCCAGGACTCACTGCTCGACCTCGGCGGCATCGCCACCGCGCGCGGCCAGGAACACTTCGCGCTCCTCTTCATCGGGATCGCCCTGTCGACGAAGACCTTCGGCTTCGGCATCCGAGTGGTCCGTCCCGCGGCGACCTAGGAGACCGGCCCGCCCTCGCCTGTGAGCGCGGGCACCGCGGTGACGGGACCGGTGGGGGCGTGACCTGTGGGCGCTGACTCGGCGGGTCCTTCCATCCTGCGTCGGAGCGCGGCGAGCGCGCCGGCCGTGCGGCCCGGCACGCGGTGCCGCAGCGCGACGAGGGCGGGGCCGAGCGCGTGGGCGCGCGCGGGGTCCGTGATGCGCTCCCACTGGTGGTGTGCCCGGTCCACGGCGCCCTCCACGTCCGGGTCCTGAGGCGCCTGGCCCAGGTCGAGCCTGGCCTGGGCCGCACCGATCCACAACTCGCAGCTGCGCGCGGGCTCCCCGGCCAGCCGCGCGAGGTCGGCACGGACCTCCTGCCAGTGCAGGGCCTCCCGCGACCGTGGACCGTACCGCCGCAGCGCCTCCTGCTCCCAGGCCACGGCCACCGCCACGGCCTCCCCGTGCCGCCCCGCCCGCGCGGCGGCGAGAATCGCGGGGTGCGGATCGGGACGGGGGTGAGGAACCGGGTCGCGGTCGGCGGCCGGAGCCACCGCCTGGGCGGGAGCGACCGGTCCACCGTGCGCGGGCGGAGCCGCTGTCTCCGGCGTCATGTACAGCGCGGGCCCCGGGCCCATCCGGGCGGCCGCGGCCGCGTGCAGGTCCGGGAGCGGGGGCCGGGCTCCCGTGCGCCAGACCGTGGCGAAGTGACGGAGGTAGTCGGGCGTCGTGGGAGCGCCGCGCCTCGGTGCCGGGGCGACCCGCCCGTACAGCTGTACGTCCGGCCCCAGGGAGAGGAGACCGGGCGTGGAGCCGAGGCTCTCCCACAGCTCCGCGTCCGCGACCAGGTCGGCGACGACGCTCGTCGTTCCGGGCCGTCGGACCGCGAGTTCGCCCGCGAGCCAGTGCCACGGCAGGCCCGTGTAGCGCAGGGTCGTCGCCGTACTCCGCGCCAGCGCCAGGTGCGGCAGGTGTTGACGGCGGTCAAGCTGGAGTTGACCGGCGAGGTGGACGGAGAGCGGTCCCGGCGCGGCGGCGGCCGCGCGCAGACGTGTCAGGACGGTCTGCGGGTCGAGCGGGTCCGCCAGTTCGACGACCGTCGCGACCGGCGTACCGGTCAGCGCGCCGGGCGGTACCGCCGCAAGGGCGGGGAGTACGGACGCCGCGTCGATCGCCCGGCCCCGTCCCGCCGGCGCCGCCGCGAGCAACAGCGCCGTCCCCACCGTGTCCACCTCGTCGTTCACCACCCCAGCACCGTAACCTTCCCACGGTGTCGCTCCGTTACCACCTCGATGGCCGATAATCGACGGGCCGTTGGCATATGTCAGAAGCACCACCGTATCGAGTGTTGCCAAATCCCTTACGGGGTGTCTCCGCCTGTGCAACAGTCGTATCCGGGCCTCGTTCCACCGCTTGCCCGCGTCGCGCCTGTATCGGAGTACGACATGCCGTCCCCTCTCTACGCGGACCGTCCAGCCCAGCCGCCGGAGCCCGGCACCGTGGACGCGCTGATCTCGCAGACCCGCCGTCTGCGCGGTGACGTGGACGCCGTGCGCCGGGACGCGGTCCTGGACGAGGACGACCCGAAGAACCGCTGGCAGCGTGCGCTCTGCGACCTGGCTGTACATCAACTCGACGACCTGGGCGCCCACTTGGGCCAGCTCAAGGCCGGCGTCCCCGACGAGCTTCCCGCCACCTCCGGTGCCGATGTCATCGAGGTGGAGGCCGAAGGCCTCTCGGACCCCGGCGCCGCCTACGGCGTCCCGGCCCCGCGCACCGGCTCCCTCCTCAGCCGCGTCGGCAGCGCCGAGTGGAACCTGCTGAACGACGAGGTGAGCTGGTCCGAGGAGCTGTACCAGATCTTCGGCCGGAACCCCGAGAGCGGCCCGATGTCGCTGGACGAACTTCCTTCGATGGTGTTCGCCGAGGACCAGTCCCTGCTCCAGGCGATGGTGACGGACTGTCTGATCGACGGGAAGCCCATCGACGGCGAGTTCCGCATCGTCCGCACCGACGGCCGGGTCCGTACGCTCCACATGATGGGCGAGCCGGTCCTCGACTCCGACGGCTGCACGGCCTCCATGTGGGCCGTTCTGCGTGACGTCAGCGAGCTGCGCCGAAGCGAGCGCGCCGTCCGCGAGTCCCGGGACAGCCTGCAGCGCCGTCGCCACATCGAGCGCACCGAGCGTCGCGTCGCCGTCGAGCTCCAGGAGGCCGTGCTGCCTCCGTGGCGCGGCTCCCTGCGCTTCGCCCACGGCGGCCCGGGCGCCCCGCTCGACGTGGCGGGCCACTACCTGCCCGCCGCCTCGACCGGTCTGATCGGCGGCGACTGGTACGACGCGCTGGCGCTCCCCGACGGCGACGCGCTCCTGACGGTCGGTGACCTCACCGGTCACGGGGTCTCAGCGACCTCCTCCATGGCGATGCTCCTCGGCGCGCTGCGCGGCATGGCCGTGGCCGGAATTCGCCCTGGCGCCCTGATGGGTCATCTGAACCAACTGCTGGAGTCGGCGGTGCAGCCGGCGCTCGGCAGCGCGATGTGCTGCCGCTACGAACCGGTCAGCCAGACCCTCTCCTGGGCTCAGGCAGGGCACCCCGCCCCGCTGCTCTTCCGCGACGGCACGGGGCGCGCCCTGAAGCGGCCCGACGGCGTGCTCCTGGGAGCGACGGCCGGGTCCGCGTACGAGGAGGCCGAGATCCGGCTGCTCCCCGGGGACCTGCTGATGCTGCACACGGACGGGCTGACCCGCCGCGGCGGCTTGGACGACACGGGTACGCAGCGACTGCTCGCGCTGGCTCCGCGGCTGGCCGGGGCCCGCGACGCGCAGGACTGTGTACGGTCGGTGGTGGAGGAGTTCGGCGAGGCACCGCGCGAGGACGACGCCTGCCTGATGGTGGTCCGCGTCGGCCACTAGCTCCACTGCGGGCCGCTGCTCCACTGCGGGAGCACGGGCTCCGCGGCGGGGCCACAGGCTCCACAGCCGGCACGAGCTCCGCGCCGGGCCGTCGAACCCACGCAGAGACCAGCTCGCTCCGGCCCTCGGGTCCGCGGGCCGCGGTGCCACCCCGCACCGGCGAGCGAGCCCCCTTGGCGAGCACCCCTCAGGAGGGCATACCGGCACGTGCCGGTGTGCCCTTGCTCGTACGGTCGGGAGTCGGACCGGCCCCTCAGATCCCGCGGGCCCTCGGCCGCTTCGCCGCCGGCTCGGGCAGCGCGAGCGCGATCTCCTCGCGCAGGTCCTCGATCTTGGCGTAGCCGGCGTACTGCCCGGTCAGCCGGTACATCTCACGCAGCCGGTCCCAGGTGCGGTGGGACGAGGTCTCGCCCATGGAGACCAGGGCGAGCCGCGCGTACCGGTCGGCCTGCTCCGGGTCGTCGGCGATGAAGCAGGCCGAGGCGAGGGAGATGTAGTCGAAGAGCTTGGACCGGTTGTGACCGCTGCGGCGCAGGTCCAGGGCCAGCTTGGCGTGGCGCTGCGCCGGAACCGCGGCCGCGGGGTCGTGTTCGGCGAGGGTGCGGTACGCGAGGGCCTGCATGCCGTGCATGTCGGCGTCGTCGAAGTTCTGCATCCAGCTGGGCGGCGGCACGTCCGACCGGTCGGAGACGAAGAGGTCTTCGGCCTCGCCGAGCGTACGGCGCATGGCCTGGCCCTTGCCCATGGACGCCTGCGCCCATGCCTCGATGGTGTGCAGCATCGCCTGCGTACGCGGCAGAACCTCCTCGCCGGAGCCGGACTTGGCGAGCTTCATCAGGTCGAGGGCGTCGTCGGGCCGGCCCAGGTGCACCATCTGGCGCGCCGCGCGGGACAGTGCCTCCCCGGCGCGCGGCCGGTCGCCGCCCTCACGGGCCGCGTGGGCGGCGATGACGAAGTACTTCTGGGCTGTGGGTTCCAGGCCCACGTCGTGGGACATCCAGCCCGCCAGGACGGCCAGGTTGGCCGCGACGCCCCAGAGGCGACGCTGGAGGTGGTCGGGGTGGCGGTAGGCGAGCATGCCGCCCACCTCGTTCAACTGTCCTACGACCGCCTTGCGTTGGAGACCGCCGCCGCGGGAGGCGTCCCACGCTCGGAACACCTCCACCGAGCGCTCCAGTGCTTCGATCTCCTCCGACCCGATGGGGGCGGCCTCGTAGCGGTCGAACCCAGCGGGGTCGGCGTGGAGGGGATCGTTCGCACGGGGGGCCTGCGCGGCGCGTGCGGGGTCGGTGTGGAGCCAGTCGTGCATGGCGCTGCTGAGTGCGGAGCCGGCGGCGAGCACGGCGCCCGCGCCCATCAGGCCGCGTCGGTTGAGCATGAGGTCCATTCCCGTGAATTCGGTGAGGACCGCTGCCGTACGCTCGGGCGCCCAGGGCAGCCCGTCAGGGTTGTCGGTGTTCCTGACGTTCTGCCGTCTCCCGGCGCGCCCGTGTCGTACGAACCCGAGGTCCTCGATGGTCACGACACGGCCGAGTCGCTCGGTGAACAGTGCAGCCAGCACCCGGGGTACGGGGTCGCGCGGGGTCTCCCCCATGTCGATCCATCGCCTCACCCGTGAGGTGTCGGTCGACAGTTGCGGATGGCCCATGGCCGCCGCCTGCCGGTTGACGAGTCTCGCGAGCTCTCCCTTGGACCAGCCGGCGAGGCCGAAGAGGTCTGCCAGGCGGGTGTTGGTCTGTCCGGTCACGTCTAAGCCCCCAGGTTCTCGGCTGAGTTGACAGTAACCCCCTGTCATAGGGCTGGCGACTATTCGCCAGGCTTCGCCAGGGTGCGCCCGATGTTCCGCCACCCGCGCCGGGGTGTCAGGTAGGAACGCGCCACCCCGCCCCGGCAACCGGCCCACATTCCCCAGGGTGCGGCCCGGAGGTCGGGCGGGGCGACGCACGCAACTTGTCGGCACACGAAGGGATCTGTCTCCTCCATGTACACAGCATCGTCCTCCGTGTCCGCCCCGCCCCGGCCCCAGCACCGTTCCGTACCGGTCGGCAGCGGACCGTACCTCGCCCCGGTCGTTCCGGCGGCCCGCGCGAGGCGATGGGCGGGCAGTGCCGCTCAGCCGCTCAGCGGAAGAATCGACCTGTCCGGCCCGCAGGGGGCCCAGGTGCGGATGGCCATCGCGTCCGTCCACCGGATCTGCCCGGAGTTCAACCCCGTACAGGTCCTGCGACGGAGCGGGCGTTCCGTGCTGATCGTCGGCACGACCGGGCGGGCCACGGCCGTGGCGAAGTGTTTACTGGACCACTCCCCCGCGTGGGTCGAGCGGTTCCAGCACGAAATAGCTGCCTACCGCTCCTTCGTCCGGCACCGTCCCCCGGTGCGAGCCCCCCGGCTGATCGCCGCGGACCCGGAGAACTGCACGTTGGTGATCGAGCGGATGCCGGGACGGGCGGCGGCGCTGACGCGCCACCCCGTCGAGGCTCCGCCCCGCACGGATCTGCGCGCGGCGCTCGGCGCGATCGCCCGGCTGAACGCCTGGCGGCCGCCGGCCGGCACCTTCGACGCGCCGCTGGACTACCCGTCCCGGATCGCGCGCTACCACGAGCTGGGCCTCTTCACCGACCGTGACCGGGACGACCTGCAGAAGCTGCTGCACGGCCTGGCGCACGCCGGTGGCCGGCAGGGCATGGGGCAGTTCTGTCACGGGGACGCCCTCCTCTCCAACATCCTGCTCTCGCCCGCGGGACCGATCCTGGTCGACTGGGAGCACGCGGGCTGGTACCTGCCGGGCTACGACCTGGCCACCCTGTGGTCGGTGCTCGGTGACGCGCCGGCGGCCCGGCGTCAGATCAGTCAGCTCGCCCAGCAGGCGGGGGCGGCGTCCCGGGACGCCTTCCTGGTGAACCTGATGATCGTCCTGACCAGGGAGATCCGTACGTACGAGACCGCGGTGCAGCGCACCATCAAGGAGGCTCCGCCGGCCGGTTCGGTACCCGTCCCGTCCGGTGCGGTCTCGCCCGGTGAGGAACAGCGGCGGCTGCTGCGGCGGCTGCACGACGACTGCGCCATGGCACGGCGGGCCGTGCGCGCCGCGGTCGGTACGCGCTGAGGCCGCGCCGACCGTTCCACGGGGGTGGTGACACGCCGTGCGCCCGGTGCCGACACACCGGGTGCGCGGCGTTCCGCCGTCCGCCGTGCGCTCCGCCCATTGGTCCACGCCTTTGACGCGCCGCAGGCCCGCGAGCCGTCGCCGCGAAACTCCGTGAGACTGTCCCGGCATCCCCTCTGACATGGGAACTTCCGCGCATCGAGGGGTGATTGACGGATCGTCCGGAAGCCGATACCCCTGTACGGGTCCGGCCCCGCACGCCCCCTCGTCACCCCTGGTACCGGAGGCTGCCTTGCACCGTTCCGTGTCGCGTAGACGGGTCCCCCGAGCGGTGGGCGCAGCGGCGTCCGCCGCCCTGCTCCTCCCCCTCCTGTCGGCCGCGCCACCTGCCACGGCAGAGCCGGTGGAGGCCGGCTCGCTCCAGCGGCAGTTCGCGGCGGCCGCCGAACGTCAGGGCGTGCCGCCGAGCGTGCTGCTCGCGGTGGCGTACCTCCAGTCCCGGTGGGACGCGCACGGCGGCGCCCCGAGTGTCACCGGCGGCTACGGCCCGATGCACCTCACTGACGCGGCGACCGCGCTCGCGGAGGCCCCGCACCACTCGCACGGCGAGGAGGACGTACGGGGCGACGGTTCCCGCGCGCCGCGGGCCGGCTCCGACACGCGGACCGCACCGCCCACGGCGGCGCGGCTGCCGGAGCGGCTGAGGACGCTGGACCGGGCGGCCGCGTTGACCGGGATTCCGGCGCGGGAGCTGCGAACCAGCACCTCGGCGAACATCGAGGGCGGAGCGGCACTCCTCGCCGCGGCTCAGCGCGGATCGGGGCGGCCGCTCAGCGCCGACCCGGCCGACTGGTTCGGCGCGGTGGCGCGCTACTCCGGCGCCGACGACACGGCGACGGCCACGACGTACGCGAACGACGTGTTCGACGTGATCCGGTCCGGTGAGTCCCGGCGTACCGACAGCGGGCAGGTGGTCACGCTGCCCGCGGACGCGGACCTCGTGCCCGAGACCGGACAGGTGGCGTCGCTGGGGCTGCGGACGGCGGACACGGGTCGGACCGAGTGCCCGAGGACGGTCGCCTGCGAGTGGATCCCGGCGCCGTACGAGGAGTTCGGGGACGGGGACTACGGCAACCACGACAAGGCGGACCGGCCCGCGTCCCAGTCGATCGAGTACATCGTCGTCCATGACACCGAGGCGTCCTGGGACGTCACGCTCCAGCTGGTGCAGGACCCGACGTACGTGTCGTGGCAGTACTCGCTGCGCTCGTCGGACGGCCACGTCGCGCAGCATCTGCCGCTGAAGGACGTCGGCTGGCACGCGGGCAACTGGTTCGTGAACGCCAAGTCGGTGGGTCTGGAGCACGAGGGGTTCCTCACGGCGCCGGACTCCTGGTACACGGAGGCGATGTACCGCAGCTCGGCGCGTCTGGTGCGGTACCTGGCCCAGCGGTACGACATCCCGCTCGACCGCCGGCACGTCCTGGGACACGACAACGTGCCGGGCACGACGACGTCGACGATCCGCGGCATGCACACCGATCCGGGGCCCTACTGGGACTGGGCGCACTACTTCCGGCTGCTCGGCCGGCCCTTCACGCCGACCGCGGGCCCGAACGCGGGAGTGGTGACGATCCGCCCGGAGTACACCGCGCACCAGCCGGTCTACACGGGGTGTGTGAAGGCCGGCGAGGCGTGCGCCCCGCACGGCAGCGGCGCCGTCCGGCTGCACACGGCGCCGGACGCGGACGCCCCGCTGGTGAAGGACGTCGGGCTGCGGCCGGACGGCCAGGACTCGACGACCGGGGTCAACGACACCGGGGCGCGGGCCTCGACGGGCCAGCAGTACGCGGTGGCCGAGCGGCGGGGCGACTGGACGGCGATCTGGTATCTGGGGCAGAAGGCCTGGTTCCACGACCCGAAGGCGCAGCGTACGTCGGTGGGCTCCCGGGGTCTGGTGCTGACACCGAGGGAGGGCCTCGCGGAGGTACCGGTGTACGGGCGGGCCTATCCGGAGGCCTCGGCGTATCCCGCCGGAGTGCCGGTCCAGGCGGTGTCGCCGCTGCCGTACAGACTGCTCGCGGGCCAGTCGTACGTGGTGGGCGGCCGCACCCCGGGCGAGTACTACTTCGCTCCGGTGTTCGACACCACGGGGCACCGGGTCGTCCGGGGCCAGGAGGAGTACTACGAGATCCAGTTCGGTCATCGGGTCGCCTTCGTGAAGGCGGCTGACGTGCGGGTCTCCCGGGCCTGAGCGGCTTCCGAACGGAGCGCGGAGGGGTGTCGCCGGAGGAGGGGGCCGGCGACACCCCCTCGTCGTTCATATGACTAACTTCGGTGCCGAGTGGGTCTCCCGGGCCGGGGGTAGGGCTTGGCCGGTCGACGCCCACGCTCATCGAAAGGCCCCGCACGCATGGCTCAGCCCTTCGTCCTGCCGGATTTCTATGTCCCGTATCCGGCGCGGCTCAATCCCCACGTGGAGACCGCCCGCACGCACACCCGGGAGTGGGCGCGGGAGATGGGGATGCTGGAGGGCTCCGGCATCTGGGAGCAGCACGACCTCGACTCGCACGACTACGCGCTGCTCTGCTCGTACACCCATCCCGACTGCGACGCCCAGGTCCTGTCGCTCGTCACCGACTGGTACACGTGGGTCTTCTTCTTCGACGACCACTTCCTGGAGGTCTTCAAGCGCACCCCGGACCGGCCGGGCAGCAAGGCGTATCTGGACCGGCTGCCGCTGTTCATGCCGAAGGACCCGTCCTCACCCGTGCCCGAGCCGACCAACCCGGTGGAGGCCGGCCTGGCGGACCTGTGGCGGCGTACGGTCCCGTCCATGTCCGCCGCCTGGCGGGAACGGTTCGCCACGGCGACCGAGGCGCTGCTGTACGAGTCCCTGTGGGAGCTCGACAACATCGGCGAAGGCCGGATCGCCAACCCCGTCGAGTACATCGAGATGCGCCGCAAGGTGGGCGGAGCGCCCTGGTCGGCCGGACTCGTCGAGTACGCGGCGGGCGCCGAGGTACCGGAGCAGGTGGCGCAATCGCGGCCGCTGCTGGTACTGCGCGACACGTTCTCCGACGCGGTGCACCTGCGCAACGACCTCTTCTCGTACCAGCGGGAGGTCGAGGACGAGGGCGAGAACAGCAACGGCGTGCTCGTCCTGGAGAAGTTCCTCGGCTGCACGACGCAGGAGGCGGCCGAGGCCGTCAACGACCTGCTCAGCTCACGGCTCCACCAGTTCGAGAACACGGCGCTGACCGAAGTCCCGGGACTGTGTCTGGAGAAGAGGCTGACCCCCGCGGAGTGCGCGGCGGTCGCGGCGTACACGAAGGGACTCCAGGACTGGCAGTCGGGCGGCCACGAATGGCACCTGCGTTCCAGCCGGTACATGAACGAGGGTCTGCGCACCGGGACCTCGCGGGTCGAGGGGGTGCTCGGCACCTCCGCCCTGGACGTCACGACCCTCTTCGGCCGCCCAGCCGCCGCCCGTCTGCGCGCCCTGACGCACGTCCCCCACCAGCGGGTGGGCGCATCGCTGCTGCCCGCCTTCGACCTGCCCTACCCGCTGACGGTCAACCCGCACCACCGGGAGGCGAAGCGCCGGTCCGAGGACTGGGCGGATCGGATGGGGCTCCTGGACGACATCTGGGACCGCCCCATGATGGAGGGCTTCGACCTCGCGCTCTGCTCGGCGGGGCTCGACCCCGACGCCACGGTGGAGGAGTTGGAGCTCAGCGCTGAGTGGCTGACGTGGGGCACGTACGGCGACGACTACTACCCGCTGGTCTTCGGCCGGCCGCGGAACCTGATCGGCGCGAAGGAGTGCACCGAGCGTCTCAAGTCCCTGATGCCGGTGACCGATCCGGACGCGGGGCGGGCATCGGCCGTGAGTCCGCTGGAGCGTTCCCTCGCCGATCTGTGGACGCGGACCGCGGGACCGATGAGCCTGGACGCCAGGGCGCGGCTCCGCTGCGCCATGGACGGGATGCTCGACAGCTGGATGTGGGAGCTGCACAACCAGGCGCAGCACCGGGTCCCCGACCCCGTGGACTACATCGAGATGCGGCGTCGCACCTTCGGCTCGGAGATGACGATGCTGCTGTGCAAACTGCGGCGCACGGACGGGCTGCCGCCCGGGATCTTCGACAGCGGCACGGTCCGGGCGCTGGAGAACTCGGTCTCGGACTACGCAGCCCTGCTCAATGATCTCTTCTCGTACCAGAAGGAGATCGAGGTGGAGGGCGAGGTCCACAACGGTGTCCTCGTCCTGCAGAAGTTCTTCGACTGCGACTACCCGACGGCCGTGTCGATGGTCGACGATCTGATGCACGGACGGCTGCGCCAGTTCGAGCATGTGAAGAGGCACGAACTGCCGCTGCTGTACCAGGACTTCGGACTCGACGCGCAGGGGCGCGCCGCGTTCGAGGCGTATGTGCGCGAGCTGGAGGACTGGCTCGCGGGGATCCTCAACTGGCACCGGCGAGTGCGCCGTTACGGCCCCGACGAGGTGCGCTCCGGCAGTGGTACGTCACTGGCCCGGCGAGGTCCGACCGGCATCGGCACCTCGGCGGCGCGGCTGACGGCGCTGTTCTCTGCGTAGGCCGCGGCGAGCTCGGGGAGAGCATGACTCTCCCCGAGTGACCTCGTCAAGGGGTTAGCCAAGTCTCCTGGACAACTCCGGGGACCACACCTGTTCGCTCCCTGGACTGCCATTGACGCCCCCGGCCGAGGTTGTGTAACTCTCTTTCATCGACCCACCCGCGACGGGCTGATGGAGGAGGCGGACGTGCCCAGTGGCATACGGGGAAAGGACCTGGCCGGTCTGCGGAGGATGAACACCGCAGTGGTGATCCGCGCGTTGCACGCGCGCAGTCCCCAGACGGTCAGTCAGCTGACGTCTGCCACCGGGCTGTCCAGGCCCACGATCGAGGCCCTGGTGGAGACCCTGTCCGCGCGCGGATGGGTGGCGGAGACCGAGGGGAGTCCCTCGGGAAGGGCCGGCGGCAGGCCCGCCCGCTCCTTCCGGTTCCGGAGCGAGGCGGGCCTCGTCGTGGGCGTCGACATCGGCCTGCACAAGGTCGTGATGGACCTGTCCGATCTCGCGGGCGAGACGATCGCCCGTGTACGGGAGGACACCGATCCGGAGATGACGGGGCTGGCGCGTCTCGACTTCCTGCGCACCCGTCTCGCCGCGCTCCTGTCCGCACATTCCGTGTCCTCCGACCGGCTGCTCGCGATCGCCGTCGGCGTGCCCGGCATGGTCGACGCCACGGGCCGGGTCAGGTCACTGGTGATCCCGGAGTGGAACGACGTCGACCTCTCCCGGCGGCTCGCGGACACGTTCTCGTGCCGGATCCTCGTCGAGAACGATGCCAACCTGGCCGTGGTCGCCGAGCATTGGCGCGGCTCCGCCGCGCTGGTGGACGACGCCGTCTGCATCCTGGCCGGTCGCCGGATCGCCGCCGGGCTGCTGCTGTCGGGGCGTCTGCACCGGGGGCGCCGTGGCGGCGCGGGCGAGATGAGTACGCTTCCCCAGCTCGGCCTGGGGCCGGCCCGCGAGTCCCTGCGCTGGAGCGGTGAGCGGCTGCCCGGGGAGTCGGACATCGAGGCGCTCACCCGCGCGGCGGCGGAGAAGGATCCACAGGCCCTCGCGGCCGTCCACGACTTCGCACGGCGGCTTGCCCCGGCCATCGCGGCCCTGATCCTGGCGGTCGACCCCGAGCTCGTGGTCCTCGCCGGCGGGATCAGCCCCTTGGCCGACGCCCTGATCCCCTCGCTGACCGCGGAACTCGACCACATGACCCAGCATGTACCGCCCATCACCGCCAGCACTCTGGGCGACGCGGTGGTGGCGCGCGGCGCCGTCCGCAGGGCCCTGGACGCCGTGAACCGCGAACTCCTCGACGATCCCGAGTCCCTGACTCCCATGACCTGACGAACGGCCGTCCCCTCCCCGGCTGTCTGTGAAAGAAGGAGCGAGACATGTCCGACGCGACAACGCTGCTGGTGGTCGGCGCGGGTGACCGCGGAACCCGGCACGCCCGCTACGCCCTGCACCATCCGGACCGCGCACGGGTCGTGGCCGTGGCCGAGCCGTTGCGTGTACGGCGCGAACGGTTCGCCACCGAGCACGGCCTCGTCCCCGACGCCGCCGTGGCGGACTGGCGCCGGATCGTGGAGCGCGGCCGCGTCGCGGACGCGGTCCTGCTCTGCACCCTGGACCGCGACCATCTGGAGCCCGCTCTGGCGTTCGCCGCGCAGGGCTACCACATCATGCTGGAGAAGCCGATGGCCCTGGACGAGGAGTCCTGTCGCGCCATCGTCGACGCCGTCGAGCGGGCCGGAGTGATCCTGGCCGTGGGCCACGTCCTGAGGTACACCCCGTACACCCGTGAGCTGAAGCGCCTCGTCGACGCGGGCCGCATCGGGGACGTCGTCAGCGTGCAGCATCTGGAACCGGTCGGTCACTGGCATCAGGCGCACTCCTACGTCCGTGGCAACTGGCGGCGTACGGACGAGGCCACGTCCATGCTGATGGCGAAGTCGTGCCACGATCTGGACTGGCTGCAGCACATCATCGGCGAGCCGCCCGCCCGCGTCTCCAGCTTCGGCCGCCTGACGCACTTCACACCCGCCAACCGCCCCCAGGACGCCGCCGACCGGTGCGTGGAGTGCCCCGTGCGCGGCGAGTGCGCCTTCGACGCCGTGCGGTTCTACGGCGACCGGCTCGCCGCCGGCGAGAAGGGCTGGCCGCTGTCGGTCGTGCTCGACGACTTCACCGGGCCGGCTCTGGACGAGGCGCTGCGCACCGGCCCGTACGGGCGCTGCGTGTACGCCTGCGACAACGACGTCGTCGACCATCAGGTCGTCGCCATGGAGTTCGCCGGTGGTGCCACCGCCACCTTCACCATGACCGGCTTCACGGAGATGGCCAACCGACACACCCGGATCTTCGGCACTCGTGGCGAGATCCGGGGCGACGGCCGCATGCTGCACATCCATGACTTCCGCACCGGAGCCACCGAGGAGATCGACACCGTCCCCGCCGGGGACATGTCCGCCTCGGGCGGTCACGGCGGCGGCGACGAGGGCCTCATGGAGGCGTTCGTCGCGGCGGTCGCCGCCGAGGACCCCTCGCTCGTCTCGTCAGGTCCGCGTGAGTCGCTGCTCAGCCACCTGTCCGTGCTCGCCGCGGAGCGCGCCCGCGAGACGGGAACCGTCGTCGAGGTGTCCTGAGCCCGGCGTCAGGCGGACCGGCCGCGCAGTTGGTCCAGTTCGCGGCGCTCGCGCTTGGTCGGACGGCCGGCGCCGCGGTCCCGGACCGCGGCCACCGCAACGTGCTCGCGCGGGGGCGGTGGCGGACTGTTGTCGACGTACGCCTCGGCGGCGACGGACGGGCCGACCCTCTTGGTGAGGAGCTGTGTGACCTCGACGATCCGCTCCCGGCCGCCGTGGAAGAGGCGCACCTCGTCGCCGGGCTTCACCGGCTGTGCGGGCTTGGCGCGGTCGCCGTTCACCTTGACGTGCCCGGCCCGGCAGGCGGCGGCCGCCTGCGAGCGGGTCTTGGTGAGGCGGACCGCCCAGATCCAGCTGTCGACGCGTGCGCTCATCGGCCCCCGCCTCTCGTCAGCCCTGCTGGAACAGCTCGGCGGGCAGCGGCTTGAGCAGCGCGTAGAGATCGTCGGTGATGGGACGGTCCCAACTGGCGATCGTGACGAGGACGTTGTCGCTGCGGTCGAACTGCACGCAGGCGATACGACTCTCGGAGAGCTTCAGGCGGCGCACGATCAGCAGGTTGTCTCCCTGCATCACCGGCATGTCCTCGGTGTCGAGCACCTCGACGGGCTCGTCGTTGTCCAGCGCCGCGAGGAGCTGGGCCACCTCGAAGGGGATCTGGCCCTCGGCGAGCTCGCGGGCCGGAGAGCCCTCCGGGAGGTTGCCGATGATCATCGCGGGACCACGGCCGCCGAACAGGTCGTAGCGCAGGAAGACGCCCTGGCAGCTTCCGTCGGGTGCGGGCAGCAGGCCGGCGCCGAGATTGCCGGGCCAGTCCCCCGGGTCCATGGCCAGGACGTCGAAGTCCGGGCCAGCGGGTGTGGCGGCGCTGCGGCGGCGGAGGAAGGACATACGGCCATGGTACGTGCCCCGGCGCCCACCGCGACGCGCCGGGGCGCCTCCGGCCGAGGCACCTCGGCGACACGCCGCGACACCCCTGCGGGGCGCACCACGACGGGCCTGCTCACCGGCGGTGAGCAGGGACGACGAGGGCGCCGGGCGGGTCAGGCGGGGCGGTCGGGGCTCCCGCTCTCGCGGAACTCCCGGCCGGTCTTTCCGAGGGCCTGGGCGAGGCCCGCGCGATCCGTGCCGAGCTTGCGGTAGACGGCGGACAGCAGCTGGGTCACCGCCGCCTCGTCGGCGCCCAGCGCGGCCGCCGCGTCCTCGCCACGGACAGTGAGCTCGGCCGCGGTGTGCTCACGCGCGGTGAGTGTGTCCGTGCCGGCCGGGTGGAGGGTCCGGGGCCTGAGCCCGGCGGCGGCGAGCTCTGCCCTGGCCTCGTCCCCCAGCCCGTCCGCCCCGCATGTCTGGGCGGCCTCCAGGCCCCGGTAGAGGTAGTCGGCGGCCTCGCCGGTGCGTCCGGTTCGGCGCAGCGCGCCGCCCAGGGCCACGAGGGATCGGGCCAGCTCGTACGCGGCGGGTGACCGCTCCAGCCAGTCGACGGACTCCTCCAGGAGCTTCACGCGCTCGTAGCCGCCGACGACCTCGGCCGTCACGCGCAGCGCCTGGCCGATCGTGGAGGGCGCGCCGTACTGGCGGGCGCGGGCCACGGCCTCCAGGGCGGTCGCGGTGGCCCGGTCCGGGGTCTCCCGCGCCTCAGCGAGGGCGAGGTGGAGCTGCCAGGGGCACCAGGCCGGGTTGCGCATGCCGCGCGGGTCGAGGCGCCGGCCTACGGCGGCCAGCTCGGCCGCCGCCTCCTCGACGCGTCCCGTGGCGAGGAGGAGTTCGGCGTGGACGGTCTGGGAGTCGGGGAAGGTGACGGCGGCGGGGAAGGGCTCGCCGAAGTCGTGGGTCCGGGCGATCCGTGCGGCCTCCTCGACCCGGCCCCGGGCGAGCAGCACCTCGATGGTGACACCGACGGCGTACCAGTGGGCGGGGGTGCGGGGTCCGACGCGCTCGGCGAGCCGCAGGCCGGCGCGGACGAAGTCCTCGGCCTCGACGAGCCGGCCGCGGCGCAGCCTGATGTAGCCCTGGAGCGTGTACGCGAAGGAGAGGTGGGCGCCGCGCCAGCCCTGGCGCTCGAACTCGGCGGTGCCGGCGGCGAAGAGCTCCTCGGCGCGGCCGGGCCGGTCGGCGTAGAGGAAGGTGAGCGCCACCAGGACCGGGACCTCGAAGCCCCGGCTCTCGTCGGCCCAGCTGAGGCCGCCCTCCAGGGCACGGTCGGCGTGGTCGACGGCGACGGCCGAGGGTTCGGCGCGCAGGGTGGCGTCCCAGGCGCGCAGGCCGATGACGTACCGCTCGGTGAGGTCGCGGCCGGTGAGCCGGTCGGCGAGGCGGGCCAGTCGGCGGGAGCGGGCGGGCGAGTCGGGTTCGTCGGCGCGGAAGGCGTCCCACATGAACTTCTCGGACTGCATACGGAGCCGGCTGCGGGCGTCGGTGGTGAGCCGGGACTCGCGGCCGAGGAGTTCGGAGGCCTCGACGAGCCGGTCGCTGTGGGCGAGGACCTGGGAGAGGCGGTAGACGATGCCGTGGCGCAGCGCCGGGTCGGAGACGGGCTCCTCCAGGGCGGCGCGGAGGTGGTTGACGGTGGTGGCGGGCTCGGTGAGCAGGGAGGCGCTGCCGAGTTCGAAGAGGACGGCGGCGCGTTCCTCGTCGGCGGGAGGCTCGCGCAGGGCGCGGGCGAGGAAGCGGCGGGCCGCGTCGGGGGCGCCGGCGCGCAGGGTCTCGCGGGCGGCCTCGCGCAGATGGCCGACCACCCAGGGGTCGCCCTCCGGGTGGGTCTCCAGGAGGTGGCGCGCGGCGGCGGCAGCGCCGAGTCCGGCGTCGATGACGCACCAGGCGGCCTGCCCGTGCAGTGCGACACGGGTGGCGGCGGGGATGGCCTTGTAGACGGCGGTGGCGATCAGCGGGTGGACGAACTCGAGGGTCTCGGTGCCCGCGAGGACGCGCGCGTCGCGCAGTCGTCCGGCGCAGTCGGCGACCGCCTCGCCGCCCAGCCCCGCGACGGCGCCGGCCAGCTGGGGCGAGATCTCGGTGCCGAGGACGGCGCAGGCCCACGCGAGGCGGACGGTCGCGGTGCCGAGCCGTTCGAGGGTCGCCACGAGGCCGCTGCCCTTGACGGCGGCGGCGAGGTCGCGGAGTTCGTGGGCGGCCTCGGCCCGGGGTTCGAGGCCCCGGTCGCGGACCTTGGCAGCGAGTTCGACGGCCTCGAAGGGGTTGCCGGAGGTGACGGTCCAGCACTCGCGGCAGAACGTGTCGTCGGCGTGCGAGCCGACCCGGTCGCGGACGAGGCTCGCGATGGCGGAGGAGGTGAGGGGTTCGAGGCCGAGGGGTCGCCTGCCGGACCGGCGTCCGGTGAACTCGTCTCCGCTGTCCGGGAGTTCGTCGGGCCGGTAGGCGACGACGAGGAGCATGGGCAGTTCCTCGGCGCGCGGCGCGAAGGCGGAGAGCCAGCCGAGGGACTCCGGGTCGGCCCAGTGGGCGTCGTCGAGGACGACGACGAGCGGGGCGCGCCGGACGGCCAGGTGGGTCAGGACCCAGTCGAGCCCGTCGCGCAGGCCCTGCGGGTCCGGTGGCCCGCCGTCGCCGGCGGCGCAGAGCCCGAGGGCGGGGCCGACGATGTCGTACCAACTGCCCAGCTGGGCGCGGAGTTCGGTGTCGGACGCCGCGGCGAGCTGCGGCTGCAGGAGCTGCCGCGCGACGTGGAAGGCGACACGCTGCTCCTGGTCGCCGCCGCGCGCCGCGAGCACGGTGCATCCCTTGTCGGCGGCGCGCCGCCGGATCTCGGCCAGCAGCGTGGTCTTCCCGAGACCGGCGGGCGCGGCGTAGGCGAGGACGCCACCGCGGGGCGTACGGGAGCGCGGCGGGGTGGCGCGTCCCGTCGACGCGTACCCGGGAGGTGCCGGGACCGCCGCCTGTTCCTCGGGGCCGGCGGGGCCCGCCGGTTCGGGCACACCGCGCAGGAGCCGCAGCGCCGGGCCTTCCGGCCCGGCCGAGCCCTCCCGCGGGAGCCCGCCCGGCGCTTCGGGTCCGGGTGCCTCGCGCGGTAGCGGGGACCGTTCGTCCGGATCATCCGGTTCCGGCCACGGCTCGTCGTCGCCGAGACCGGTCAGCTGGTTCAACGCCTCTTCCGCCGCCGCGAGTTCCGCCTCACGCTCGAAGAGGCCGAATCCCCGGCGGCCCGCTCTGCCACTGTGCACTGCCACGTTCGTCCACCCCCACGCCGGGGGCGCACACCCGGCGCGCGGATGAGTGCGGCCGGGCCGCTGGGCCCCGCGAGGACCCCAGCGTACGCCCGTATACGCCCCCTGCGAGGGTCAGACGGCGGACCGGTCCGGGTGTTCCGCAAGTTCTTTCAGCACGGCCAACGCCTGCTCCGCCCGGGCGTGTTCGACGAAGAGGTGGTCGTGGTGGAATCCCGCCACGACATTGCAGCTCAGTCCGGCCCTGGCGAGCTCCCGCGAGACGGCCGCGGTCAGTCCGACCGCGTCGAGCGCGGAGTGGACCCGCAGCGTGATCCAGGCGGCCACGTAGTCGTACTCCAGACCGGCGTCGTCCGCCTCCTCCTGGCGTACGACCAGCGTGAGCCCCTCGCGCTCGGCGACGGTGGCGACCGGGGCGACGCCCCCGGGAGCGGGGCCGTCCACGGTGGTGAAGACATAGCGGCCGGAGTTGAGCTCCGGCCGCATCCCGGCGACGAGCCGGGTCAGATCACGTTCTGCACTCATGACCACCACCCTAGGACGGGCGGGACCGGGAGAGGGGCCGTGGACGAGGTGTCAGGTCAGGTCGAACTCGCCCTCGCGTGCGTTGACCACGAACGCCCGCCACTCGGCCGGCGTGAAGATCAGCGACGGCGCCTCCGGGCTGCCTCCGTTCCGCATCGCGATGAAGCCCTCGACGAAGGCGATCTGGACGTCTCCCGCGCCCTGACTGCCCGACCTCCAGTCGGCGCCGCTGAGGTCGAGTTCGGGCTTGTCCCCACCCGTGAAGGCCTGCTGAGTGGTGGTGCTCTCCGCCACGTCCGTGCTCCTCCCGCATAGCGCAACGTCGTCGTTCCGGGGCTCAGGGTAGCGAGGGGGACCGGGCGCCGACAGACCTCACGCGCCGGGCGGACGGTCGCCCACGAGCCACATGGCGAAGAACTGCGCGCCCCCTCCGTACGCGTGCCCGAGCGCCCTGCGTGCGCCCTCCACCTGATGCTCGCCCGCCTGCCCGCGCACCTGCAGCGCCGCCTCGGCGAAGCGGATCATGCCCGAGGCTCCGATGGGGTTGGTGGAGAGCACCCCGCCCGAGGGGTTCACCGGCAGGTCGCCGTCGAGTTCGGTCACTCCGGCCTCGGTCAGCTTCCAGCCCTCGCCCTCCTCGGCGAAGCCGAGGTTCTCCAGCCACATCGGCTCGTACCAGGAGAACGGGACGTACATCTCGACCGCGTCGATCTCCCGGCGCGGGTCGGTGATCCCGGCCTGCCGGTAGACGTCGGCGGCGCAGTCCTTGCCCGCCTGCGGGGAGACGAAGTCCTTCCCCGCGAAGAGCGTGGGCTCGCTGCGCATCGCGCCGCCGTGCACCCAGGCGGGCGGCCGGGGCGAACGCTCCGCGCCCGCCCGGTCGGTGAGGACCATCGCGCAGGCGCCGTCGGAGGACGGGCAGGTCTCGGAGTAGCGGATGGGGTCCCAGAGCATCGGCGAGGCCTGGACCTTCTCCAGGGTGATGTCGTGCTCGTGGAGGTGGGCGTACGGGTTCTTCAGGGCGTTGCGCCGGTCCTTGTACGCGACGAGGGAGCCGACGCCGTCGGGGGCGCCGGTGCGCCGCATGTAGGCGCGGACGTGCGGGGCGAAGAAGCCGCCCGCCCCGGCGAGCAGCGGCTGCTGGAACGGGACGGGCAGGGAGAGGCCCCACATCGCGTTGGATTCGGACTGCTTCTCGAAGGCGAGGGTCAGGACGGTGCGGTGGACGCGGGCGGCGACCAGGTTCGCGGCGACGAGCGCGGTGGACCCGCCGACGGAGCCGGCGGTGTGGACGCGGAGCATCGGTTTGCCGACCGCTCCGAGCGCGTCGGCGAGGTACAGCTCCGGCATCATCACGCCCTCGAAGAAGTCGGGGGCCTTGCCGATGACGACGGCGTCGATGTCCGCCCACGTCAGTCCGGCGTCCTCCAGGGCTCGCTGGGCGGCCTCGCGGACGAGTCCGGCGATCGACACGTCGTGCCGGGCGGCGACGTGCTTGGTCTGGCCGATCCCGACGACGGCCACGGGCTCCTTAGGCACGAGAGTCCCCTTCCAGGACGGCGACCAGGTTCTGCTGCAGGCAGGGCCCGGAGGTGGCGTGGGCGAGGGCCCGGTCGGAGGCGCCCCGGTGGATGCGGGCGGCGGCCTCGCCGAGGCGGATCAGACCGGCGGCCATCATCGGGTTGGCGGCGAGCGCTCCGCCGGACGGGTTGACCCTCACGCTCTCGTCGAGGTCGAGGGCCCGGCGGAGCACGACCTCCTGGGAGGTGAAGGGCGCGTGCAGTTCCGCCGTGTCGACGGGCCGGTCGAAGGCCCCGGCGCGTTCGGCGGCGAGGCGGGTGGAGGGCGAGTCGGTGAGGTCCCGTACGCCGAGCGAGTGGGCCTCGATCCGGTGGTCGATGCCGCGGATCCAGGCCGGGCGCTCGCACAGTTCGCGGGCCCGCTCGCCGACGGCGAGGATAACGGCGGCCGCGCCGTCGCCGACGGGCGGGCAGTCGCCGGTGCGCAGCGGTGCGACGCGGTACTCGCCCTGGTCACGGGCGCCGGGCAGCTGGGCGTGCGGGTTGGCGGTCGCGTCCTGGCGGCTGCGGGCGGCGACGGCGGCCAGCGCGGGTTCGTCCGCATGTCCGGCGTCGATGAGCGCCTGTGCCTGGAGCGCGGCGAGGGCGACGCTGTCGGGCCAGAGCGGGGCGACGTAGTAGGGGTCGAGCTGCCGGGTGAGGACGTCGCGCACGGAGCCGGGTGAGGACTTGCCGTACGAGTAGACGAGCGCGCTGTCGGCCTCGCCGGTCAGCAGCTTCACCCAGGCCTCGTAGAGCGCCCAGGCGCCGTCCATCTCGACGTGGGACTCGGAGATCGGCGGCCAGGCGCCGACGCCGTCGAGGGCCATCGTGAAGGAGAAGGCGCGCCCGGCGAGGTAGTCGGAGGAGCCGGAGCAGGTGAAGCCGATGTCGGAGGTCTTCAGGCCCGTCCGTCGCAGCACGTCGTGCAGGACGGGCATGAGCATCTCGACCTCGGACAGGTCGTCCGTGCGCCGCCGGTGGTCGGTCTGGGCGAAGGCGACGATCGCCACCTCGCGGTCCGGTCGGTCCGATCGGTCCGGCGTCACAGCAGCTCCTTGTACGTGTCGTAGTCGGCGTCGGGTTCGCCGGTGGGCCGGTAGTGGTCGGGGAAGCGGCCGTCCTCGCTCCACACGGGTTCGACGCGCAGACCCATCCGGACCTGGTCGTACGGGATGCCGCCGATCCGGCCGTGGAGCGCGAGCCCGGCGCCGTCGAGGGCGATGTGGGCGTACACGTACGGCACTTCGATGTCGAGGTTCTTGGCCTTGATGTTGACGATGCAGAAGGTGGTCACGGTGCCGCGCGGGCCGACCTCCACCCGTTCGGTGGTGGCCACGCCGCAGGTGGGGCAGGCGCCGCGGGGCGGAACGTAGACCTTGGTGCAGGACGGGCAGCGTTCGCCGACGGTCCGGTTCTCGGAGAGGGCGTGGAGATAGGCGGTCTGGGCGCGGCCGGGGCTGTACGTGTAGTCCAGCCGGGCTGGGGCGACGATGCCGGTGACGGGGTCGTCGAAGGTGCCGTCGTGGTGGCGGGCGCCGGTCACGGGCTCGCCGTCGTGCGGCTCGAAGCAGGCGATGTCGGTGATGGCGCCGGCCCGTTCGGCGGCCCAGCGGATCCGGACCCGCGTCCCGGTGCTCACGGCTTCCGGTCCGGGCGCGTCCAGGGCGTGGAGGAGGGCGGTGTCGGCGCCGTCGAGCCGGACGAGGACCCAGGCGAAGGGGGTGGACAGGGGCTGTCCGGGGCGGGGTTCGGGGTTCCAGGCCCAGGTCGTGACGGTGCCGGTGGCGCCGACCTCGACGAGTTCGCGCAGTTCGGCGGCGGTCACGGGGTCGTACTCGACGGGCGGTACGAGCACACGCCCGTCCTCGGCCCGGACGCCGAGTACGGTCTCTTCGCGCAGCCCGGTCAGAAAGGCGGCCTGCACGGGCCCGAGGGACCGGGTGAAGGGGAACTCGACGACGAGGGGCGCGCGGAGGGTGTCCGGCGCGGGGGCGACTGACATGGGACTCCTTGGGTGGGGGCGAGGGCGGAGGGGAATCCAGCCCCGCCGACGTTCGAGGCGCGGAGCCGGGCCGGAGCGCCGGTCCGGGAGGCGAGGTCACTCCCGAACCGGGCTGGGGCACGGAGTTCCGGGCCGGAGCGCCGGTCCGGGAAGGGAGGCGCTCCTCAACCGGGCCGAGGGCCCGGGGTTTCCCGGGACGGGGAGCCCCTGGTCCGGGAAGGGAGGCGCTCCCCAACCGGGCTCAGGGCCCGGGGTTTCCCGGGACGGGGAGCCCCTGGCCCGGGAGGGAAGGTCACTCCCGGCGGTACACGGGCGGGCGTTTCTCCGCGAACGCCCGCGCCCCCTCCTTCGCGTCCGCCGTCTCGAAGATCGGCCAGCCGCGCTTCAGTTCCGCCGCCAGCCCCTCCCCTTCCGTCATCTCCGCCGTCTCGTACACCGACGCCTTCACCGCCTCGACCGCGAGCGGCCCGCAGGCGTTGATCTGCTCGGCGACGGCCAGGGCCGCTTCGAGTGCGGTTCCGTCGGGGACGACGCGGCCGACCAGTCCGATCCGGGCCGCCTCCTCCGCGCCGTACGGACGCCCGGTGAGGAGCATCTCCAGCGCGTGGGTCCGGGCGATCTGGCGGGGCAGACGGACCGTCGAGCCGCCGATCGGGAACAGCCCCCGCTTCACCTCGAACAGTCCGAATGTGGCGGTGACGCCCGCGATGCGGATGTCGGTGCCCTGCAGGATCTCGGTGCCGCCCGCGACGCAGTACCCCTCGACGGCGGCGATGACGGGCTTGCGGGGGCGGTGATGGCGCAGCATCGCCTTCCAGTGCAGATCGGGGTCGGCGTTCATCCGGTCCCGGTACCGCTCGCCCTCCATCCCCTTGCCCGCCAGCGCCTTCAGGTCCATCCCGGCGCAGAAGGAGCCGCCGGCGCCGGTGAGGACGACGGAGCGGATCGTGTCGTCGGCGTCGGCCTCCTGCCAGCCGTCGTAGAGCCCGACCAGCATGGGCAGTGAGAGCGCGTTCTTGGCCTCAGGCCGGTTGAGCGTGAGCACGAGTGTGGCGCCTTCGCGCTGCACGGTGAGGTGTTCTGTCCCACCCATGGACGTTCTCCCGTCTCCAGACCTAGAACAGGTTGCAGGAGGTGCGGGTCCAGTTCAATAGTTTTCTGACACCCAGTCAGATTCTTCTGCGCGACCCCTTCCCACCTCCGCCGCCCGGCGCTCTAATGACCGCCGAGTCGGAGTCAGTTCGGGCCAGGACGACCAGCGAGGTCAGGAGGAACGGTGGAGTACAACCTTGCCGACCTGTTCGAATCGGTCGTGGACGTGGTCCCGGAGCGCGAGGCGCTCGTGTACGTCGACCACCCGGGCACGGGGGCGGAGCGCCGGCTCACGTACGCGGAGCTGGACACCGCGGCCAACCGTCTCGCCCACCATCTGATCGACGCCGGGATCCGGCCGGGCGAGCACCTGGGCCTGCACCTCTACAACGGGATCGAGTACCTGCAGACCGTCCTGGCCTGCCTCAAGGCACGGATCGTCCCGGTGAACGTGAACTACCGCTATGTGGAGGAGGAGCTGGTCTACCTCTACACGGACGCCGATCTGGCCGCGCTCGTCTTCGACGCCGAGTTCACCGGACGGGTCGCGGCCGCGCTGCCGCAGACGGAGAAGCTGCGGCACCTCGTGCGGGTGGGGACCCTGCGCGAGAACGCGCCCGCGCTCGACTGCGTGCCGTTCACGGAGGCGGAGGCGGCCGGTTCGCCGGAACGGGGCTTCGCCCCGCGCTCCGCCGACGACCTCTTCATCATCTACACCGGCGGTACCACGGGGATGCCGAAGGGCGTCATGTGGCGCCAGGAGGACCTCTTCTTCGCCGGGCTCTTCGGCGGCGACCCGGCGGGCGAGCCGGTCAAGCGGCCGGAGGAGCTCGCGGAGCGCGTGGCGGCGGGCGGCTCCGGGATCACGTTCTTCCCCGCTCCCCCGCTGATGCACGGAACCTCGACGCTGACCTCGTTCATCGCCTTCAACTACGGCCAGCGGGTGGTGATCCACCGCAAGTACGCGCCCGAGGAGGTGCTCCGGACCATCGAGAAGGAGAAGGTCTCCAGTGTGTCGCTGGTCGGTGACGCCATGCTCAGGCCGCTGATCGACGCGCTCCACGGGCCGCTCAAGGGCACGGACCTCTCCTCCCTCTTCAGCGTCTCCTCGTCCGGGGCGATCATGTCGGAGACGGTACGGGCGCAGTTCCAGGCGCTCGTGCCCGGCGTCCTGCTCCTGAACAACTTCGGCTCCTCGGAGTCCGGCTCCAACGGCAAGGCGACGGACGACTCGGGCCCGGAGAAGGGCTTCCGCCTGGAGGTGAACGAGCGCACGCGGGTGGTCGACCCGGCGACGTACGAGGAGGTGGCCGTGGGCGAGCCCGGACGCCTCGCCCAGCGCGGACACGTGCCGCTCGGCTACTACAACGACCCGGCGAAGACGGCCGAGACCTTCTTCCAGAAGGGCGACGAGCGGTGGGTCCTGCTCGGCGACATGGCGACCGTCGACGAGCACGGCATCGTCACGGTCCTCGGCCGCGGTTCGCAGTGCATCAACACGGGCGGCGAGAAGGTCTACCCGGAGGAGGTCGAGCAGGCGCTCAAGTCCCATCCGGACGTGTACGACGCGCTCGTCGCCGGGGTTCCCGACGCGAAGTGGGGCAACCATGTGGCGGCCGTCGTCCAGCTGCGCGCCGGGGCCCCCGCGCTCGATCTGGAGACCGTCCAGACCCACTGCCGTACCCGGCTCGCCGGGTACAAGATCCCCCGCCAGCTCGTGATCACCGACCGCATCGAGCGCTCCCCCAGCGGCAAGGCCGACTACCGCTGGGCCCGCTCGGTCGCCGCCGCCGAGGACCCCCGGTCCTCACGCTCCTGAGCACCGACGCCGCCGGGCGCTCCGGGCCTGCCGAACCACCTCGTCCAGCCGGTACCGGGCGCGGCGTCGTCGCACGGGGCCGGTGGGGCGAGGCTGTCCTGGTATGACTCGGACATGACGCGCATCATCGCCGACATCTCGGTCTCGCTCGACGGCTTCGTCACCGGTCCCGATCCCGGTCCGGAGAGCGGTCTGGGCAGGGGTGGCGAGGCCCTGCACACCTGGGCGTTCTCCGACGACGCAGAGGACCGCCGGATCCTGCGCGAGGGGACCGTCCGCTCGGGGGCCGTCGTCCTCGGTCGTCACCTCTTCGACCTCGTGGACGGGCCGCAGGGCTGGGACGACACGACCGGTTACGGCGCCGGCGAGGTCGGCAGGCCCGCGTTCGTGGTCGTGACGAGTTCGCCACCGGAATCGGTGCGTCTCACCGATCTCGACTGGACCTTCGTCACCGGCGGTCTCCCCGAGGCCGTCGCCGTCGCGCGCGAACGCGCCGAGGCCGCCTCCTCGGTCAGCGACGAGGACCTCGACGTCGTCCTCATGGGCGGCGGTGCGACGATCGGCTCGGCTTTCGAGGCCGGGCTCGTCGACGCGCTGTCCCTGCACCTCGCACCCGTCGTCCTGGGCTCCGGGACGCCCCTGTTCACCGGCGGAACCCCGCGCACGCTGGTGCGGCGGAGCGTGACCCCGACATCGACCGCGACCCACCTGATGTACGACGTCCTCTGACCGCTGCCAGAGGGTGTCAGATGCCGAACTCCCTCAGCGCGGCGAGGAACTCGACCGGCCGGGAGGTGTGGATCTCGTGGCCCGTCCCGATCGTGACGAGGCGGCCCTCGGGCAGTCGGTCCGCCATCCAGAGCAGCCGCTCCTGCGCGAGACGGCTGCTCTCGCCCCCGGCCAGGACCAGGGTCGGTGAGGTGATCTCGCTGACGCCCTCGCGCCAGGCGGGGTCCGGCTCGTTCAGCTGGGCGTTCGTCGCGAGGACGACCTCCCAGTCGAGAACCGGGGGGCCTTCGGGGCGCTCCGCGTGGCCGCGCGGCGGGTCCAGCGGGAAGAAGACGGGCGCCTCCTCCAGGACCAGCCGGCCGATCAGGCTCGGTTCGTCCATGGCGAGGAGGTAGGCCGCGGCGCCGCCCATCGAGTGGGCGACCACGTCGGCGCCGCCGAGATCCAGCGCCTTCATGAACCCGCGCAGCTCGTCGCGGAACGCGTCGAAGCCGTACGGGCCGGTCCAGTCGCTGAGGCCGTGCCCGCGCAGATCGACGGCGTACACGCGGCGGTCGCCGGCCAGCTCCTCGGCGATCCGCACCCAGTCGGCGCCGCTCCCGCCGCGGCCGTGGACCAGCACGACGGGCGGGGCACCCTCCTCGCCCCACACCCGGTACGCGAGGCGCACGCCGTCCACGGCGACCGTGCGTACCTCCGGGTCGAGGAACGCGGCGACCGGACGGGCGAAGGCCGCCGCGTCGTCGACCCAGGGGAAGTGCCCCGCGCCGCGCTGGACGGCCACCTCGGCGTGCGGGAAGCACTCCGCGAGCTCCGCCGCCCGCGCCGGGGACGGACCGCCGTCGTACTCCCCCGCCAGGATCAGGACCGGCGCGGTGAGGGCGCTCAGCGCCGCCCGGGTCGCCCCGGGGTCGAAGGCGCCGGGTGCGTAGTAGGCGGCCGCGGCGTCCCAGTGGATCTCGTCGGCCGCCGCGGCGGCGTGGGCCCGGGCGGCCTCGTCCCACCGTCCGTAGGCGAAGGGGGAGGCGATCTCCATGACCCGCGCCATCGGTGTGTCGGTGCCGATCGTCGCGAGGCCGGCCCGCGCCCCGGCGTACCAGGGCTGGTCCGCGAAGACCTCCCCGGCCCGGTCCCACTCCTCGTCCGTGATGTCGATGCCCACCGCCCTCGTGCCCGGGGTGACCAGGACGAGGGAGCGGACCCGCTCGGGGTGCGCCGCCGCGTAGAGGGTGGCCAGGTTCCCGGCGGCCGAGTGGCCGAGCAGGTCGACGCTGTCCAGGCCGAGGTGGTCGCGGAGCGCCTCGACGTCCGCCACCTGCCGGTCGCAGCGGTACGAGGCGGGGTCCGCGGGTACGCCGCTCGCACCGGTGCCGCGGAGATGGAGCACGATCAGCCTGCGACGCGCGGCAAGGCCGCCGAGCTCGCCGAAGTACGTGGCGTCGCGCATGGGGCCGCCGGGCAGGCAGACGAGCGGCTCGCCGTCCCCCCGTACGTCATAGGCGAGTTCGGTCCCGTCGTACGTCGTGAAGGTAGGCATGGCACCGATCGTCGGCGAGGCCCGATGATCTTCGCAACCGATTTCACCCACGGCGCGATACGGTGGCAGTCCACCCCCGTCGACGAAGGAACAGCACACCCATGCCCGAGACCCTCCGAGGCGACTGCGCCAACTGCTTCGGACTCTGCTGCGTCGCGCTCCCCTTCGCGAAGTCCGCGGACTTCGCGGTGAACAAGTCCTCGGGCGAGCCCTGCCGGAACCTCCAGGGGGACTTCCGCTGCGGCATCCACACCAGGCTGCGGCCGAGCGGTTTCTCGGGGTGCACGGTGTACGACTGCTTCGGGGCAGGCCAGAAGGTCTCCCAGGTCACCTTCCACGGGGTCTCCTGGCGCGAGGCCCCGGAGACCTCGCGCCAGATGTACGAGGTGTTCCCGGTGATGCGGCAGCTCCACGAGCTGCTGCGCTACCTCACCGAGGCGCTCGCCCGGCCCGCCGCCCGCCCGGTCCACGGCGAGCTGCGGCATGCCCTCGCCCGGGTGGAGCGGCTGACGGAGGGGTCGGCGGACGACCTGGAGAAGCTCGACGTCGCCGCCGTGCGCGGTGAGGTCAACCCGCTCCTCCTGAGGACGAGCACGCTGGTGCGGGCGACCGCGGGCGGCAAGGCCAGGAGCCGGCGGGGCGCGGACCTGATGGGGGCACGGCTCAGAGGAGCCAAGCTGCGGGGCGCGGACCTGCGCGGCGCTCTGCTGATCGCCGCCGACCTCACGGGCGCGGACCTGTCCCTCGCCGATCTGATCGGCGCGGATCTGCGCGACGCCGAGCTGTCCGGGGCGGACCTCACCGGCGCCCTGTTCCTCACCCAGCCGCAGCTGAACGCGGCCCGCGGCGACGGCACGACCCGCCTGCCGGAGGGCTTCGAGCGCCCCACCCACTGGGCGCGCCCGTAGCCACCGGCCGGCGTGCCACTCCCTAGGGGGCGTACACGTACGGCGTGGTCGTCGTGAGGGCGGCGAAGCCGAGGCGCTGGAGGATGGGGCGGCTCGTCTCGGCCGCGTCGACCTGGACGAAGCGGTGGCCCCGCTCGAGGGCGATCCGTGTACGGAAGGCGACAAGCGCCCGGTACAGGCCCTTGCCCCGCCAGGGCTCGACCGTGCCGCCGCCCCACAGGCCCGCGAAGTCCGTGCCGGGGTAGAGCTCGAGGCGCGCGGCGCTGACGGGTTCGTCGCCGGCCATGGCGAGTACGGCGGCGACGGTGTCGGGGGCGGCGGCCAGCTGGCCGAGGAGCTGCCGGCCGATGTGGGAGCTGTCACCGCCGAAGGCCCGGTCGTGGACCTCGGTCACCAGCTTCACCCCGGCGGCGTCGGTGACGGGGACCAGTGCGACGCCCTCGGGAAGGTCCACGGAGGTGGGCAGCGTCGCCGCCTCGGCGACCATCAGGGTCTCCGGATCCTCGGCGGTGAAGCCGGCAGCGAGGAGGCGCTCGGCGAGGTCGGCCGGGCCGTCGTGCCCGTACACCTTCCACTCGAAGGGCAGGCCGAGCTCCGTGAAGTGCCGGATCTGTCCGGCGATGGCCTCGTCGGCGTCCCGCTCCTGGAGGCCGGACCAGAGGACCCCGTTCCAGGCGTGGGCCGGGCCGGTCTGCCGTACGACCGGGCCGACCCGCTCCACCCGGGTGCCGGGCCCGTCCGGGCGGGCGCCGAGGCGCAGTTGACGGTCGAAGAGGGCGCGTAGCGCTGCGTGGTCCATTCACGGCACTCCAGCACCCGTGTCGGGGCGCGGCAAGTGGATTTCCGCGCCCCGACGAGCCGGGGGGTGTGAACCGTCGGGTCAGGCGCGCGGACGCACGTCGACGTCGACCGGACCGATCATGAGTCGTCACGTTCTCGTCACTATCCGCATCCAGATGTGACGCATTGTTGCCCATGGCATAGGTACGCGGCCCTGCGCGCCGCAGCACGCGCGGGAGGGGGCGCCGCGCGAGCGCCGTGCACGCTCCGCCGGTCGGGCGTCGTCGCACGGCGGACGCCACGTCGTCGCACGGCAGGCGCCACGTCACCGCACTGCGGACGCCTCCCGGGCGGGCTCCCAGAACTGCGCCAGCGCGCCTTCCCGGTACGGAGCGGGGCTGACGCTCAGCTCCCCCGCGAAGGGCCGGTCGAGGACGACGACCAGGAGGAGGCTGAAGCCGATGAGCGCCGCCACCGAGGCGACGAACAGCAGCTGCATCCGCCGGCTCCGCATGCCGTAGAGGAAGGTCAGCGGGATGATCACCAGGGCACCTCCGACGGCGAGCACCTGAAGGAGGGGCGGCAGCTGCTGGCCGGCCATGGTGAGCCGGGCCCGGCGGTCGCCGGCCACGCCGTCCAGCGTGGCGACCGCCTGGGCGTAGAAGGCCTTCTGCGACTCGGTGACGGGCTCGTACGCCTGCAGGGCGTCGTACAGCTCCTCGAGCCTCCGTCCGGTGACGGAGTAGTCCGCGGTGCCCTCGCGCATGAGCGGCCACTGCACCTCGACGACGGTGTGCACATAGCCGGAGGCCGCCGCGTTCACCCGGGCCTGTTCCGCCGGCGGGAAGGCGCGGGCGTCCCGCACGATCAGCGCGACACCGGTCGCCTCGGCCGCGACGACGTTCTGGGTGTTCTCCATCTGGGTCCACAGGGTGACGATGACGAAGGCGAGGATGATCCCGTAGATGGCGCCGAACATCCCGAGGACGACACCCACCATGTCGTTGTGCTCGCCGTCGGCGAGCCGGGGGTGTCTGCGGCGCAGCAGCACGCTGCCGGTGAGTGCCGCGAGTACGGTGCCGCCGACGATCAGGACGGCGAGGGTGAGGGTACCGACGTGGTTGAGCAGCCAGAGAATCACGGTCACTCAGCGTAGGGGGGCGATCACGGGAGCAGAAAATCGGCGCCACCCTCTTGCCATGCGCCCGGTCGAGCCGGATTTACTGACCTCACTACATCTACCGAATGATCGGTAGTCCGATTTCAGACGTTCAGGGCGTTCGGACGGGAGTGGGCGGCACATGACGGATCTGCTGGACAGCGGCGAACGGCTCGGACGCGAGGAGCTTGAGGCACTCCAGCTGGAGAGGCTGCGCGCCACGCTGCGCCACGCGTACGGGAACGTGGACTTCTACCGGCAGTCCTTCGACAAGGCGGGGATGCACCCCGACGACTGCCGCTCACTGGCCGACCTCGCCCGCTTCCCGTTCACCGTCAAGACCGACCTGCGGGACCACTACCCCTTCGGGATGTTCGCGGTCGACCAGTCCGAGGTCCGGCGCATCCACGCCTCCAGCGGGACCACGGGCCGCCCGACGGTGGTCGGTTACACCGACCGCGACCTGGACACCTGGGCGGACGTCGTGGCCCGCTCGATCCGCGCGGCGGGCGGCAGGCCGGGGCACAAGGTCCATGTGGCGTACGGGTACGGCCTGTTCACCGGCGGTCTCGGCGCGCACTACGGCGCGGAGCGGCTCGGCTGTACGGTCATCCCCGCCTCGGGTGGCATGACGGCACGTCAAGTGCAGCTGATCCAGGACTTCAAGCCCGAGATCATCATGGTCACGCCCTCGTACATGCTCACCCTGCTCGACGAGTTCGAGCGGCAGGGGGTTGATCCGCGGACGACCTCGCTCAAGGTCGGGATATTCGGCGCCGAGCCGTGGACCGAGGCGATGCGCCAAGAGATCGAGGAGCGCTTCGCCATCGACGCCGTCGACATCTACGGGCTCTCGGAGGTGATGGGTCCGGGCGTCGCGCAGGAGTGCGTGGAGACCAAGGACGGCCTGCACATCTGGGAGGACCACTTCTACCCCGAGATCGTGGACCCGTTCACGGGAGAGGTGCTGCCGGACGGCGAGGAGGGCGAGCTGGTGTTCACCTCCCTCACGAAGGAGGCCATGCCCGTCATCCGGTACCGCACCCGCGACCTGACCCGGCTGCTGCCGGGCACGGCGCGGGTGTTCCGGCGGATGGAGAAGGTCACGGGCCGCAGCGACGACATGGTGATCCTGCGCGGGGTGAACCTCTTCCCCACCCAGATCGAGGAGATCGTCCTGCGGACGACCGCGGTGGCCCCCCACTTCCAGCTGAAGCTGACCCGGGAGGGGCGGCTCGACGCGCTGACCGTCCGGGCCGAGGCGCGCCCTGACGCCTCCCCCGAGCAGCGGGCGGAGGCGGCCCGGACGATCGCGCAGGCGGTGAAGGACGGTGTCGGGGTCTCGGTCGCGGTCGAGGTGGTCGACCCCGAGACGCTGGAGCGGTCGGTGGGCAAGATCAAGCGGATCGTGGACCTGCGGGGCGAGCACTGACCGGCTTCCCCTCCGGAGGGGAAGCCGGTCGCGCCGCCGTCAGGAGGCGGCGAAGCGGTCGCGCAGCTCGCGCTTGAGGATCTTTCCGCTGGCGTTGCGCGGCAGCTCGTCCACGAAGAGGACCTTCTTCGGGGCCTTGAAATGGGCGAGTTTCTCACGGGCGTGGGCGAGGAGTTCGGCCTCGGTCACCCCGGCCGCGCGGGGGACGACGACGGCGGTGACCGCCTCGATCCAGCGGTCGTCCGGCAGACCCACGACGGCGACCTCGGCGACTCCCGGATGGGTGTACAGGGCGTCCTCGACCTGGCGTGAGGCGACCAGCACACCGCCGGAGTTGATGACGTCCTTCACGCGGTCCACGACCGTGTAGTAGCCCTCCGCGTCGCGCACGGCGAGATCGCCCGAGCGGAACCAGCCCCCGCGGAAGGCGGCCCTGGTCTCGTCGTGCTTGTCCCAGTAGCCGTCGCACAGCTGCGGTGAGCGGTAGACGATCTCGCCGGGTGTGCCGTCGGGGACCTCCGCCCCGTGCTCGTCGACGACCTTGGCCTCGACGAACCGCACCGGCTTCCCGCAGGAGTCCATCCGGCCCTCGTGCTCGTCGGGGCCGAGGACGGTGGCGAGCGGACCGATCTCGCTCTGCCCGAAGCAGTTGTAGAAGCGCAGCCCGGGCAGCCGTTCGCGCAGCCGCTCCAGCACGGGCACGGGCATGATCGACGCGCCGTAGTACGCCTTGCGCAGGGCGGAGAGGTCGCGGCCGGCGAACTCCGGGTGGTTGGACAGCCCGATCCACACGGTCGGCGGCGCGAAGAGGCTGTCGGCGCGGCCCTCCTCGATCAGGTCGAAGAGCGTCTTCGGATCGGGCCCGTCGACGATGGTGTTCTCGGCGCCGACCGCGAGGTAGGGCATCAGGAAGACGTGCATCTGCGCGGAGTGGTAGAGCGGCAGCGAGTGGACGGGCTTGTCGTCCTCGTGCAGGTCGAGGGCCTCGATGGCGCTGGCGTACTCGTGGACGAGCGCCCGGTGGGTCATCCGGGCGCCCTTGGGCAGGGCGGTCGTGCCGGAGGTGTAGAGCAGTTGGACGTACTCGCGGGCGTCGCGGTCGGTGTCGTACGTGTCGGGCTCGGCGAGCGCCGCGAGGAAGGAGTCCTCGGTGTCCCGCAGGGCCCGCACCGCCAGGTCGGCCGGAACCCGGTCGGCGAGCGCGGGGTCCGCGAGGACCAGCGAACTGCCGGACTGACGCAGGATGTAGTCGAGGTCGTCGCCGGTGAGGTGGTGGTTGACGGGGACGTGGATCAGATCCGCGCGGGAGCAGGCGAGGAAGGCGATGAGGTACGCGTCGGAGTTGTGGGCGTACGTCGCGACGCGGGCCCGATCCTCGAGCCCGTACCGCTCGCGCAGCACGGCGGCCGCGGTGGTCACGGCCGCGTCCAGCTCGGCATAGGTCCAGGCGCGGTCCGCGTACCGCAGGGCGATCCGCTCGGGGGTGCGCTGGGCGCTCATGCGCAGGACGCCGTCGACGGTCCGGGTGAGGAGTCGTTCCATGCCGGGATCCTCGGCGGCCCCGTGCGACGGGTCAAGTACCGGTGCAGGCCGGGTGCGTTGCCGAGCCCGCGTCAGGGGCTGAACGACAGGAAGACGAACGCGGCGAAGATCGCGAGGTGGACGCCACCCTGGAGCAGGGTGGCCCGGCCGGGCACCACGGTCAGCGCGCTCACGACGGCGGTGAGCACGAGCAGGACCATGTGGACGGCCCCGACGCCCAGGACCAGGGGTCCGGAGAGCCAGATCGAGGCGAGGGCGATCGCCGGGATGGTCAGGCCGATGCTGGCGATCGCGGAGCCGTAGGCGAGGTTGAGGCTGGTCTGCATCCGGTCCCGGCGTGCGGCGCGCACGGCGGCGAGCGTCTCGGGGAGCAGCACCATCAGGGCGATGATCACGCCGACGACGGCCTTCGGCAGGCCGGCCGACTCGACGCCGTCCTCGATGGTCGGCGAGATGATCTTGGCAAGACCCACCACCGCGACGAGCGCCAGCAGGAGCAGGCCGAGGCTCGCCACGGTCTCCCGGACGCTCGGCGGATCGGCGTGGTCGTCCTCGGACTCGTGCCCGGGACGCGCGACGGGGAGGAAGTAGTCGCGGTGCCGGAAGGTCTGGACGGCGACGAACACTCCGTACAGACAGAGCGAGGCGACGGCGGCGAAGGCGAGCTGCGCCCCGGAGAACTCGGGGCCGGGGTGGCTGGTGGTGAAGGTCGGCAGGACCAGGGTCATCGTCGCGAGCGTGCAGACCGTGGCGACGGCGCCGCCGGACCCCTCGGCGTTGAAGACGGCGACGCGGTTGCGCAGGGCGCCCACAAGAAGGGAGAGCCCGACGATGCCGTTGCAGGTGATCATGACTGCGGCGAAGACGGTGTCACGGGCGTAGGTGGAGGCCTTCTCGCCACCGCCTGCCATCAGGGTGACGATCAGTCCGACCTCGATGACCGTGACGGCGACCGCGAGGACGAGCGAGCCGAAGGGCTCGCCCACGCGGTGGGCGACGACCTCGGCGTGATGGACGGCGGCCAGGACGGCGGCGAACAGACAGGCCGCGACGAGGCCGATGACGAAGCCCGGGAGACCACGCCCCCATGTGAGCCCGAGGGTGACGGCCGCAAGGACCGGTCCCCACGTCGTCCACTGCCGTACCAGCCCCGCCTCGCTCGAACTCATGCCCTGCATCCTGCCATAAAGGAGACATTCGCCGACTTGCGGCCTATGCTCCACCCCGCTCCGTCTACCACCCGGCTCCGTGCTCCATGCGGTCCCGGTGCCCCACGCGGTCCGGGACCGGCGGCGCGTGGTCAGCCGAGCCGGCGCCCGTCGACGTTCGGGTGGCTGTCGCCGAACACCCACGGACTCGTCCCGTCGATGAAGTCGTGGGGGAAGCCGCGCGTGAACTCCGTCGCCGCCTCCAGCCGCTCCACGACCTCCTGGGGCAGCGTCACCTCGAGTGCGCCGAGGTTGTCCTTGAGCTGTTCCGCCGAGCGGACGCCGACGATCGGGAGCACGGCCCGGGACCGGTGGCGCACCCAGGCGAGCGCGACCTGCGAGGGCGTGACTCCCAGTTCGTCGGCGGCGTCCTGCACCGCGCGCGCGACAGCGAGGTCCCGGTCGGAGAGGGAGTCGACGGAGTACCGCGAGGTCGCGCCCGGTCCGCCCGGCCGGGTGTACTTGCCGGAAAGGACGCCGCCGGCCAGCGGACTCCACGCGGTGACGCTCATGCCGAACTCCTCGGCCATCGGCAGCAGTTCGCGCTCGACGTCGCGCTGGAGCAGGCTGTACGGCACCTGAAGGCCCGCGAAGGGCTGCCAGCCGCGCCACTCCGCGAGGGTGTTGGCGCGGGCGACGAGCCAGGCGGGGGCGTCGGAGATGCCGACGTAGAGGACCTTGCCGGCGCGCACGGCGGCGTCGAGGGCGCTCATGGTCTCCTCGATCGGCGTGTGCCGGTCCCAGATGTGGACCCAGTAGACGTCGACGTGGTCCGTGCGCAGCCGCCTGAGGCTCGTCTCCAGGGAGCGGACGAGGTTCTTGCGGTGGTTGCCGCCCGCGTTCGGGTCGGTCGCGTCGCGGGTGACGGTGTACTTGGTGCCGAGGACGAACCGGTCGCGCCGCCCCGCGAGCAGCTCGCCGAGGATCGTCTCGCTCTCGCCGCCCTGGTAGTTCACGGCCGTGTCGATGGCGTTGCCGCCCGCGTCGGCGTACAGGTCGACGATCCTGCGGGCCTCCTCCGGCGAGGTGCCGACGCCACCCTCCTCACCGAAGGTCATCGCGCCGAGCATCAGCTCGGACACGCGCAGGCCGGTTCGGCCGAAGAGTCGGTAGCGCACAGCGGGACACACCTTCCGGGGCCGGGGCACGACGGTTCGACTGTACGTGAACCGGCCCGGAAGCCGGCTAGAGCGGGCGCTCGTGACCCTCCCAGTAGGGCTCCCTGAGCCTGCGCTTGTAGAGCTTGCCGTTCGGGTCCCGGGGCATGGCGGCGATGAAGTCCAGCGACTTGGGGCGCTTGTAGCCGGCGAGGCGCTCCTCGCAGTGCGCCAGGATCTCCGCGGCGAGCGCGTCGCCCGCTTCGTGGCCCTCGGCCGCCTCGACGACGGCCTTCACCTCCTCGCCCCAGTCGGCGTGCGGGATACCGAAGGCCGCGGCGTCGGCGACCGCGGGATGGGTCAGGAGCGCCGACTCGATCTCGGCGGGATAGATGTTGACCCCGCCCGAGATGATCATGTCGATCTTGCGGTCGCGGAGGAAGAGATAGCCGTCCTCGTCGAGGACGCCCAGGTCGCCGACCGTGAAGAAGTCGCCGATGCGGTTCTTCGCCGTCTTCGCCTCGTCCTTGTGGTACGAGAAGCCGCCGGTGCTCATCTTCATGTAGACGGTGCCGAGTTCGCCGGGCGGGAGGCGGTTGCCGTCGTCGTCGAAGACGGCGAGTTCGCTGATGGGCCACGCCTTGCCGACCGTGCCGGGCTTCTTCAGCCAGTCCTCGGCGGTGGCGAAGGCGCCGCCGCCCTCGCTGGCCGCGTAGTACTCCTCCACACAGCTCCCCCACCAGTCGATCATCGCCCGCTTGACGTGGTCGGGACAGGGCGCGGCGCCGTGGATGGCGTGGCGCATCGACGAGACGTCGTACCGGCTCCGCACCGCCTCGGGCAGCGCGAGCAGCCGGTGGAACTGGGTGGGGACCATGTGCGTGTGGGTGCAGTCGTGGGCGTCGATGAGCCGCAGCATCTCCTCGGGGGTCCACTTGTCCATGAGGACGAGCGGATGGCCGATGTGGAGCGCGGCGCCGGCGAACTGCAGCACGGCCGTGTGGTAGAGCGGCGAGCAGACGAGGTGCACGTTTCCGTCGAAGGGCCTGATCCCGAAGATGCCGAGGAAGCCTCCGAGGTACGTCTCCTCGGGGAGCTTTCCCGGCAGCGGGCGGCGGATGCCGCGGGGGCGGCCGGTGGTGCCGGAGGTGTAGTTCATGACCCAGCCGAGGGTGCGGTCCTCCGGGACGGACTCCGATCGCCCGTCCAGGAGTTCGGCGTACGGCCGGAACCCCGGCACCGTTCCCACGGCGTAGCGGTGGGTGGCGGGCAGGCCCGCCTCGTCGGCGGCGGCCGTCGCCGCGGGCCCGAACCGCTCGTGGGCGACGAGGACCTTGGAGCCGGAGTCCGCGACGATCCAGGCGATCTCGGGCCCGACGAGGTGGTGGTTGACCGGGACGAGATAGAACCCGGCCTGGGAGGCGGCGAGATACGCGGCGAGGAACTCCACGCCGTTGGGCAGGACGACGGCGAAGGCGTCGCCCCGCTCCAGGCCGGCCGCGCGCAACCCGTGGACCAGCCGGTTCACGTCGGCGTGGAGCCGTCCTGCCGTCCACTCCTCGCCGTCCGGCGCGATCAGCACCGTACAGGCGGGGTCGGCGGTGGCCTGGGACCAGAATCCGTTCGTCTGACTCACGGGGCACTCCGTCCGGCGATGCGGTTGATGCGGTCGACGGCCTTCTCGAACCCGCTGGTGAGCTCGTCGAAGACCTGCTGCACACTGCGCTCGGAATTCATCCGGCCGACGATCTGCCCGACCGGCGTGCCGAGCAGCGGATCGACCTCGTACTTCTGGATACGGGAGACGGCCTCGGCGACCAGCAGCCCCTGGAGCGGCATCGGGAGGGTGCCGGGGCCCGCCGGGTCGTCCCACGCGTCGGTCCACTCGGTGCGGAGCTGGCGGGCGGGCTTGCCGGTCAGGGCGCGGGAGCGGACGGTGTCGCCGGAGCCGGCGGCGAGGAGCTTGGCGGTGAGGGCGCGCGAGTGGAGATCGGCCTCGGTGGTGGTGAGCCAGAGCGAGCCGAGCCAGACGCCCTGGGCGCCGAGCGCGAGCCCGGCGGCGATCTGCTCGCCGCTGCCGATGCCGCCGGCGGCGAGGACGGGCAGCGGGGAGACGGCGTCGACGACGTCGGGGGTGAGGACCATGGAGGCGATCTCGCCGGTGTGGCCGCCGGCCTCGTACCCCTGGGCGACGACGACGTCGATGCCTGCCTCGGCGTGGTGGCGAGCGTGCCGGGCGCTGCCCGCGAGCGCCGCGACGAGCACGTCGTGGTCGTGGGCTCGCCGGACCACGTCGGCGGGCGGGGAGCCGAGGGCGTTGGCGAGGAGCTTGATGGGGTAGTCGAAGGCGACGTCGAGCTGGTTGCGGGCGACCTGCTCCATCCAGCCGGTGATGCGCCAGCCGGAGGCCTCGCCTTCGGCGAGTTCGGGTACGCCGTGCTTGGCGAGGGTGGTGCGGACGAACTCGCGGTGCCCTTCGGGGATCATCGCCTCGACGTCGGACTCGCTCACCCCTTCGACCTTCTTCGCGGGCATGACGACGTCGAGCCCGTACGGCAGTCCGTCGGTGTGGTCCTGCATCCAGTCGAGGTCGCGGGCGAGTTCGTCGGGGGCGGTGTACCGGACCGCTCCGAGCACGCCGAAGCCGCCGGCTCTGGTGATGGCGGCGGCCACCGCGGGAAAGGGCGTGAAGCCGAAGATGGCGTGCTCGATCCCCAGTTTTTGGCTCAGCTCCGTCTTCATGGGCGGCAGGATGCCGCAGGGGATCGGCCGAGGGAAGAGATTTTCTGATGCAGTGTCAGATTCTTTGCCCGACCGCCCGCTTCCTTGACGCCCCCTCACCCCGGTAAGAAAGTTTCAGCCGTTGCGCGTGTGGCCGAAGGATTCTTTCAGAGGCGTGGGAGAGGGTAGGCATGACGGAGGAATCGGCAGGAGTCGCGGTGGGCCGGGGCATCGGTCGCCGGGCGTTCGGCGGCCGGGTGCTCGCCCTGGGAGGTGCGTTGATGGTCGGCTCGATCCCGGGGGCCGCCGCGGCCTCCGCGCCCGGGGGCGGACGGACGACCCTGCGGCACGGATCCGCCGAGCGGGCCGGGCTGCTGCCGGAGCACCTGGACCGGCTGGTCGCCGACGCCGAGGCGTTCCTCGGCCCCTCCCCCCGGCACCCCTGGTACGCGGGAGCGGTGCTGCTCGCCGGGCGCGGCGGAACGGTCGCGCTGCACCGGCCGATCGGGGCGGCGGTGCGATACGCGGGGTACGACGAGACGACGGACAGCGGGATCGAGCTGCCCGCGGAGCAGCAGATCCCGATGGCGGCGGACACGGTCTTCGACCTGGCGTCCGTCTCGAAGCTGTTCACCTCGATCCTGGCGGTGCAGCAGATCGAGCGCGGGGCGCTCGATCTGGAGGCGCGGGTCACGAGGTACCTGCCGGAGTTCGGGGGCGGCGGGAAGCAGGACGTCACGGTCCGTCAGCTGCTGACGCACACCTCGGGGTTCCGGGCCTGGATCCCGCTCTTCAAGGAGCCGACGCGCGAGGGGAAGCTGCGGCTGCTCTGGGCGGAGACGCCGGCCAGCCCGCCCGGGACCCGCTACCTCTACTCGGATCTGAACCTGATCTCGCTGCAGCTGATCCTGGAGGAGATCACCGGCCGCACCCTTGATGTCCTGCTCCGGAACGAGATCACCGCTCCGCTTCGGATGCACCGCACGCGTTTCAATCCCCCGCTCTCCTGGCGGCCGAAGATCGCGGCGACGGAGGACGCCCGGCTGCCCTGGTCCGGGCTCGACCGCGGCATGGTCTGGGGAGAGGTCCACGACGAGAACGCCTACGGCCTGGGCGGGGTGGCCGGCCACGCGGGCGTGTTCTCCTGCGCCTGGGACCTCGCGGTCCTCGCCCGCACCCTGCTCAACGGCGGTGCGTACGGCGACGCCCGGATCCTGACCCCCGAGTCCGTGGAGCTGATGTTCACCGACTTCAACACCGACTTCCCGGGCGACGAGCACGGTCTCGGCTTCGAGCTCTACCAGCACTGGTACATGGGCGCGATGGCGACCCCGCACTCGGCCGGCCACACCGGGTTCACCGGTACGAGCCTGGTCCTGGACCCCACGACGGACGCGTTCCTCGTCGTGCTCGGAAACTCCGTCCACCCGGTCCGCTCGTGGCGTTCCGGCTCGGCGCCCCGGGTCGCCGCGGCGAACAACCTGGCCCGGGCGGTGCCCGTCCGCCCGGCGCACGGCCGGACGGCCTGGTTCTCCGGCATGGCGAGCGCGACGACCTCCACGCTGACGCTGCCGGCGCTCGGCGGTACGGAACGGCTGGAGTGCGCCCTGTGGTGGGACACCGAGCCGGGGGTGGACGCCGCCCTCCTGGAGGCGTCCACGGACGGCGGCGCGACCTGGGGGCCGGTCCCGTTCACCACCGTACGGAGAGGGCAGGAGCCACGGGAGCGCGCGGCCGGCTCGGTGAGCGGCTGGTCCGGGCGCGTCTGGCACGAGGCGTTCGCCGACCTGACGGCCCTGGCCGGCGCCGCCTCCGTACAGCTGCGGTGGCGGTACACGACGGACAGGCTCTACGTCGGACGCGGCGTGTACGTCGACGGTCTGCGGGTCCTCGGCCGCTCGGGGCGCCCGATCTTCGACGCCTCGCGCCCCGCGGACGCGTCCCGGATCGAGGCCGTGGGCTGGGCCAGGTCGGCGGACTGAGCCGCTCGCGCGGGGCGGGGTGCGCTCGCGCAGGGCGGGCTGCGAGACGTCGAGGCGGGGTCGGCCGGGTTCAGGCCGCGACCCGCTCGGCCTCCACCCGGGAGAGGAAGCCCTCCACGACCTGACGGTAGTGCTCCGGCTCCTCGACGGAGGCCATGTGGGCGCTCTCCTCGAAGAGCGCCCACACGGCGCCCGGAATGCTCTCCACCACGGGGCGGACCACCGCGGGGGTCACCATGTCGTGGCGGCCTGAGGTCACCAGGACCGGCAGGTCGATCTCGCCCAGCCGGTCGGCGACGCTCCAGTCCTTCAGGCTGCCCGTGACGTTCCACTCCGGGCCCCACAGCGCCGCGTTCACGTCCTCCCGCATGGCGAGCACGGAGCGCACCAGGTGTTCGGGCCAGGGGTCGAGGCGGCAGAGCCAGCGCTGGTAGAAGGCCATGGTGGCCCCCAGGTAGGCGTCGTCGTCGGTCGTCCCCTCCGCCTCGCTCCGGTCGATGACCTCGCGGATCTCGGTGGGGAGGGAGTCCTTCAGCCGCCGCGCCTCGGCGGCGTACGCGGGCGCGTCGGCGACCACGCCCGCCAGGACGAGGCCGGCCACGCCGGACGGCCTGCCGAGGACGTACTCCAGGGCCACCTGGCTGCCCCAGGAGTGGCCGAGCAGATGGACGCGGTCGAGCCCGAGCTCCCGGCGCAGTGCGCCGATCTCGGCCACGAACGTCTCGAGGGTCCACAGCGCGGGGTCCTGCGCCTGTTCGGACCTGCCGCAGCCGAGCTGGTCGTAGAAGACGACGGCGCGACCACCTCCGTCGGCGAGCGCCCCGAGGTCCTCCAGGTAGTCGTGCGACAGGCCGGGGCCGCCATGCACAACAAGGAGCGGCGGCTTCCCGTCGGGGCCGGGGAGCCTGCCGACGACCCGGTACCAGGTGTGGAAGCCGCGGAACGGCACGGTGCCTTCGGTGACGGCCATGGGGCCTCCTGGGGAGATCCGGCGTTCCTCCCATCATGGGCAGGGCGCGCGGGAGCGCGCACGCGCAGGTCCCGGCGTGCCCCGGCCTGCCGGGGCGGCCGCCGGCCTCAGCCTGCCGGTGCGGCCGCCGCCCGCAGGGCCGCGAGGACCGGGCTGATGAGGGGGTGCTCCTCGGCTCCCCTGCGCACGGCGGCGAAGACACGGCGGGTGGGCGCCACGCCGTCCACCGGGCGGATCACCACCTCGTCGAGGGGCGCGCCGCGCAGCGCGGAGCGCGGCACGAGCGCCACGCCCGCGCCCGCCGAGGCAAGGGCGACGACGGCCCGGAAGTCGTCGGAGGAGTGCTCGAGGCGGGGTTCGAAGCCGGCGTACTCGCAGGCCAGGACGGTCACGTCATGGCAGGGGTTCCCGGCGGACTGGCCGATCCAGGCGTCCTTGGCGAGATCGGCGAGGGCGATCCGCTCGTCGCCGGCGAGCGGGTGCCCGGGCGGCAGGACGGCGTCGAACGGCTCGGCGTACAGCGGTACGCGGGTGAGCCTGGCGTCGTCCTCGCCGGGAGCGCCCCGGTACTCGACGGCCACGGCGACGTCGACCTGGCGGTCCAGGACCATCAGCAGGCTCTCGTCGCCCTCCGCGTCCCGTACCCGGACCCGTATGCCGGGCGACGTGCGGGCGAGGCCGCTGATGGCGGGGGCGACGACCAGGCCGATGCCGGTGGCGAAGGCCGCGACCGTGACCGTGCCGGCCTCGCCCGACCCGTAGGCGGCGAGCTCGGACTCGGCGCGCTCCAGCTGGGCGAGGACCGCGTTGGCGTGGCTGAGGAGGATCTCCCCCGCCGGGGTGAGCCGCGCCCCGCGGGCGTTGCGCTCGACGAGGCGGTGGCCGGTCTCCTGCTCCAGGGCGGCGAGCTGCTGGGAGACGGCCGAGGGGGTGAGATAGAGCGCGGCGGCAGCCGCCGTGACGGTGCGGTGGTCGGCCACCGCCCGGAGGATGTGCAGCCGCCGCGCTTCGATCATGCCCCTAGTTTCGCAGGGCGGCGCGCGCGTCGACGAACGCGTCCACAGCCCGGTTCACATCATCGGACGAATGGGCCGCCGAGAGCTGGACCCGGATGCGGGCCTGGCCCTGCGGGACGACCGGGTACGAGAACCCGATCACGTACACACCGCGGTCCAGGAGCAGCTCCGCCATCCGTCCGGCCTCGGACGCGTCGCCGATCATGACGGGCGCGATGGCGTGGTCGCCGGGGAGGATGTCGAAGCCCTCCGCGGTCATCCGGGTGCGGAAGAGCTCGGTGTTGGCGCGCAGCCGCTCGCGCAGGTCGCCGGCGGACTCCAGCAGGTCGAGGACCTTGAGGGAGGCGGCGGCGATGACCGGCGCCAGGGTGTTGGAGAAGAGGTACGGGCGCGAGCGCTGGCGCAGCAGGGCGACGATCTCGGCACGGGCGGCGACGTAGCCGCCGGAGGCGCCGCCGAGGGCCTTGCCGAGGGTGCCGGTGACGATGTCGACCCGGTCCATGACGCCGTGCAGCTCGGGGGTGCCGCGACCGCCGGGGCCGACGAAGCCGACGGCGTGGGAGTCGTCGACCATCACCATGGCGTCGTAGCGCTCGGCCAGGTCGCAGATCTCGCCGAGCGGGGCGACGTAGCCGTCCATCGAGAACACGCCGTCGGTGACGACCAGCTTGCGCCGGGCGCCGCCCTCCGTGGCCTCCTTGAGCTGCTGCTCCAGGTCGGCCATGTCGCGGTTGGCGTAGCGGAAGCGGCGGGCCTTGGAGAGGCGGATGCCGTCGATGATCGAGGCGTGGTTGAGGGCGTCGGAGATGACGGCGTCCTCGGGGCCGAGCAGCGTCTCGAAGACACCGCCGTTGGCGTCGAAGCAGGAGGAGTAGAGGATCGTGTCCTCCTGGCCGAGGAACGAGGAGAGACGGGCCTCCAGCTCCTTGTGCACCTCCTGCGTGCCGCAGATGAAGCGCACGGACGCCATGCCGTAGCCCCAGCGGTCGAGGGCCTCGTGGGCGGCGGCGATCACCTCGGGGTGGTCGGCGAGGCCGAGGTAGTTGTTGGCGCAGAAGTTGAGCACCTCGCCAGGCTGACCACCGGCGGTGACGGCGACGGTCGCGGACTGAGGCGTGCCGATCACGCGCTCGGGCTTGTGCAGCCCGGCGGCGCGGATCTCGTCGAGGGTGGTACGGAGGTCGTCGCGTACGGAAGTGAACATGGTTCGGTCCTTTGAGGGGATCAGACGGTCCAGTCGAGGATGATCTTGCCGCCCTTGCCGGACGCGGCGTCGTCGAATGCGGCCTCGAAGTCGGTGTACGCGTAGCGGCCGGTGATCACCGGGGCGAGGTCCAGTCCGCCCTCCAGGAGGACGGACATGGCGTACCAGGTCTCGAACATCTCGCGGCCGTAGATGCCCTTGATCGTGATCATGGAGGTGACGATCTTCGCCCAGTCGACGGAGAAGTCCTCCGCGGGCAGACCCAGCATGGCGATCTTGCCGCCGTTGGTCATGTTCGCGACCATGTCGCGCATGGCGCGGGGGTTGCCGGACATCTCCAGGCCGACGTCGAAGCCCTCCTTGAGGCCGAGCGTGCGCTGGCCGTCGGCGATCGTCTGCTCGGCGACGTTCAGCGCGAGCGAGACGCCCGCCTTGCGGGCGAGCGCGAGGCGCTCCTCGCTGACGTCGGTGATGACGACGTTGCGCGCGCCGGCGTGCTTGGCCACGGCCGCCGCCATGATGCCGATCGGGCCCGCGCCGGTGACGAGGACGTCCTCGCCGACGAGCGGGAAGGAGAGCGCGGTGTGCACGGCGTTGCCGAACGGGTCGAAGATCGCGGCGATGTCGAGGTCGACGGGGACGCGGTGCACCCAGACGTTGGACGCGGGCAGCGCGACGTACTCGGCGAACGCGCCGTCGCGGCCGACACCGAGGCCGACGGTGGCGCGGCAGAGGTGGCGGCGGCCGGCCAGACAGTTGCGGCACTTGCCGCACACGAGGTGGCCCTCGCCGCTGACCAGGTCGCCGATGGCGATGTCGGCGACGTCACGGCCGGTCTCGACGACCTCGCCGACGAACTCGTGGCCGAGGGTCAGCGGCGCGGCGATGGTCTTCTGCGCCCAGCCGTCCCAGGAGCGGATGTGCAGGTCCGTCCCGCAGATGCCGGTCCGCTTGACCTTGATCAGTACGTCTCCGGCGCCGATCTCCGGCTCCGGTACGTCCATGAGCCAGAGTCCCGGCTCCGCGTTCTGCTTGACCAGCGCCTTCAATGCCATGGCTCCCGACGTGCGTGTCCTGTGACCTTCGGGGTCCGGGCGCGGGTCCGCGCCCAAGATCCCCGAAGGAAATCTTCCGTACGTCAGGCTCCCGGTCCATCGAGGTTTTCTTAAGCACCGCCACAGGTGAGCTTCACGCCGTCGGCCGGACGCGGCCTCCCGTCAGCGTCCGAGGGCCGCCATGGCGGCGTTGTGGCCGGGGATTCCGCTCACTCCGCCGCCCCTGACCGCGCCGGCGCCGCAGAGGAGGACGTTGGCGTGCGGGGTCTCGACGCCCCAGCGGCCGGTGCCCTCTTCCCCGTAGGGGAAGGAGAGGTCGCGGTGGAAGATGTGGCCGCCGGGCAGCCGCAGGTCGCGTTCGAGGTCGAGCGGGGTCTTGGCCTCAATACAGGGGCGGCCCTCGTCGTCGACGGCCAGACAGTCGGCCAGCGGCTCGTCGAGCACGGCGTCGAGTTCGGCCAGGGTCGCCTTGAGGAGGGCGGCGCGGGCGGAGTCGTTGTCGGCGGCGAACAGCCGGGCGGGGGTGTGCAGTCCGAAGAGCGTGAGGGTCTGGTAGCCGCGCTCGGCGAGGTCCGCGCCGAGGATGCTCGGGTCGGTCAGCGAATGGCAGTAGATCTCGGAGGGCGGCGCGCTCGGCAGCCGGCCGGCGGCGGCTTCGGCGTAGGCGGTGGCCAACTGGCCGTATCCCTCGGCGATGTGGAAGGTGCCGGCGAACGCCTCGCGCGGGTCGACGGACCGGTCCCGGAGCCTCGGCAGCCGGGTGAGGAGCATGTTGACCTTGAGCTGGGCGCCTTCGGCGGGAGCCGGGGGTGTCTCGCCGAGCAGGGCCGCGAGCGCCTGGGGTGAGGCGTTCACGAGCGTGTGCGCCGCCGCGACGACGCCCTCGCCCTCGGCCGTGCGGTAGGAGACCTCGGCTCGGACGCCGTCGGTCTCGATCCGGGTGACCTCGTGACCGGTGCGGATCTCCGCGCCCGCGGCGCGGGCGGCGGCCGCGAGGGCGTCGGTGAGGGCGCCCATGCCGCCGACGGGGACGTCCCAGTCGCCGGTGCCGCCGCCGATGACGTGGTAGAGGAAGCAGCGGTTCTGCAGCAGCGAGGGGTCGTGGGCGTCGGCGAAGGTGCCGATCAGTGCGTCGGTCAGGACGACGCCCCGGACGAGGTCGTCGGCGAAGGTCTCCTCGACGGCGGCGCCGATCGGCTGCTCGAAGAGCATCCGCCACGCGGTCTCGTCGCCCACGCGGGCGCGCAGCTCCTCGCGGGAGGGCAGCGGCTCGGTGAGCGTGGGGAAGACGCGCTCGGCGACCTCTCCCGTACGGCCGTAGAAGGCCTGCCAGGCCTCGTACTCGCTGTCGGAGCCGGTGAGCGCGGCGAAGGAGGCACGGGTGCGCGCCTCGCCGCCGCCGACGAGCAGGCCGCCGTCGCCCTTCGGGGTGTACGAGGAGATGGACCGTTTCCGCACCGCGAACCGCAGCCCCAGCTCGCGCACGATCTTCGGCGGCAGCAGGGAGACGAGGTACGAGTACCGGGAGAGCCGGGCGTCCACCCCCGCGAAGGGCCGGGTGGAGACGGCGGCTCCACCGGCGGAGCCGAGGCGTTCCAGGACGAGGACGGTACGTCCGGCGCGGGCCAGGTAGGCGGCGGCGACCAGTCCGTTGTGGCCACCACCGACGATGACGGCGTCGTACGAGCGCTGTGCGGTCATGTCTCTTGCTAACACGCGAAGATCGCCCCGCGGAACCCCGCGTGCGCGGATGGGCCGGACTCGCGGCCGCTGCCGGCGGGGCCGGCGGGGCCGGCGGGGCCGGCGGGGCCGGCGGGGCCGGCGGGGCCGGCGGGACGAACGGCGGGGCCGGCGGGGCGGGCACGGAACGGCGGGAGCTAGGGCGTGTTCTCCCGGGCGGCCGCGGGGCCGTCGGTGGCCTGTGGGGCGGCGACCCTGCGGTAGAGCTCGACGGCCTCCGTGTGGCGGCCGAGGCGTTCGAGGCAGTCGGCCTCGTCGTGGCGGCTTGCGCGAGTGTCCGGGTGGTCGTCTCCGAGCACACGCGCGCGTGCCCGGGCGACGTGGTGGTAGACCGCGAGCGCGTCCTCCCAGCGCGCGAGCCAGCCGAGGCCCACGGCGATCTCGCGACGGCTGACGAGCGTGTCCGGGTGGTCCTCGCCGAGGACCCGCGCGCGGATCGACCACACGTCGCGGGCCTCCTCCACGGCCTCCTCCCACCGGGAGAGACGGCCGAGGTTCACGCCGAGGCCGTGACGGGCGCGCAGCGTCTCGGGGTCGTCGGGGCCGAGGAGACGCGTGCGGGCGTCGACGAGGTCGCGGTAGACGTCGAGGGCCTCGGCGCTCCGGCCGAGGCGGCCCAGACAGATACCCACCTCGTAGCGGGCGGCAAGGGTGTCGCCGTGGTCCGGGCCGAGGACGGCGCCCCGCGCCGCGGCGACCTCGCGGTAGGTGGACAGCGCCTCCGCCCAGCGCCCCAACCGGCCCAGGTTGTACGCCACTTCGTACCGCGTCACCAGCGTGTCGGGGTGCTCGTCCCCGAGCAGCCGGGCACGCGCCTCGGCCACCTCCGCCGCCATCCGGTACGACTCGTCGAGCCGCCCCAGCCGGCCCAGGTTGAACGCCAGGTTGTGGCGGCAGCGCAGGGTGTCGGGGTGCTCCGGGCCCATGGTGCGCTCACGCGAGGCGAGCACTCCCGCGTAGACCTCGTGCGCCTCGGCATGGCGCCCGAGGCGGCCCAGGACGTACGCCGTCTCCTGGCGCGCGGCCAGGGTGTCGGGGTGGTCCACACCGAGGACCCGCTCGCGCGCCTCGGCCACCCGCCCGAACTCACGCAGGGCGTCGGCCGGCCGGGCGAGCCTGCTGAGCGTGAACCCGAGTTCGTACCCGCTGGTGAGCGTGTCGGGGTGGTCGGGTCCGAGGGCGCGGCGGCGGTCCTCGACGACCGACCGGTGCACGTCCTCCGCCTCGCGCCAGCGGCCGAGCCGGCCGAGGCTGAGCCCCGCCTTGTGCCGGCTGGCGAGTACGGCGAGGAGTTCCGGCGCCGGAGCGGGCCGTTCGGTGCGTTCGGAGGCCCACCGGGGCGGCACGGGCGACGCGGTCGTCCACTCCCCCGTGAGTTCGGCGGCCGGGTCGGACGCCAGGGTGCGCAGCGCTGGGGACGCGGCGGGGACGCGGAGTCCGGAGGTCATCCCCCTGGCCCAGGGGGGAAGCGGGCGGGATGCCGGCTCGCGCGTCCCGACGTGCGACGGCCCGAGCCCCGGCACCGGGCCGTACGCGGACACCGGGCCCGGGCCCGTGCGGGCGATGACGATCCTGCGGCGCAGGTCGCTCGCGTCCGTGGGCCGCCCGTCCGGCGTCTTGGCGAGCAGGTCGAGGACGATCCGGTCCAGGTAGTCGGGAAGCTCCGCGCGGTGCGTCCGCAGCGGTTCGGGCGGGGTGTCGCGATGGCCGACGAGGACGGCCCAGGAGTCCTCCAGGTCGAAGGGCGGGGCGCCGGTGGCGATCTCGTACAGCACGCACCCGAGCGAGTACAGATCGCTGCGGTGGTCGATCTCGCCGCCGCTGATCTGCTCCGGCGACATGTAGTGCGGCGTGCCCATGGCGATGCCCGTGCCGGTGAGCTTGGAGGTGAAACCGATGTCGGCGCCCAGGCGCGCTATCCCGAAGTCGCAGATCTTCACGGCCCCGTCGCCGAGGCGCATGATGTTGGCGGGCTTGAGGTCGCGGTGGACGATGCCCTGGCGGTGCGTGTAGGCGAGGGCCTCGGCGACCTGTTCCGCGATGTCCACGACGTCGTGCACGGGCAGCGGGTGCTGCTTGTTCTCCTCCAGGAGCTGGCTGAGGTTGTGGCCCTCCAGCAGCTCCATGACGAGGAAGAGCACTCCGTCGTACTCGCCGAAGTCGTGGACGACGGTGACACCGCGGTGCTGGAGGGAGGCGGCGACCCGGGCCTCCCGCCGGAACCGTTCGCGCAGCACCGTCATGAAGGCCGGATCCCGTTGCGGCCCCAGCGGCTTGAGGCACTTGACCGCGACCCTGCGGCCGAGCGACTCGTCGGTGGCACGCCACACCTCGCCCATACCGCCCCGCCCGATCACGTCGTGCAGCCGGTACCGGCCCTGGATCAGCCTGGTGTCCGCCATCGCGTGCTGTCGCCCCCGTTGATGTTCCGCGCCCTCCCCGGCGGGTCCAGTATGGCCGCCTTGTGCCTGAGTGTGTACGGCGCGGGGCGCGCTTCGGGGCCCAGCCGTGCCATCGCTTTCAAGATGTGACCTGGCGGCAGCCGCCAGCGGAGCCTGGCCGGGACGGAGCGCAGCAGATTGGCCGTGGCGGTGAGCCGGTACGTGACGGTGTCGGCCGGCGGTGCGGCCCTGCCGTAGAGCTCGTGGGCGTAGTGGGGCAGGGAGTCGTACGCGAGTGCTGCCACGCGCCGCCAGATGATCTCGCGCGCCGGTACGAGGGCGGGTCCGACGGGCGGGCGGCGCAGGAAGGCGTCGACCGTGCGGGCGTCCTCGCCCGCCGCGAGCTGTGGCCGGACGTCCTCGAAGTAGGAGGCGAGTTCGCCGGCGGTGGCGGGGACGGCATGCGGGTCGAGTCCGACGAGCCGGGCGGAGACGCGGTGTTCGTCGATGTAGCGGTCGGCCTGGGCGTCGGTGAGGGAGATGCCGGAGCGGCGTACGACCGACAGGTACGAGTCGACCTCGGCGCAGTGCACCCAGAGGAGGAGCTCGGGGTCGTCGACCCCGAGCAGCCGGTGGATCTTCCGTACGCGTGCGCCGGCCGCCTCGGCGGCCTCGGTGGTGCCGTAGCTGATCGTGCCGACGAAGTCCGCCGTGCGCAGCAGCCGGCCCCAGGCGTCGTTCCTGAAGTCGCTGTTGATCATGACGCCGCGTACGGCGACGGGGTGCAGCGCCTGCAGGTACAGGGCGCGGACGCCGGCGATCCACATCACCGGGTCGCCGTGCAGCTGCCAGGTGACGGAGTCGGGACCGAAGAGCCCGGGGTCGGCGTCCTGCCTCATGGCGTCCAGGCTACGGGTGGGGACGCCGGATCGTCCGGGAGGAGCCGAAGGAGAGCCGGACGCTCCGGTTCCCGTGTTCTCGCCATGCCCGCCGCGCCCGCTGCCGTACCGTCACCAGGTTCGTCTCAGCCGCGGACCTCGGGGTCGTCGGTCCAGGTCAGGGAGTCGATGAGCCACTCGCCGTCGGCCCGCTTGACCACGGTGTGCTTGCGCCCCCACGCCGAGAAGGGGACGCCGCCGCGGATGCCGTGCTTGTGGTAGAGCGAGGTGCGCAGGGCCCGGTCACCGGCGACGACGGTCGAGTACTGGACCTCGAACTCCTCGAAGTCGGTCAACTCCGCTCCGTTCAGATATTCCTGACGTGGCACCAGGAACTCCTCGACATCCATGCGGGTGACGCTCCCGTCCGCCGCCGCGTACGCGATGACGGCGTCCGGGGCGAGCACCGCGCGGGCCGCGTCGAGGCTGACCGGTTCTCCGGAGCGGCGGGTGAAGGCGGAGAGGAAGGCGGTGAGCGCCGTGTCGACGGCTCGCTCGTCGGTGGAGCGCTCCGGGGTCCTGCGCCACTCGTGGGCGAGGGCGGCGAACACCGAGTCGCTGCACCATTCGTTCTTGAGGAAGGTGGCGTCGCGCAGGACGGACTCGTGGCGCATGCCGATCCGCCGCATCAGCGCGGCGGAGGCCCGGTTGCGGATGTCGCAGATCCCTATGACGCGGTGCCAGCCGAAGTGTTCGAAGGCGATGTCGAGCGCGGCGGCGACGGCCTCGGAGGGGATGCCGGTCCCGTGCACGTCCGGGTGGAAGGCGAACCCCACCTGTCCGGTGTCCGGCTCGTCGGGCTCACGGCGGAGCAGCACCTCGCCCACCACCCGGCCGGACTCGTCCTCCACGGCCAGGTCGAGCCAGTCACCGGGCTTGGCGAGCGACTCCCCCGCGATGACCCGCTCGACGACCTCGGCGGTCACCTCCCGCGTGTGCGGCTCGTGCGGCAGGTAGCGGGCGACCTCGGGCAGCGAGCGGTGGGCGTGGACGGCCTCGACGTCGTCCATGCGCACGGGCCGCAGGCTGAGCCGCTTCGTCCGGACCGGGTACGGCGGGTGGACGGGCGCACCGTCGGCGGTCGGGTCGGCGGGGCCGGCCGGCTGGGGAAGGTCGGGTACGTCCGTCATGGGGGCTCCGTTCGCGCGGTGAACTGCACAGTCTGCCGTGCATGGTTCGGGCCGCCCTACACCGGGTCGCCGAGGCTTCCGGGCGGGCGCCGCAGCCCCCGGGGCCCGGGCTTCGGAGCGGGCACCCCGGGCCCCCGGGCCACTCCTTCGGCGGCCCTCGGCGGGCGTGGGCCCCCTGCCGCTCCCATGCTGGCCCGGGGGAGATGACCGCTGTCCGAGGCCGCCGTCGAACCCCGGCTTCCTTGGACTTGGCCGCGGAGGACCGGAGCGCCGATGAGGCTCGTCGTCGATCTCAACAGATGCCAGGGGTACGCGCAGTGCGCCTTCCTGGCGCCCGAGGTGTTCACCATGCACGGTGAGGAGACGCTCGTCTACGACCCGGCCCCGGAGGACGAGCACCGGGAGAAGGTGGCGCGCGCCGTGGCGGCCTGCCCCGTGCGGGCGATCACGGCCGAGGGTCCGGCCGGCCGGCCGCGCACCGCGGCGGCGAGCGCCGCGCAGCCCGCCGGGCCCCGGCAGGAGCCGTCCGATGCCGGCTGAGGACTACCACGCCTGGCTCAGACGCGAAGGCCGGATCGTGATCGTGGGGGCGTCCCTGGCGGGGCTGCGGGCCGCGGAGACGCTGCGCGCCGAGGGCTTCGCCGGCTCCCTGACGCTGGTCGGGGACGAGCCGTACGAGCCGTACGACCGGCCCCCGCTCTCCAAGGCCGTCCTGCTGGGCAAGGCCTCGCCCGCCCGCACCGAGCTGCCCCGGCGCCGGGAGATCGACGCCACCTGGCGGCTGGGGGTCGCGGCGACGGGCCTCGACATGGCGGCCAGGCGGGTGCGCCTCGCCGACGGGGAGGCCGTGGAGTACGACCGTCTGCTGATCGCGACCGGCGTACGCGCCCGGCCCTGGCCGCATGAGGAGGAGGCCCGGCTGGACGGGGTCTTCGCTCTGCGGACCCGTGACGACGCGGTCGGCCTCCACCGCCGTCTCGGGGCCTCGCCCCGCCGCGTCCTGGTCGTCGGCGCCGGGTTCACCGGTTCGGAGATCGCCTCGGCGTGCCGGGACCGGGGCATCGACGTCACCGTCACGGAACGCGCCGGCGCTCCGCTGGTGGGCGCGCTCGGCGGGGTGGTCGGCGCGGTCGCGGCGGACATGCACCGCGAGAACGGCGTGGATCTGCGGACGGGTGTCACGGTCACCGCGCTGGAGGGCGACGGGGCGGGCCGTGTCCGCGCCGCTCGTCTCTCCGACGGCGGCGTCGTGGAGGCGGATGTCGTGGTCGTCTCCCTGGGGGCGCTGCGCAACACCGAGTGGCTCGCGGGTTCGGGCCTCGGGGCGGGCCCCCGAGGGATCGCCTGCGACGCGGGCTGCCGGGCCTTCGACGTCCGGGGCATCGTCACGGACGACATCTACGCCGCCGGTGACGTGGCCCGGTCCCCGAACGCCCTGTTCAACTACCAGTTCCTGTCCCTGGAGCACTGGGGCAACGCCGTGGCGCAGGCCGAGGTCGCGGCCCACAACATGATCAACGCCAGTGCCCGGCGCCGTCCCCACATGGGAGTGCCCGCCTTCTGGTCCTCCCAGTTCGGCGTGAACATCAAGTCCGTCGGCGTACCCCCGATGGCCGACGAGATCATGTTCACGCAGGGCACGCCGGCCGAGCGGCGTTTCATCGGCGTGTACGGCCACCAGGGCCGCGTCGTCGCGGCCGTCAGCTTCGACAACTCGCGGTGGCTGGACTTCTACCGACGGCTGATCGAGACGGGCGCGCGGTTCCCCGTGGAGTTCCCGACGGTGGACCGGCGGCCCGAGGGCCGCAGGCCGGTCCCGGCCGACTTCCCCGACCCGTCCCTGCCGACGCACGGCCCGACGGTGACCCTCAGCGGTTACTCGCCGACCGACCAACGGCTGGTGTTCACCCCGGCCCACCGCTGACGGACCTCGCCCCAAGGACACCTCATGACGGACGCCATCCCGCTCCTGCACCAGATCACCGACTACGCCAGTCGCGCGAACCCCTACCCGCTGTACGAGAAGCTCCGCGAGACGCCGGTGCTCCAGGAGGAGGCGGGCGGCCCGTTCGTCATCAGCTCCTACCACGACATCCTCGGTCTGCTCCACGACCCCCGCATCAGCTCGGAGGCCGCCAACCTCGCCGCGGCGAGCGCAGGCGGAGGCGCCTCCGGCATGGGCGGCGCCGAGGAGACGGGACTGCCGCCGAGCTTCATCCGGCTCGATCCCCCCGAGCACGACCGGCTGCGCCGCATCGCCAACCGCCCCTTCGGCCCCCCGCACAGCCCCCGCCGGATCGACTCCATGCGCGGCGAACTGACCGAGATCGTCGCCGGGCTGCTCGACGGCCTGGCGGATGCCACGGAGATCGACCTGGTCGACCAGTTCGCGTACCCGTTTCCCGTGACCGTCATCTGCCGGCTGCTCGGGGTGCCGCGCGAGGACGAGCCGCGCTTCCGCTCCTGGGTCGACCCGATCGTGGCCGGTCTGGACCCGGACGACGGCGGTGACATCGACGAGCGGCGGCGGGAGGCGCGGGACGCCCGGCTCCAGCTGGGCATGTACCTGGCCGGGCTGGTCGAGCAGCGCGGCAGGGAGCCCCGTGAGGACATACTGTCCGAACTGGTGACGAGTCAGGGCGAGGACGGGCCCATGACGACGATGGAGGTGCTCAGCACCTCGGTCCTCCTGCTGATCGCGGGTCACGAGACGACGGTCAACCTCATCACCAACGGCATGCTCACCCTGCTGCGCCATCCCGACGTCCTGGACAGGCTGCGCGAGGACCCGGGCCTCGCCGTCAACATCGTGGAGGAGCTGCTGCGGTACGAGCCGCCCGTGCAGCTCGTACCGCAGCGCACGTGCCTGACGGACATCGAGGTGCGCGGGGTGACGATCCCGAAGGGCTCGACGATCTGGCTCGTGCTCGCCTCGGGCAACAGGGATCCCGAGCGCTTCACGGACCCCGACCGCTTCGACCCGGACCGCGAGGACATCCAGCATCTCGGCCTGGGCAGCGGCATCCACTCCTGCTTCGGCGCGCCGCTGGCCCGGCTGGAGGCCCAGATCGCGCTCTCCACGCTGGCCCGCCGCCTCGACAACCCGCGACTCCTGGAGGACCCGCCGCCGTACCGTCACAACGCGGTGCTGCGCGGCCCCCGCCATCTGCGCATCGGCGTGGACGCGGTACGCCCCTAGGGGGTGCGGTCAGGCGGTGACGTCGAGCATGCGCGTGAGGATGGTCCGGCCGCGGTCGGCGAGCTTCGGATCACGCCGGGTGATGCCCGTGTCGAGGTAGGAGACGCCCAGGCGCGCGGTGAAGAGGGGCAGGGCCCGCCGCTCGGTGTCGGAGAGCCCCCGTCCGTATCCGCCGAAGAAGGCCGGCGCGAGCTCCGGGCGCGGCGGCCAGGCCGCGCAGCACAGCCACACGAGGTCCTCGACGGCGATGCCGTGGTCGGACTTCTCGAAGTCGATCAGGCTGTGGGTGCCGCGCCGGGCGTCCCAGAGCCAGTTGCGGGTCGAGTAGTCGCCGTGCCGGAAGACGACCGGGAGGTCCTCGGCCAGCCGGGGCAGCTCGTCGCACACGCGCTGGACGAGGGCGCGCTCGGCGTCCGTGAGGTGGTCGGCGGTGCGCTCCAGACAGGCCGCGGACTCGTCCGCCTGCCGGGCCACCGCGGCCAGGATCTCCGTGCGTTCCCGGCCCGTCCTCGGCACCGGGTGGTCGTGCCACCGGCGGAGCAGCCGGCCGGCGAGTTCGTGTACGCGGGTCTCCTCCCCGGCCGTGAGCGGGAGGCCCCTGACGACCCGCCCGGGGAGCGGCGAACTCAGGATGGCCCGCAGAGCGGGATCGCAGGCCAGGAGCCGAGGGGCCTCCCCCTCGGCGAGCGAGCGGGCCGCGTGGTCGTAACCGCGCACCTCGCGGGCGAAGTTCTCCGGGTTCGGGCTGAGCTTCACGTACGCCGCCTCCGTCCCGGAGTCCACGCGCCAGACCCTGGAGTCCCCGCGGGACCAGGAGACGTCCAGGACGTGGGCGAGCCCGGGCAACCGGCGCGTGACCCATTGCCGCAGATCCGCGGGGAGGGGGGCGTCGACCGGCACGTACGGGGCTCTTCTCGGTGGGGGACCGCGGCACTCGGAGTACCGGTCTACCCGCGCCACCACCGCCCCTACGCGACCCGCGCCCACCTTTCATCCGAAAAGCACGCGCTTCCGGCCGCACGGCCGCTCTAGGTCTCCGCGCCATGCGCGTGCCGGGGCCAGTCCGGCGCGGGGTCCACGGCGAGCAGCGGCCGCAGGGCACCGACGACGGCGCCGATGCACACGTCACGCAACTGGGTGCGGGTGCAGGTCTCGTGGGTGAGCCAGTCGACACAGAGGACCTGGACGAAGACCAGCCAGCTCTTCAGGACCCCGGACACGGCCTTGCGGGCGCCCTCGTCCGCGAGGGGGAGAACGGCCAGCAGCCGCGCCCGGAGCGCGTCCAGCTCGTTCGTCATGATCGTCTGGATCACCGGGTCCCCCGCGAGGACCCGGTTCGCGGCGAGGACGGCGTTGCGGTTCGCCACGAAGTAGTCGAGATGGACGTCCATGCCCTGGATGAGCTGCTCCACCAGGGAGTCGGCGGGGTCGAACCGCGTCCGGGCGAGCAGCTGGTCGGCCGCCTGCCGGTAGACGGCCGCGAAGAGTTCCTGCTTGCCGGGGAAGTGACGGTAGAGCAGGGCCCGTGAGACGCCCGCCTCTTCGGCGACCTGCTCCATCAGCACGTCGCCGTACGGATGCGCGGCGAAGAGCCGTGCGCCGACGGCGAGGAGCTGGGCGCGGCGGTCGGCGGGGGCGAGTCGCTGGCGAGGGGTCACGGACGGAGTCTAGTTGACATGTGTCTACTAGCGCTCCACTGTAGTAGACACATGTCAACTAGACTCCGCCTCGGCGGCTTGGGGGGACGATGGTCAAGGTTCTGCGGGCACTTGCGCACCTGATGGGCTGGGCCTGCGTCGCGATCGGCCTGCTCCATGTGGCACTCGGCAACGCGGCGACCCCGGGAATCGGCGCCGCCGGTGCGACGGTCGACAGCTGGGGCCGGTTCATGGGGGCGGCCTTCGTCGGCTACGGACTGGCCTGGCTGTGGGCCGCATGGCAGCGACCGGTCCCTGCCCGGGCGGTACGGTGGCTGACCGCCGTCTTCCTGCTGGGCGGGGTGGGCCGGCTGCTCTCGCTCGCCGTGCACGGCCGGCCGCACGGCTTCCAGATAGCGCTGACGGTGATCGAACTCGGCCTGCCCCCGATCCTCTTCCTGCTGGCGGGCGCGGAGGAACGGGCCGCACGGACGCCCCGGGAGACCGCACCCGCCGGGGGCTGAGCCCGGGGCGGGCGGGCGGGGCGCCGCACGGACTCAGCGGCGGACGCGGGGCATGCCGAGGCCTATCCAGGAGATGATCTCGCGCTGGATCTCGTTGTTGCCGCCGCCGAAGGTGAAGATGACGGCCGAGCGGTAGCCGCGTTCGAGTTCGCCGTGGAGGACCGTGCCCGCCGAGCCCTCCTTCAGGGCCCCGGCCGAGCCCACGACCTCCATGAGCCAGGCGTAGGCGTCGCGGCGGGCCTCGGAGCCGTAGACCTTGACGGCGGAGGCATCCTGCGGGGTGAGGGTGCCCTGCTGGACGGCGTTCACCATCTGCCAGTTGAGGAGCTTCATCGCGTCGAGCCGGGCGTGCGTGCGGGCGAGACTCCGGCGGACCCAGCCCAGGTCGATGACCCGTCGGCCGTCGGCGAGCTTGGTGTCGGCGGCCCAGCGCTGGACGTCGTGGAGGGCGCGGATCGCCATCGTGCCGTGGGCGGCGAGGGTCACGCGCTCGTGGTTGAGCTGGTTGGTGATGAGCCGCCAGCCCTTGTTCTCCTCGCCGACGCGACGGGAGACGGGCACGCGGATGTTCTCGTAGTAGCTCGCCGTGGTGTCGTGCGAGGCGAGGGTGTTGATGAGGGTGCAGGAGTAGCCGGGGTCGCTCGTCGGCACGAGGAGCATCGTGATGCCCTTGTGGGCGGGAGCGTCGGGGTCGGTGCGGACGGCGAGCCAGACCCAGTCCGCGGTGTCGCCGTTCGTCGTCCAGATCTTCTGCCCGTCGACGACGTACTCGTCACCGTCCCTGACCGCCCGCGTCTTGAGGGCGGCGAGGTCGGTGCCGGCGTCCGGCTCGCTGTAGCCGATGGCGAAGTCGATCTCGCCGGAGAGGATCTTCGGCAGGAAGTACGCCTTCTGTTCGTCGCTGCCGAACTGCATGATCGTCGGGCCGACGGTGTTCAGGGCCATCAGCGGCAGCGGGACACCGGCCTGGGCGGCCTCGTCGAAGAAGATGAACTGCTCCATGGGGCTCAGCCCGCGTCCGCCGTACTCGACGGGCCACCCGACGCCGAGCCAGCCGTCGGTGCCGAGCCGGCGGACGGTCTCGCGGTAGAACCGCTTCTGTGCCGCCGGGTCGGCATAGCGCGCGTGGACGTCCTCCGGCACGAGCTCGGCGAAGTACCCACGCAGCTCCTCGCGCAGGCGGTGCTGGGCGGGCGTGTACTCGAGGTGCATGGGGCCTCCCGTGGCGGCGTCCTGGGTACCGTGCGCGCGACGGCGGCCACGGTAGAACGTGTTCCACAAATGGGGAAGCCCCACGACCGTCCCGGGACGGTGGCGGGGGGGGGACAGACCGAGTACCGCCGCCGGCCCGGTGGGGGATGAGGCCGGACCGAGGGCGGTCGGAGATTCTTCCGGGCGTGGGTCAGGGCAGGAGCTCGTCCAGGGATGCGCGTCCCTTCTCCGCCATGCGGCGCTCCGCCCACGCGATGCTCTTCGGATTGACGTCACGACCTGAGGCGAGGACGAGGTCCTCCGCCGTGTATTCGCCCTCCGACCCGGCATGCAAGAGGCGGTCGGGCGTCGGGCTGTCCCCCGGAGATGTCTTGTCGGACTCAGCGTTCATGCCGCCTCCTAGGAGTTCTTCCGGTACCGGCCATTCTCGTGTCCGGGCCCCGGGACCGCATCCGGGCCGGTCCGCAGGCCCGGGCTCGGCCTCGGGCACGGCCTCGGGCTCGGGCTCGGGCTCAGACCAGGGCCGCGGCCTCCTCCACCGAGAGGCCGCCGCCTTCCGCGTACCGCTGCTCGTACGTCTCCGGGTCGAGGACCGCGCGCAGGGCGTCCTCCGCGCGTTCCCGTACCGACGCCTCGGTCTGCTGGGTGAGGGGGCCGAAACCGCCGCCGCCCAGGTCCGTGCCATGGGCGTCGTACGCACCCAGGAGGCGGGCACCGTCCTCGGCTGCGCCCGGCGAGCCGAGTCCGGCCTTGGCCCACGCGGCCGTCGCGAACTGGCCGACCATGAGGTAGGGGGCCACCAGGTAGGCAAGGCTCGCCACGTCCCGTACCGAACGGGTCAGCCGCGCCGCGGCCTCGTCGTACGCGCCGTCCAGACACGCGAGCCAGCCGCGCAGTCCCCCGGACAGGCCGATGAAGAGATCGGGCGTGTCACCACTGAACTCCTCCTCGATGCGGTCGAGTTGCTCGCGGGCGAGGGCGGTGCGTCCGGTGTGTCCGTAGTGCTGGGCGAGAAGCAGGCGCGCCGTGCTGACCGGCTCGCCGCTGGGCTCCTTCGAAGCCTCCCCGGCCGCTTCGACGAGGAGCCCTTCCGCCGCGGACCGCGCCGCGGGGTCGGCGGAGATCCTCAGGCGTACGGCGGCGAGCCGGGCCTTGAAGGCGGGCAGCTGGGAACGGGCGCCGAGGCCGGCGGTGGCGAGGGAGGCCCGCTCGAAGTCGGCGGCGGCCTCGGCGAGCCGTCCCGACCGCTCGTACGCCTCTCCGCGCGCGGAGAGGGATTCGGCGATGCCCCAGGCGTCCTGGAGCCGCTCGAAGCGGGTGAGAGCCGCCTCGGCGTCGTCGGGGCGGCCACCGAGGAGTTTCGCCCGCACGAGGTGGGTGAAGGCGAGGTCCCAGTCGAGGCCCTCGGCGCGGCAGGCGGCGAGGAGCGCGCCGAGCGTCTCGTCGAGGCTGTGGAACTCGCCGGTCATCAGTCGGGCGAAGAACCACATGGTCCCCGGCTGCCGGCAGTTCTGCCGGAGGCCGGGGCGGTAGGCGGAGACGACGGCGTCGAGTCGGGCGCGGATCCCGGGCCGCTGAAGGGCGGTGGCGCCTTCGCCGCCCTCGGACGCGAGCACGAGCAGCCCGCACGCTCGTCGCGCCTCCCACAGCTGTTCCTCGGACCACGGCGGCGGCGTGTCGGTGCAGCGGCCGGCGAGGGGAGCGGCGGGTCGTACGGGTGGAGCGAACGGGTCGGGTCCGAGGGCGGCCGCGGCTCGGGACCAGGCACGGGCGTCGGCCTGCCGGGCCCGGAGCTGCCAGAACCAGCTCAGGGAGAGGACGAGACAGAGCGCTTCCTCCTCGTCGCCGCGGTCGACGGCGGTCCGCAGGGCGGCGGTGAGGTTGTCGTGCTCGCGCTCGAAACGGCGTAGCCAGAGGTCCTGCCCGGGTCCCCGGAGGGCGCCGTCCCCGGTGCGGGCGAGCTCCCGGTAGTGGACGAGGTGGCGGTACTCGGCGTCAGCCCGGTCCCCGGCCTCGTCGAGCCGCTCGCCCGCGTACTCGGCGACCGTCTCCAGGAGCCGGTAGCGCATGGCCCCGTCATCGCCGGGCGCGGCGACGACGAGCGATTTGTCGACGAGCGAACCGAGCAGATCGAGAACGTCGCCGCACGACGCCATGGCCCTCACGGGGGTGTCGGCACCAGCGCGTGGACCCGCCACGGCACCGGCGCCGGGCCCACCGCCGCCCGGACGGCCACCGGTATCCGCGGCGGCCTGTCCGGGGGGCGGGCCGTCGGCCGCCGGAGCGGCCTTCGGACCGGCCCCCTCGTGCGTCGTCGGGCAGATCGCCTCCGCCGCCTCCAGGTCGCAGCCGCCCGTGAAGACCGACATGCGGCGCAGCACGGCGCGTTCGGGTGCGGTGAGGAGGTCCCAGGACCAGTCGACGACCGCCCGGAGCGTCTTCTGCCGGGGCAGGACGGTCCGGGCGCCCGAGGTCAGGAGCCGGAAGCGGTCGTCGAGGCGGTCGGCGATCTGGCGCGGGGACAGCAGCCTGAGCCGGGCCGCCGCCAGTTCGATCGCGAGCGGGAGCCCGTCCAGGCGCCGGCAGATCTCGGCGCACGCCTCGGGGTCGTCGGCCGGCGTGAAGCCCGCGCGGGCGGCCGCACCCCGGTCGGCGAGCAGCCGGAGCGCCGTGTCCTGCGGCAGCGGCTCCACCACTCGCACGAACTCCCCCGGTACGCCCAGTGGTTCGCGGCTCGTCGCCAGAACCGTCACGCCCGGGCAGCGCGCCAGCACCTGCTCCACCAGCTGCGCCGCCGCGCCCACCACGTGCTCGCAGTTGTCCAGGAGCAGGAGCAGGCGGCGCGGCGTGCCGTACTCCACGATCCGGGTGAGGGTGTCACGCGCGGCGCCGCCCCACAGCTGTGTCTCCCGGCCGCCGAGAGCGGTGAGGACGGCGTCGGCGACGTCGGACTCCTCGCGTACGGCGGCCAGTTCGGCGACGCGTACCCCGTCCGGCTGCCGCTCCGCCGTGCCTCCGGCAGCTTCCAGGGCCAGCCGTGTCTTGCCCACTCCGCCGGGTCCGAGCAGGGTGACGAGCCTGCGCTCACCCAACTCGGTCATCAGGGATTCGAGTTCGCCTCCGCGCCCGACGAAGGAGGTCAGCCGGGCGGGGGGAGGCAGCGGGCGCCCCGCGGGCTCCTGACCCGCAAGCAACTCCGCGTGCAGCGAGCGGAGTTCGCTCCCCGGGTCCGCTCCCAGGCGGTCGGCGAGGAGGGTACGGACCTTCTCGTACGCCTCCAGCGCCTCGGCGGCCCGACCCGCCGCCCGCAGCGCGCGGATACGGAGCGCCTGAAGGGGCTCGTCCATGGGGTGCTCGGCCGCCAGGGCCTCCAGCGACGGGAGAGCCGTGTCCGCCTCGCCCAGGGCCACGGCCGCGGTGAGCCGGTCCCGGCGGGCGTGCGTGTGGCGCTGTTCCACGCGTACGACCAGCGGATCACCGTCCCGGCCCGGCAGATCCGCGAGCGCGGGCCCGTTCCACAGTCCGAGCGCGTCGTCGAGCAGCCGCGCCGCCCGCTCCGCCTCCCCGGCGGCCACCGCCGCTGCCCCCTCGGCGGCCAGCCGTTCGAACACGTACAGGTCGATGTCCTCGGGCTCCGCCGCGATCCGGTAGGCGCCGGCGAGCGAGACCACCGCCTCCCGCCCCAGCGCCCGGCGCAGCCGCCCGACCAGCGCCTGGAGTGCTTCCGTGCCGTCGCCGGGGGGCTCGTCCTCCCAGATCAGCTCGATCAGCTCACCCGTCCGGACGCCACGCCCGCCGGCTGCGGCCAGCGCCGCGAGCAGGGCCCTCAGCCGGGCGCCGCCGAGCGGGGCCTCCCGGCCGTCGGGCAGCAGGGCCCGGCTCGGGCCGAGGACGCGGTACGGGATGATCACCGGCCCATTCTCCCTCGCTGGGTCACAACTCCGGCACTCGGTGTGTCGCCGCCATGGCGTCGGAGGGGTGCGGGTTCGACAATGGTGGGGATGACCGATGAAGACCGGAGCACGCACAGTGGCGAGATCGGGCCCACCGAGCGGCTCGCCATGAACCGGACCGGCAGCTTCGACTGGGATCTCGACACGGGCACCATCGACGTCGACGAGGCCGGGCTGCTGGTCTTCGGGCTGGAGCCGGCCGCGTTCGACGGACGGCCCACCACACTCGTCCAGCGCCTCGACGAGGAGGAGCGGACCCGGCTCGGCCAGGTGATCCGGCATGCGATCACCAGTGGCGAGACCTCGTACTCCGCGCACTTCCAGACCGAGGACGAGGACGGCGCACCCCAGTGGACGCATGTGCAGGCGCGGATTCTGCGGACGCCCGACGGCATGGCGCACCGCATCGTGGGGATCGTCCGGGACACCACCACCGAGGTCGCGCACTCCGAGTTCGTCCTCGACCTCGAGAAGCGCCGCGAGGTCCAGACGAGCATCGTCGAGCGGACCACGCACGCGCTGTCGCGGGCCGTGACGGTGGACGACGTGACGGCGGCCATGACCGGGCCGGGCGGGCTCGCCCGGCTCGGCGCGGACGGACTCGCGCTCGGCCTGGTGGAGAACGGATCGCTCAACATCATCGCGCTCAGCGGGGAGTCCCTGGACGCGCTGAACGACTTCCGTTCACGCCGCCTCGACCGGGGACTGCCGCTCGCCGAGACGGTGTTGAGCGGACGGCCGCGGTTCGTGCCCTCGTTCCCCACCATCGGGCGTGACTTCCCCGTACTCGCGCCGTACGTCGAACGGCTGAGGTTCAAGTCCGCCTGTTATCTGCCGCTCGTCGCGCAGGCGCGTTCGCTCGGCGGGATGGCGCTGTTCTACCGGCGCCGCTCGGCGTTCAACGCCGACGAACGCAATCTGCTGCTCGGGCTCGCCGCGATCGTCGCGCAGTCGCTGCAGCGCGCCATCCTCTTCGACGAGGAGCGGGAGCTGGCGACCGGGCTGCAGGAGACGATGCTGCCGCGGCGCATCCCGGCGATCTCCGGCGGCGAGATCGCGGTCCGCTACCACGCGGCCTGGAGCGGCCGGCAGGTCGGCGGTGACTGGTACGACGTGATCGCGCTGCCCCGCAGCCGGGTCGGGATCGTCGTAGGGGACGTCCAGGGCCACGACACGCACGCGGCGGCGATCATGGGCCAGTTGCGCATCGCGCTGCGGGCGTACGCGGGTGAGGGCCATGCGCCCTCGACCGTACTCGCGCGGGCCTCCCGCTTCCTCGCCGAGCTGGACACCAACCGGTTCGCGACCTGCACGTACGCCCAGGTCGACCTGGGTACCGGAACCGTGCGTGCGGTGCGCGCCGGCCATCTGGGGCCGCTGATCCGGCACACGGACGGCCGGGTCGGGCAGCCCAAGCTCCGGGGCGGGCTGCCGCTGGGCCTTGCGACCGTGTTCGGGGAGGAGGAGTTCCCCGAGACCCGGCTCGACCTCGTGCCGGGCGAGACGCTGGTGCTGTACACGGACGGTCTCGTCGAACAGCCGGGCTCGGACATCCAGTCCGGCCTCGACGCGCTGTCGTCGGCGATGAGCAGCGGACCGCCGCAGGCGGAGGCGCTCGCGGACCATCTGTCGGAGCAGCTGTGGGAACGGTGGGGCGCGGGCGACGACGTGGCGCTGCTCGTGCTGCGGCGCAGCCCGGACCCCGGAACGCCGAGGGCGCCGCGCATCCACCAGTACATCCACCAGGCGGATCCGCAGGGCCTCTCGGACGCGCGGGCGGCGGTGGGGCAGGCGCTGCGGGACTGGGACATGGCCGAACTTGCCGATGACGCCGAGCTGTTGACCGGCGAGCTGCTCGTCAACGTACTGCTGCACACCGAGGGCGGCGCGGTGCTCACGTTGGAGGTGCTGCCGGAACCGGTCCGCCGGGTACGGCTGTCGGTGCAGGACCGGTCGAGCGCCTGGCCCCGCAGGCGTACACCGGGCGAGGCGGCGACCTCGGGGCGAGGCCTGATGCTGCTCGACGCCCTCGCGTCGCGGTGGGGCGTGGAGCCGCGTGGCGAGGGCAAGGCGGTGTGGTGCGAGATCGGCCCGGTGCACGCGGAGGTCGCGCCCGGGCCGCCCGCCCGAGGGTGAGTGAGGAGCGGCGATGGACCCCGTGGCGGCGCTGGACCGGATCGCCTTCCTGCTGGAGCGCTCGCAGGCGCCGACGTATCGCGTACGGGCGTTCCGTACCGCGTCCGCCGCCGTCGCGGCCATGGGAGACGACGAGGCGCGGCGGCGCGTCGCGGCGGGGACGCTGGAGTCGGTCAAGGGCATCGGGCCCAAGACGGCGGCGGTGGTCAGAGAGGCGCTGGAGGGGCGGATCCCGGAGTATCTGGAGCGGCTCGAGGCCGAGATCCCCGTCCCCGAGGCCGTCGGCGGCGAGACGCTCAGGGCGGCGCTGAAGGGCGACTGCCATCTGCACTCGGAGTGGTCGGACGGCGGCAGCCCGATCGAGGACATGGGCCGTACGGCGGCGCGGATCGGTCACGAGTGGGCGGTCCTGACCGACCACTCCCCCAGCCTGAAGGTGGCCCGCGGCCTCTCGCCCGAGCGGCTGCGGGAGCAACTGGACGTGGTGGAGCGGTTGAACGAGGAGTGGGCGCCGTTCCGTCTGCTGACCGGGATCGAGTGCGACATCCTGGAGGACGGTTCGCTGGACCAGGAGCCGGACCTGCTCGACCGGCTGGACGTGGTGGTCGGCTCGGTGCACTCCAAGCTGCGGATGGACGCGCCGGCGATGACGCGGCGGATGGAGAAGGCGGTACGCAATCCGCTGATGGACGTCCTCGGGCACTGCACCGGGCGGCTGGTCAGCGGGGGCCGGCTGCGGCCCGAGTCGGTCTTCGACGCGGAGCGGGTCTTCGCGGCCTGCGTCGAGTCGGGGACGGCGGTGGAGATCAACAGCCGCCCGGAGCGTCTCGATCCGCCGCGCCGGCTGCTGCGGCAGGCGGTGGCGGCGGGCGTCTGGTTCGCGGTGGACACGGACGCGCACGCGCCGGGTCAGCTGGAGTGGCAGATCTTCGGGTGCGCGCGGGCGGAGGAGTGCGGGGTGCCGGCGGAGCGTGTGATCAACACCTGGTCCGCGGACAGGCTGTTGGCGTGGACACGGGACCGGTAGGCCTCTCGCGGGCGCGGGGCCGGGCCCGTGGTGGCCGCGGGACCGGTAGACCGACGGTGCGGGGCCCCGCACCGTCGGGTGAGCGTCAGGAGCGCTGCCAGACCGTGGTCGCGTTGCAGAACTCGCGGATGCCGTGGCCGGAGAGCTCGCGGCCGTAGCCGGAGCGCTTCACCCCGCCGAACGGGAGCGCCGGGTGGGAGGCGGTCATTCCGTTGACGAAGACGCCGCCCGCCTCCAGGTCCCGTACGAAGAAGTCGATGTCGGCGTCGTTCCGGGTCCACACGTTCGAACTGAGTCCGAACGGCGAATTGTTGGCGACGGCAACGGCCTCTTCGATGTCGCTCACCGGGTAGAGCGTGGCGACCGGGCCGAAGGTCTCCTCCTGGTGGATGCGCATCTCGGGGGTGATGTCGGTCAGCACGGTCGGGCGGTAGAACCAGCCGCGCGGGAACTCCTCGGGACGCGAGCCGCCGCAGAGGACCGTGGCACCCTTCCGTACGGCGTCGTCGACGAGTTCCTCCAGGTCGGCGCGGCCCTGCTCGGTGGCGATCGGGCCGACGTCGGTGGACTCGTCGAGGGGGTCGCCGACGGTCAGCGCGGTCATGGCGGCCGTGAAGCGTTCGGCGAAGTCGTCGTAGACGTCGCCGTGGACGATGAAGCGCTTGGCCGCGATGCAGGACTGGCCGTTGTTCTGGACGCGGGCGGTGACGGCGGTCTTGACGGCTCGCGGCACGTCCGCCGAGGGCATCACGATGTACGGGTCGCTTCCGCCCAGTTCCAGGACCGTCTTCTTGACCTCGTCGCCCGCGATCGCGGCCACCGAGCGCCCCGCGGGTTCGCTGCCGGTGAGGGTGGCGGCGACGACCCGGCGGTCGCGCAGGACGGACTCGACGGCGCCCGAGCCGATGAGGAGGGTCTGGAAACAGCCCTCGGGGAAGCCTGCACGGCGGAAGAGGTCGCCGAGGTAGAGCGCGGTCCTGGGCACGTTGGAGGCGTGCTTCAGGAGGCCGGTGTTGCCCGCCATGAGGGCGGGCGCGGCGAACCGGATGACCTGCCAGAGGGGGAAGTTCCAGGGCATCACGGCGAGGACCGTGCCGAGGGGCCGGTAGTGGACCCGGGCGGTGTCGGCGCCCGAGTCCCGGACGTCTCCCGGGGCCGGGTGTTCGTCGGCGAGCAGCGCCTCGGCGTGGTCGGCGTACCAGCGCATGGCCTTGGCGCACTTGGCGGCCTCGGCGCGCGCGGACGTGATCGTCTTGCCCATCTCGGTGGTCATCGTGCGGGCGACGTCCTCGGCGTCCTCGTCGAGGAGGTCGGCGGCACGGCGCATGAGGCGGGCGCGTTCGGCGAAGGAGGTGGTGCGGTACTGCCGGAAGGTCTCGTGCGCGGCGTCGATCCGCCGCTCGATCTCGTCGTGCCCGTGCGCGTCGTACGTGCGCAGTGTCTCGCCCGTGGCGGGATTCACGGTGGCGATGGCCATGGGTCTCCTCCTGCCCGTCCGTCCAACAGGAACCCTCCCGCGCCCAGCCGTCGATCGCAATCGGGGAGGGGCACGGGGGTGACGGCCCGGGTGCCCGTACGTCAGGGGTTCAGGGAGCGGTGCCCGCCGGACACCCAGCGGAGCGCCCCGGCCAGATGGTCCCGGAACGTCCCGTCCGCGTACGCCTCCACGGCGTGCCCCAGCGCCGTGAAGAGGACCCGGCCGGCGCCGGCCTCGCGGCACCACACCAGAGGGTGGTCCGCGCCCAGGGTCCCGCCCCGGTACGTCGACTCGTCCGCGCAGGCCAGGACTCGTACGCCTTCGCCCCGGGGGTTCGACGTGAAGTTGTACCACTCGTCCGTCCAGGCCCAGCGACCCGGCAGCGCGGCCGTTCCGGGGTGGTCGGAGGCCTCCACGCACACCACACCCGGCTGGATCTCCGGGTGGCCGTCGAAGCGTGTGCCGAGCAGTTCCCCGTAGAAGGGCCAGTCGGGCTCGGCGTTGGCAGCCGCGTGGATCGCGAGGAAGCCACCGCCTCTCCTGACGTACGCCTCGAAGGCCGCCCGACCGGACGCGTCGAGGACCGTTCCGGTCGTCGACAGGAAGACCACCGCCGCACAGCGTCCGAGCCGCTCCGGTGTGAAGGCGGCCGAATCCTCGGTAACCTCGGCCTCGTACCCCGCCGCGCCCGCGAGCTCCGCCAACGCCTTCGCGCCCGCCGGGATCGAGTCGTGGCGGTAGCCCGCGGTGCGGGTGTAGATCAGGACGTCCGCGATCGGCACGAGGTGGGCTCCCCTGCAGGAAGTAAGCGCTTTCTGGCTCGACCGTAGCGATCGGCGGCCTCGCGCCGCAACCATTGGCGAATCGGATACATCTCTGTATCTTTTGGCGGCATCGCGTCCCGCCACCGTGAGGAGCACCCCGTGAGCACTCTCCCGCCCGCCCTGGCCGCCGCCGTGGGCCCGCTGCCGGACGGGGTCACGCTCCCCCTGCCGCCGACCTTCGGCACCGTCGAGGAGGAGCGCCGGTACCGGAAGGAACAACTCGCCGCCGGATTCCGGCTCTTCGGGAGGTTCGGGTTCTCCGAGGGGGTCGCCGGGCACATCACCGTCCGCGATCCCGAGCACCTCGACGCCTTCTGGGTGAACCCCTTCGGGATGAGCTTCAGCCAGATCAAGGCCTCCGACCTGATCCTCGTCGGGCACGACGGAACCCTGCTCTCCGGCAACCGCCCTGTGAACCGCGCCGCGTTCGTCATCCACTCCCAGGTCCACGCGGCCCGCCCCGACGCGGTCGCCGCCGCGCACTCGCACTCGTTGCACGGCAAGGCGTTCTCCAGCCTCGGCATTCCGCTGGATCCGATCACGCAGGACGCGTGCGCCTTCTTCGAGGACCACGGCGTCTACGACGACTACCGTGGCGTGGTCAACGAGCTGGACGAGGGCGAGCGGGTCGCGAAGGCACTCGCCGGACACAAGGCGGTCATCCTCAAGAACCACGGGCTGCTCACGGTGGGCCACTCCGTCGCCGAGGCCGTCTGGTGGTTCATCACCATGGAACGCTCGTGCCAGGCCCAGCTGTTGGCGATGGCCGCGGGTACACCGCAGCTGATCGACCGCGAGACGGCGCTGATCACCCGGGGCCAGGTCGGCACCCCGCTGGCCGGCTGGTTCCAGGCCCGCCCGCTGTGGGACCAGATCACCGCGTCGGACCCCGACCTCTTCGACTGACCCGCCCCACGCCCACTGGACGCCGCCCTACTCCCGGGCGTACGCCTTCCGAGTCGACGCCTCCAACAGCGGTGCCAGGAAGTCCCGTTCGAGCGTCCCGGGCGGCAACTCCTCCGGTTCCACATAGCTCTGCGCGAGTCCGCCCTCGCGCAGGGCGATCAGCATCCGGGCGAACCGGTCCGCGTCCACGGTCAGTTCGCGTCCCGCCCTGCGCAGTACGGCCGTCAGGCCCCGGGCGATCTCGGCCCGGAGCCGGGCGTCGTGCCGGGCGAGCACCCAGGCCGCCTGCCGGTCCCGGATGGCGTGCAGGGTGAACTCGGTGGTGACGAGGTACCAGTCGCGTTCGTCGGGCTCGATGCGGGAGGCGAGTTCGGCGAGCCGCTCCAGGGTGTACTCCTCGTCGGCGAGGCCGTCGACGGCCTCCGCGAGGCGTCGTACGGTCCGTTCGCTGTGCTCGTCGAAGAGGGCGAGGAAGAGCTCTTCCTTGCTGGCGAAGTTCGAGTAGTACGCGCCCCGGGTGTAGCCGGCGCGCTCGCAGATCTGCTCGATCGAGGTGGCGTGGAAGCCGTGCTCGGCGAAGGTCTCCAACGCGGCCTTCAGCAGGGCCGCCCGTGTCCGGGGACGGCGCTTGGTGACACCCTTCGGCACGGGGTGAGCCTCCTTCGGTCGCGGTGGAGGCGCCCACGATACCGGCGGCTCTCGCAGGCACGGATCAGCCCCGGAAGATAAAATTCACGCATGGGAGAGCGGCCCGTCGCGCCCGCCGCACCCGAGCTCGTCCTCGAGATCGCAGGGGACGCGACCGTGATGAGTCCGAGCCGGGTCTACCGCATCGGGCGCGACCCCACCAGTGACATCGTCCTCGACGACGACCGGGCGTCCTGGCACCACGCGGTCCTGCGGGCCGTGGGCGACCACTGGACGCTCGCGGACGAGGGCAGTACGAACGGCACGTTCGCGGACAGCCACCGCATCGCCGTGCGCGAGGTCGGTCCGGGAACGGTCATACGGTTCGGGCACCCGGGAGACGGTCCACGGGCCGTCCTCTCCGGGACGTCCGCACGGGCGGCCCCACCCGGACCAGAGGCGCCGGCGCAGGCGCCGGTCCGCGCCGGACCCGAGCCCCGGGAACCGGCGCCGACGCCCGTACGTGGTGAGCCCGAGGAACCGGCGCCCGCGCCGCCTGATCCCGAGCCCGCGGCACCCGCCGCGCAGGCCCCGTCGGCGGAGGCGCCTTCGGCGGCGGCTCCATCAGCGGCGGCTCCCTCCGCCGAGCCCCGTTCGGCGGAGCCCCTCTCGGCAGAAGCCCCCTCCGCCGGATCGCCCGAGGCTCCGGCGCGGGAGCCCGGGCCCGTGACACCCGTGCCTTCACCCGCGCCGGGTCCGGAGACGCCTCCCTCGCCCCCTCCCGTACCCAGCCCGGAGCCCCCGGCCCCCGCGCCGCCGCGGACTCCACCCCGGCCCTCCTCCGTCTCGCATCCGGCCGCGACCGGCACCTTCCGGCAGCCCACGTCCGTGCGGCCGCTGCCGACGCGCACCGTGCGGATCGGGCGCGCGCCCGACAACGACCTCGTCGTCGACGACCTCGTCGTGTCGCGGCACCACGCCGAACTGAAGGCGCGCGGCGACGGGACGTACTGGATCCAGGACCTCGGCAGTCACAACGGCACCTTCCTCAACGGCCGTCCCGTCGCCGAGGCCCGTGTCACCCCGGACGACATCGTCGGCGTCGGACACTCCGCGTTCTGCCTCATCGGAGGGCAGCTCGTCGAGTTCACCGACACCGGCGAGGTCTCCCTCGACGTGCAGGATCTGGCCGTCACGGTCGACCAGGGGCGCAAGACCCTCCTGGAGGACGTGTCGTTCCCGGTCGGGGAGAAGTGTCTGCTGGCGGTGGTCGGGCCGTCCGGGGCGGGCAAGTCGACGCTGCTCGGCGCCCTGACCGGCCAGCGCCCCGCCGACCACGGCACGGTGCTCTACGACGGCCGCGACCTCTACCGGGACTACGCGGAGCTGCGCCAGCGCATCGGTCTCGTACCGCAGGACGACATCCTCCATCTCCAGCTCACCGTGAAGCGGGCCCTGACCTACGCCTCCGAGCTGCGCTTCCCCGAGGACACCGCCGCCGACGAGCGCCGGGCCCGGGTCGACGAGGTGATCGGCGAGCTCGGCCTCGTCGAGCGGGTCGACCAGCCCATCCACAGCCTCTCGGGCGGCCAGCGCAAGAGGGTCAGCGTCGCGCTCGAACTGCTCACCAAACCGTCGTTGCTCTTCCTGGACGAGCCGACCTCGGGGCTCGACCCGGGCATGGACCGCTCGGTGATGCACATGCTCCGCGGGCTCGCGGACGACGGCCGTACGGTCATCGTCGTCACGCACAGTGTGCTGAGCCTGGACGTCTGCGACCGGCTGCTCGTGCTCGCGCCCGGCGGTCGTGTGGCCTACTACGGGCCCCCGGACGAGTCGTTGGACTTCTTCGGCTTCACCCAGTGGCCGGAGGCGTTCGAGGCCTTCGAGACCGACCGCGGCCGCGACTGGGCGGAGCAGTACCGCGCGTCGCGGCACCACCGCCGGTACATCGCCGACGCGATGCAGCGGCCGGGGCTGCCGCCCGAGGAGGGCGCGCCGGAGCCCGGTCCGCCGCAGAAGGCGCAGAGCTGGGGATCTCAGCTGCGCACCCTCGTCCGGCGCTACGCCGCGGCGCTCTCGGCGGACCGGACCTTCATCGCCATCATGATCGCGCTGCCGTTCGTGATGGGCGCGATGGCCCGGGCGCTGTCGGAGGGCAGCCTCAACCCCGAGTCGACGCTGAACGTGCTGCTGATCCTCTGTGTCGGCGGCGTGCTCACCGGGGCGGCGAACGCGGTACGGGAGCTGGTGAAGGAACGCACGATCTACCGACGGGAGAGAGCCGTCGGCCTGAGCCGTTCCGCGTACCTCATGTCGAAGGTCGTCGTCCTGGGTCTGATCACCGTCGTCCAGGCCGTGGTCCTCACGCTGGTCGCGCTGATCGGGGTGCCGCTGAACGTCCCGGACGGCAAGGGCGTGCTCATGCCGCCTCTCGTGGAGATCACGCTGGCGGTCGCGCTGCTGTCGTTCACGGCGATGATGCTCGGGCTGTTCGTCTCCGCCCTCGTGCGCAAGGAGGAGGTGACGATGCCACTGCTCGTCCTCCTCGCCATCGTGCAGGTGGTGTTCTGCGGGGCGCTGCTGACCGTCACGGGCACGCCGGTACTCGAACAGCTGGCGTGGCTGGTGCCGTCGCGGTGGGCGTTCGCCGCGATGGGGGCGACCATCGACATCGGGAAGATCGCACCGAGCGACAAGACGGCGGATCCGCTCATGGAGCACACCGCGAGCGCCTGGCTCTTCGACATGGGGATGCTGGTCGTGCTCTGTGTCGTCCTCGGGTTCCTCGTGGCGCGGCTGCTGCGGCGGCAGGAGCCGGTGATCATGCGGAAGTAGCCGATTCCCCCGACCCGACAGCCAGGATTCCGGATCCAGGATCCACGGTCCTGGATCCTGGATCAGATATCCAGGATCAGATATCCAATATCCGGAACAGTGAAGGCAGGCCGCCCATGGGCATCCCGGTCACTCCCCCGGTACCGGACGACATTCCGGACTTCCGTCCGACCCATGTCGTACCGCGCGACGGTCTGCCCACCTGGGAGACCCCCGATCCGGGCCTGCCGACCGTGCCGCTCGACGCGTTCCTGCCGGTGCAGCTCACGGACCGCGTCGGGGACTGGGGCCAGATCCTGTGCTCCAACGGGTGGACCGCCTGGGTCGACGCGCGCCTCCTGGTGTCCGTACCCGTGGATCCGCCCGAGGCCCGACAGCAGCTCGCCAGGACCGCCGACCCCCGGCCGCTGATCGCCCGGGCGGAGGAGTCGCTCGGCCGCTACCGGCGGGCGGCTGAGGAGCTGGCGGCGGGCGGGGCGGACGGGGACACCTTCGGGCGGCGTACGCACGGACTGCGGGTGGGGATGGTGGTCGACGGGGAGTCGCTCTGGCTCTTCGACGCGGAACACGAGCGCTGGGTCTACTGCGACGGTTCGGCGCTGAGTACGTACGCGGCCTCGGCGGCCCCCTCGGCGGCCGCGACCCCGCCCGAGGACGGGGTGGCGCAGGCGGGTCACGAGCCGACGCGGGTGGTGCCCCGCCTCGACGCGGGCGACGGTCCGTCGGAGCCCCCGGCGGGACCGCCGCCCACCCGGATCGTGAACCGGGCGGACCAGCAGGGTGAGCGCTGATGGCCGGCGCGGCCCGCAACGCGGATCTGCCCGCCGGCCGGGAGTCGGGACTGGTCGGCAAGCAGATCGCGGGCTACGCGGTCGAGGCCGAGATCGGCCGTGGCGGGATGGCGGTCGTGTACCGGGCACGAGACCTGCGGCTGGACCGGACCGTCGCGCTGAAGCTGCTGGCACCCGAGCTGGCCCGCAACGACACCTTCCGCAAGCGGTTCGCGCACGAGTCGCGGGTGGCGGCCGCGATCGACCATCCGCACATCGTGCCGGTCTTCGAGGCCGGCGAGACGGAGGGCGTGCTCTACATCGCGATGCGGTACGTCGCCGGGCGGGACCTGCGGGCGCTCCTCGACCGCGAGGGGCCGCTGGAGCCGGTGACGGCGGGCCGGATCGCCGTCCAGGTGGCGTCCGCCCTGGACGCGGCGCACGCCCACGACCTGGTCCACCGGGACGTGAAGCCGGGCAACATCCTGGTCGCCGAGGGCACCGACCGCGACCATCCGGAGCACGTGTACCTCACGGACTTCGGGCTGACGAAGAAGTCGCTGTCGCTGACCGGTCTGACGACGGTCGGCCAGTTCGTCGGAACGCTCGACTACGTGGCGCCCGAACAGATCTCGGGGAAACCGGTGGACGGCCGCTGCGACGTGTACAGCCTGGCGTGCGTGGTCCAGGAGACGCTCACCGGCATGCCGCCGTTCCGCCGCGACGACGACATGGCGCTGCTCTGGGCCCACCAGTACGATCCGCCGCCCCCGCCGTCCGCGGAACGTCCGGAGCTTCCGGAAGCGGCGGACGAGGTCCTGGCCAAGGCGCTGGCCAAGACTCCGGAGGAGCGCTACGGGACGTGCCTGGAGTTCGTCGCGGCGCTGCGGGCGGCCCTGGAACGGGGCGGACCCGGTCCGGGCGGCGGTCCCGGTCTGCTCGGTCCCGAGCCCCCCGCACCGCCCCCCGAACCCCCGGCCTGGGCCCGTCCGGTCTTCCGGACACCACCCCCGGCCTGGCGCTGACCCGACGCCGGTCCGCGCGCCGACGTCGGCCTCCGCCCCTCCCTCCGCTCAACTCCGGGGCTGCTTCGCCGTCGCGCCCCTTCCGAACACCGCGATCAGCCGGGTCAGGCTGTCGTCCCCGTACCCCTCGGCCGCCGCCCGCCGGAACGCCTCCAGCGTCGCGGCGGGCAGTGCCGGGTCCACGCCGGCAGCTCGCGTCGTGTGCACGACGTGGTCCATGCTGGCCACGGCCATGGAGATCCGCTCCACGTCTCCGTCGTGCTGCCCCGCCTCGATCCGGGGCGTGTAGAAGTCGAGGAACCGGCTCATCCCGCCCAGTGTCTCGGCCGCGTACGGCTTGATCTCGGAGGCGCTGATGCCGTGCGCCTCCGCCAGCGCGACGGTGTGCAGCCAGGCGGTCAGGGCGTTCCAGAAGAGGTCCATCTGGAGCTGGTAGTAGAGCGCCGCCAGCCCGGGGTCCTCGCCCCGGTAGTCCGTACCGGTGATCACCTTCAGCGTGGCCTCGCACGCGTCGAAGAGGTCCCGGGGCCCGCTGTAGTAGGTGTCGAACTCCGTCGAGCCGATACCGGAAGGCGGCGTCTGGACTCCGCCGGTGAGATGGCGGGCCCCGTGCCGTGCCGCCCAGGCGGCCCCCTCGCGGGCCCGGTCGGGGGTGTCCGAGCTGAGGTTGACCAGGACGCGGCCCTCCAGCGCCGAGGCGGCCGGCTCCAGGATGGCGTACATGGCGGCGTAGTCGGTCAGGCTCAGCACCACCACCCTGTTGGCCGTCAGCGCCTCCTCGACGGTGGCGGCGCGCACCGCGCCTCGGGCGACCAGGTCGTCGGCGCGGCCGGCGGTGCGGTTCCACACGGTGACGCGGTAGCCGGCGTCCAGATAGGCACCTGCCATCGCCCGGCCCATCGGGCCGAGCCCGATGACCGTCACGGACAGGGTGTTCACAGCGGACGTGCTCATGGATGTTCCCCTTCCCCGGAGCGCTACTAGAACGAACGCTCTAACTAGAGAGGACCGTAGCACGGTGGGTAGAACGATCGCTCAAGTTCGGTACTGTGACGGGGTGAAGACCACGACCCCCTACGACCCCGAGACCGCCGGAACGCGCGAGCGGATCGTGCGGACGACGTCACGCCTGATGCAGCGCCAGGGCTACGAGGGCACCGGCATCAAGCAGATCTCGCGCGAGGCCGGGGCGACGCTCGGATCCCTCTACCACTTCTTCCCCGGCGGGAAGCAGGAGCTCGGAACGGCCGCCGTGCGGCTCGGCGACGAGGAGTTCACCGACTTCCTGCGTGAGGCGCTCGACGCCGAGCCCGAGCCGGAGAAGGCCCTCGTCGCGCTCACCAAGGCCCTCGCCCAGGGGCTGCGGGAGTCCGACTGGCTCGACGGGTGCCCGGTCACCTCCACCGTCGTGGGTACGGCGACCACGGCCCCCGACATCCAGCAGGCGGCCGCCGAGGCGTTCGCGAGGTGGCGGACAGTGGTCGCGGGGAAGCTGGCCGCGGCGGGGTTCGCCACGACGGACGCCGAGGAGCTGGCACACACGGTGGTCGCCACGCTGGAGGGCGCCGAACTGGCGGCGCAGACCGCCCGCAGCGCGGTGCCGCTGGAGGTCGCGGGACGCCATCTGGCGCGCCTCGTCGCCTCGTACCGCTGACCCGCTCCGTAGCGCCGACTCGCCCTCGTACCGCCGACTCGCCTCGTACCACCCACACCCACGGCCGTACTCGCGTGACGCAGGTCGGCCTCAGCCCTTCGGGCGCTGCCGCTCGGGGGTGTCCACCTCGCCGCGGCGGCGGACGCGGGAGGCGAGCAGCCCGCCGAGGAAGCCGGCGACGAGCCCCCAGAGCAGGGCGAAGCCCGCCGTCCTCCAGACGTGCGGGCTCAGCACGACCTGACCGCCGAGGGATTCCAGTTCGCCGATGCCGAGGATGGAGAGCCCGAAGCGCGCTTCCACGTTGGTGATCGGGGCGACCACCAGCATCGTCAGGGCGAAGGCGACGCCCAGGTGGACCGCGTGCTGCCAGAGCCGTGTGCGGGACGGCGAGCGGACGGCGGCCACGAACGCCACGGCCAGAACGAGGACTGCCGCGATCGGCAGCATCCACCAGGCCCGGGAGTCGTACGAGGCGAGGGACGACAGGTCCACGGTGGAGAGGTTGCCGGTGTCCGTGCGCAGCACCGCGTCGAGGATCGGGGGCATCGGCAGCCCGAACGGCCCCTCGACCGTGCCCTCCCAGGACCCTCCGATGCCGACCCCGAGGGCGAGCCAGCTGACGTTGGGCAGGCCGAGCAGGATCACGGCGAGGGTCTCGGAAGCGTGCCCCCGGGTCGCCGCCACGACGATCCCGATGACCAGGCCCACGAGCACGTACGCGAGGAGCAGGAGCAGCATCGCGGAGGCGACCGGCCGTACGGACTCGTGGTAGCGGACCAGCCTGGGCGGAAGCGGGGTCCCGCGCGAGACCAGCAGGGCGATGAGGAGGACGCCGAGGATCCAGAGCAGGCCGAAGAACAGGGTGGGGCCCAGCTCGGTGCGGAATCCGACGGTGGGGTCCACCGCGTCGAGGAGTTCGCCGAAGAGGTCGGACATGGCGTCCTGGCTCTCGCCGCCGCCGATCGAGACGGGGAAGTCGTGGCGGGCGAGCGCCGAGAGACCGGCGAGCGCGGCCAGCCAGAGCAGGACGGTGCGTGCGACGCGGGCGAGCAGGTCACGGGTCCTGGCAACGGCGTGATGGCGCAGCGGGAGCAGAAAACAGAAGCCCGTGACCAGTGCACCCACCAGGGTGACGGTGAGGGGCATGGCGGTGAGATCGGCGTTCGTGCCGGCGAGTGCACCGGCGTCGCCGGAGAGACCGATCTGGCCGCCCGCGGCCATCACGACGACCGCGGCGACGATGTTCACGAAACCGCCGGGCAGATCGGCGGCGCCCGCGGCCCAGAGGCCGAGCGCGGCGACGACCGCCATCGCGACGAACCCGGCGAGGACGGCTGCCAACGCCTCGCCCCAGTGGCGGGCGAGGTGCTGGGCGTCGTGCGCCGGGCCGGATGTGGTGGGGAGCCGACTGCTCACGTTCTCCACGCTAGTACCGGTGGTTGACCTCCGCAGTCCCGATGGGTGGACGCCGTCCGCTTGCGGGCGGCCCCGGTTCCACGCACACAATGGGCCCGGAACGGAAGAAAGAGGGAAAAACGTGACTTCCCACCCGCCGTCCGATCGCCCCTCGGTACCCCCCACAGGTCCCCCTTCGGGTCCGCTCTCGGGCCCGAGCACCACACCGGGAGCGGCCGGACCCCCGCCACCCTCCGGACCGCCGCGCGGCGCCTCGGGGGGTGGTTCGAGCGGGTCCGGCGGCGGAACCGGAGGCGGCGGCGGAACCGGTGGCGGCGGCGCGCCGGGCGGCCCCGGTGACGGCGGAGCCGGCGGCGCGGGTGGCGGCGAAGGGGGCGGCGGGGGCCCTTGGTGGCGTTCCGTACCCAAGGTGGCGTCGATCGCCGCCGTGCTGGTCGCGGCCATCGCCCTGGTGGTCGTCCTCACCCGTCCGGACGGCGACAGTGACGCCGGCGGCGGCTCGGGAGGCGGCGAGGTGTTCCTGCAGAACGCCTCCGCCACCGGGCCCGATCCCTTCACCAAGTCGACGGCCGACGACTCCGGCCCCTCGCAGTCCCCCGCCCCGCTGCCCAGTGCGACCAGGTCCGCGGACGCCACCGCCACGCGCAGCGTGTCGGGTGCGTCGGCGGGTCTGTACGGGGGAACGCGGAACGTGGCGAGCTGCGACGTCGAGCAGCAGGTGAGCTACCTCGCCGACCAGCCCGCCAAGAACGCGGCCTTCGCCTCGACCCTCGGCATCTCGGCGAACGAGGTCCCGGGCTATCTGCGCTCCCTGACCCCGCTGCAGCTCCGCGTCGACACGCGGGTGACGAACCACGGCTTCCGGAACGGCGACGCCACCTCGTACCAGGCGGTCCTCCAGGCGGGTACGGCGGTGCTCGTCGACGACAGAGGCGTGCCCCGGGTGCGCTGCGCCTGCGGCAATCCGCTGACCCCGCCGGTCGCCCAGCAGTCGCCGAAGACGACGGGCACCCGATGGGCGGGCTACCAGCCCTCCCGGGTGGTCGTCGTGGCGCCCTCGGTGACCGTGGTGAACGTCTTCATCGTGTACGACCCCGAGACCGACGGCTGGTTCGCCCGCGAGCCGGGCGACACGGGAGACCAGGACAAGCCGACGACCCCGCCGACGGCACCTCCGTCGCCCTCCGTCTCGGGCTCGGGGACGGGATCTCCCACCTCGCCGGCCCCCTCGACCTCCACGCCTTCGTCGCCGCCGGCCCCCGAGTCGCCCGCGTCACCGGATTCGCCCGGTACGAGTACGCCCTCGGGGCCGGCGACCGGCGACACGGCCACGGAAGGACCGCCCACCGGCGGCGCGACGGACCAGTCGGCATCCGTGGTGAGCCCACAAGCGGGCGACGGCGGGGCACCGGTCGCCCGGTGAAATCCGGATGCCCGGGCCCCACGATCCGTGTACGGTCCACCGAGTGGAACCTCTCACCGACCGACAGATCCGCTCGTCCTTCGTGAACTGCACGAAGGGCGAGGCAAGCAGACTCAAGCTGCCGCTGGACTTCGCCGAAGTGCCCTGGCAGGACCTCGACTTCCTCGGCTGGGTCGACCCGGGCGCGCCGCTGCGCGCCCACCTCGTCGTGGCCCGTGAGGACGGTCCGCTCGGCATCACGCTGCGGGTCCCCGCCACGAGCCGCACGAGCGCGGTCAAGTCCAGCCTGTGTCAGGTCTGCCTCACGGGGCACGCCTCGTCGGGGGTGACCCTGCTCGCGGCGCCGCTCGCCGGCAGCCGCGGACGTGAGGGCAACACGGTCGGCATCTACATCTGCTCCGACCTGGCCTGTTCCCTGTACGTCCGCGGCAGGCGCCAGCCCAGGCTGAGGGCCGGCCGCCAGGAGGAGTCGCTGACGCTGGAGCAGCGGATCGAGCGTACGACCTCCAACCTGGACGCGTTCCTCGCCAAGGTGACGGCCGGTCAGTGAGAAGCGGTGGGGCGGGCCCCGCTCAGCGGAAGGCCTGCTCGCCCGTGAGCGCCTTGCCGATGACCAGGGAGTGGACCTCGCTGGTGCCCTCGTAGGTGAGGACCGACTCCAGGTTGTTGGCATGGCGCATCACCGGGTACTCCAGGGTGATGCCGTTCGCGCCGAGGACGGCGCGGCACTCGCGGGCGATGGAGATGGCCTCCCGAACGTTGTTCAGCTTGCCCACGCTGACCTGCTCGGGCGTGAGACCGCCCGCGTCCTTGAGGCGTCCCAGGTGCAGGGCGAGGAGCATGCCCTTGCCGAGCTCGAGGGACATGTCCGCCAGTTTCTGCTGGGTCAGCTGGTAGGAGGAGAGGGGCCGTTCGAAGACGATGCGGTCGCCCGCGTACGCGATCGCGGTCTCCAGACAGTCGCGGGCCGCGCCGAGGGCGCCGAACACGATCCCGAACCGCGCCTCGTTGAGGCAGCCGAGCGGGCCGGACAGTCCCCGCGCCCCGGGCAGCATCGCGTCGGCCGGCAGGCGTACGTCCTCCAGGACCAGTTCGCTGGTCACGCTCGCGCGCAGGGACAGCTTCTGCTTGATCTCGGGCGCGCTGAAGCCGGGGGTGCCGGCGGGCACCAGGAAGCCGCGGACGCCTTCGTCCGTACGGGCCCAGACGACGGCCACGTCGGCGACCGAGCCGTTGGTGATCCACATCTTGGTGCCGTTGAGCACCCAGTCGTCGCCGTCGCGCCGGGCGCGGGTGCGCATGGCTCCGGGATCCGATCCCGCGTCCGGCTCGGTCAGCCCGAAGCAGCCGATGTACTCGCCCGCGGCCATGCCGGGCAGCCACTGCTGCTTCTGCTCCTCGGAGCCGAACTTCCAGATCGCGTACATCGCCAGGGAGCCCTGGACGGAGACCAGGCTGCGCAGGCCGGAGTCGACGGCTTCGAGTTCCAGACAGGCCAGGCCGTACGCGACGGCGTTGGTGCCCGCGCAGCCGTAGCCCTCCAGGTGCATGCCGAGGACGCCGATGCCGCCCAGCTGCTTGGCGAGTTCCCGCGCGGGGATGGCGCCGGTCTCGAACCATTCCGCGACGTGGGGGCGCAGCTCCTTGTCCGCCATCGTGCGCACGGTCCGGCGGATCTCCCGTTCCTCGTCGCTCAGCAGACCGTCGATCGCCAGCAGATCGAAGGGATGGACGGGAGTCTGCTTCGACGCGTTGGGCGACTGCGGCGACGGCTTCACGGACGGCCTCCAGGCTGGTGCGGCTATGCGGCGCTCCGAAGCGTATCCGCAGATCGGATTTTGGATCCAGTATTGAATATCGGGTCTCCGATGCGTACGTTCCAGCTGGATCCGATCACCGGCGGAGGAGAGCGTGATGGGCGCAGATCAGCAGGTGACGCCCGGTCCCGGGGCACTGTCCGGAATCGTGGTGGCCGACTTCGGGCGCGTTCTGGCCGGTCCGTACATGACGATGCTGCTGGCCGATCTGGGCGCCGATGTCATCAAGATCGAGCGGCCCGGATCCGGGGACGACACCCGCGCCTGGGGTCCCCCCTTCGCCGACGGCCAGGCGACCTACTTCCTCGGGGTGAACCGGAACAAGCGGTCCGTCGCCCTGGACCTCACCGATCCGTCCGATCTGGCCACGGCCCGGGCGATCGTGGAGCGCGCCGACGTCCTCGTGGAGAACTTCCGGCCCGGCACGATGGAGAGGCTCGGTCTCGGTTACGAGGACCTGCGCGCGTCCAACCCCGGACTCGTCTACTGTTCGGTCACCGGATTCGGCGCCGCCGAGGGCGCCGGCCTGCCCGGCTACGACCTCCTCGTCCAGGCGATGGGCGGGCTGATGAGCGTGACCGGCGAGCCGGACGGGCCGGGCACGAAGGCGGGGGTCGCGCTCGTCGACGTGATCACCGGCCTCCACGCGGGCATGGGTGTCCTCGCCGCCCTGCGGCACCGGGAACGTACCGGCGAAGGCCAGCGGGTCGACGTCTCGCTGCTCACCTCGCTCCTTTCCGCACTCACCAACCAGTCGGCCGCCCACCTCGGCGCCGGTGTCGTCCCCCGGGCCATGGGCAACCGGCACCCGAGCATCGCTCCGTACGAGGTGTTCGACGCACAGGACCGCCCCCTGGTCCTCGCCGTGGGGAACGACCGTCAGTTCCGGGCGCTCTGCGCACGCCTCGGCCTGCCCGGCCTCGCCGACGACGCGCGCTTCGCGACGAACACCGACCGCGTCGCCCACCGCGAGGCGCTGGTCGCGGCGCTGGCCGGTCCCCTCGCCGAACGCACCGCCGACCACTGGTTCGAGGAACTCACCGCCGCCGGGGTGCCCTGCGGCCCGATCAACGATCTCGCCGCCGCATTCGACCTGGCGGACCGGCTGGGTCTCGCACCCCGGGTGCCGGCCGAAGCGGCAGGGCCGGGACAGGTCGTCAACCCGATCACCCTCGGCGTCACTCCGCCCTCCTATCGCGCCGCGCCCCCGCGCCTGGGAGAGCACACCGCCTCCGTGCTCGACGAGTTGGAAGAGGCGCCCGACGGTCCGTAGGAAGATATACGGATCACGTTCAGGGGCACGGAACGCCCGAACCCTCGAACGCCCGAACCACCGAACCACCGAACGACGGAAGGTCACAGGCGATGAGCAGCGCGGTGCAGAAGGGGCGGCCGCCGACCGCCCAGCAGTTCGTCCTGGCGGAGCTGCGGCGCGCGATCACCGCCGGCGAGCTGCGGCCCGGCGGGCAGATCCGCCAGGACGCGCTCGCCGCCCGCCTCGACGTCAGCCGCGTGCCCCTGCGGGAGGCCCTGAAGATCCTGGAGGGCGAGGGCCTCGTCGTCCACCACATCCATCGGGGCTACTTCGTCGCCGAGCTCTCGCTCGCTGACCTGGAGGAGGTCTACCGCATCCGGCAGCTCCTGGAGACCGAGGCGGTCCGCATGGGTGTCCGGCGGGGCGAGGACGGACTGCTCACCGCCCTGGAGAAGATCCAGCGGGAGGTGGAACGGGCCGCCGACGCCGGGGACGTCACGGTGATGGCCGCGGCCAACCGCCGATTCCACTTCGCGCTGATCGAGGCGTCCGGCATGCCGCGTCTGGTCCGGCTGATCACCACCCTGTGGGACGCCACCGACGCCTACCGGTCGCTGTACTACACGGAGGTGGCGAACCGGGAGCTGGCGGTACGGGAGCACCGCGCCGTGATCTCGGCGGTACGCAACGGGGACGAGGAGGCCGCGGTGCGCCGGCTCGACGAGCACCGGGCCCACGCGGTCGCCGCGCTGCGGGAGATCCTGGACCTGGCGTGAACCCCCGGGCGCCGCAGGCCTGTCCACCGAAAACCTGGTGACCCGCTCCGCACCCCCGCTCTAGCCTCGTCGCATGAGCCATGGACGCCTGCTGAACATCGTCGACGTCGAGGCGACCTGCTGGGACGGAAAGCGGCCGCCCGGGGCCGTGAGCGAGATCATCGAGATCGGGCTCACCGTCGTCGACCTGGACGCGGGCGAGCGGACGGGGCGCCACCGCATCCTGGTCAGGCCCGCCCGGTCCACGGTCAGTCCGTTCTGCACCGAGCTGACCGGTCTCACGCAGGCGGAGGTCGACACGGGCGTGGACTTCGCCACGGCCTGTCGGCAGCTCGCCGCCGAGCACGCAGGCGGGCTGCGCCCGTGGGCCAGTTGGGGCGACTACGACCGCAAGCAGTTCGCGGAACAGTGCCGGGTGACGGGTACGGAGTACCCCTTCGGTCACCGGCACACCAACGCCAAGGCCGTCTTCACCGAAGCGAACGGCCTCGCCAAACGCCCGGGCATGGCCCGCGCGTTGGAGATCGCGGGTCTCCCGCTGGAGGGCCGGCACCACCGGGGCGAGGACGACGCCTGGAACATCGCCGCACTCGTCCTCCAGCTGAACGACCGCGGCGCCTGGCCGTCCGGCTAAGCATCCCGGACGCCCGAAGGCATTGACAGGGTCATCTCATCCTCACCATTCTGAGAGCGCTCTCAGAGCGCTCTCACTACCTTTCCAGCCCTCGCACCCCACACCCGAGGAGCCCCCACCGTGCCTACCCACCGCCGTCGCCGCGGGCTCACCCTGCTGGCGCCCGTCACCGCCGCCGCCCTGATCGGTACCGCCGTCACGCTCGCCGGCCCCTCCCCCACGGTCCAGGCCGCGTCCACCGGCACCGCCACCGACACCGCGGGGGCCGCCGCCGTCCCGGCCACCATTCCGCTCACCTTCACCAACAACTCCGGCCGCAACGAACAGATCTACGTCTACAACCTCGGTACCGAGCTCTCCACCGGCCGCCAGGGCTGGGCGGACGCGAACGGCACCTTCCACCCCTGGCCCGCCGGAGGCTCGGTCCCGGTCCCCGCGCCCGACGCGGCCATCCCCGGCCCTGCCCGCGGGCAGTCCATGACGATCCGTCTGCCGAAGTTCTCCGGCCGGATCTACTTCAGCTACGGCCAGAAGCTCGTCTTCAAGCTGGCGACCGGCGGTCTCGTCCAGCCGGCCGTCCAGAACCCGAGCGACCCCAACCGGAACATCCTCTTCAACTGGTCCGAGTACACGCTCAACGACTCGGGCCTCTGGCTCAACAGCACGCAGGTCGACATGGTCTCGGCCCCGTACGCGGTCGGCGTCCGGCGCCCCGACGGAAGCGTCACCACCACCGGCCGGCTCAAGCCCGGCGGGTACAACGGCTTCCTCGACGCGCTCCGCTCACGCCCGGGCGGCTGGGCGAACCTGATCCAGACCCGCTCCGACGGCACCGTGCTGCGCACCCTCGCACCGGGCCACGGCATCGAGGCCGGCGCGCTGCCGTCCACCGTGATGGACGACTACATCAACCGCGTCTGGACGAAGTACAGCTCCTCGACGCTCACCGTGACGCCCTTCGCCAACCAGCCGTCCGTGAAGTACTTCGGCCGTGTCTCGGGCAACGTCATGAACTTCACCGATACCTCCGGCGCGGTCGTCACCTCGTTCCAGAAGCCCGACTCCGACAGCGTCTTCGGCTGCTACAAGCGCCTCGACGCGCCCAACGACCAGGTCCGCGGCCCCATCTCCCGCACCCTCTGCGCGGGGTACAACCGCACCACCCTCCTCACCAACCCCCAGCAGCCGGACACCACGTCGGCCGGCTTCTACCAGGACGCCGTCACCAACCACTACGCGCGGGAGATCCACGCGCGCATGGCGGACGGGAAGGCCTACGGCTTCGCCTTCGACGACGTCGGCGCGCACGAGTCCCTGGTGCACGACGGCAACCCGCAGCAGGCGTACGTCACGCTCGACCCGTTCAACTAGCGGCGGACCGGGCCTGACGCATCGCGTCCGACGCGCAGCGGAGCAGCAGCGGAACAGGCGATCCCGCCATGTGAGGGATCATGGAAGGAGGAGCGGAGAAGGGACGGAACGGACGATGCGGAACCGCACTGTCGCCGACCTGATGACGCCGACCGCGGTGGCCGTGCAGCCGGGGACGTCGTTCAAGGAGATCGCGCGATTGCTCGACGAGTACGGCATCACCGCCGTACCGGTCGTCGACGAGGCCAACCGGCCCGTCGGCGTGGTGTCGGAGGCGGATCTGCTGCGCCGCCACACCGCCAAGGACGGCCCGAGCACCGCCGGGGCGATGATGTCCAGCCCCGTGGTGGTGGCCCGCCCGTCCTGGACGGCGGTGGAGGCGGCACGGTTGATGGAGCGGCACCGGGTGAAGCGGCTGCCGGTGGTGGACGCCGGTGGTCAGCTCATCGGGGTGCTCAGCCGGAGCGATCTGCTGCAGCTGTTCCTGCGCCGCGACCGCGCGATCCAGGAGGAGATCCGAGAGGACGTCGTCGTCCGTATCCTCGGCCTCTCCCCCGCCTCGCTCCACGTCGACGTCGACGAGGGCCGGGTGACGCTCAGCGGCACGCTGGCGCGCAGGAGTCTGTCACCCGTCTTCGTCCGGCTCTGCGAGAGCGTCGACGGCGTCGTGGAGGTCGTGGACCGGCTGGCGTACGAGGACGAGGACGAGGCGGACGGAGCCGGGGTCGGGCCCGGGGGCGACGCCGAGACCCATGCCGTGGACGGAGGCGGGGCCCGGGGGCTCGGGCGGCCCGAGTTCGACGGGACGCCCGACCACGGTGTCCCGGTCGAGGATCTGCGGCCTCCCGGGGTGTGACGCGGAACCGGGCCCGCCGGTGAGGCTCCGGCGGGCCCGTGGGCGAAGCGCACCGGGCGCCCGAGGGCGAGGCGGGCCCCGGCGCCGGAGGCGCTCCCGCTACGAGACCGCCTCCGGCCAGCCGTAACCGGGACCGGTGTGCTGGGGTACGGTGCCCGCGCCCACCGCCTCCATCTCGCGGTTGGCCTCGCGCATCAACTGCCCGGCCAGGTCCCTCATGGCCCGGCTCGCGGCGAGTTCGTCACCGATCGCGGGCACGTCCACGTCCGTCGGGTTGCACCGTGCGCTGCCGTGGCCGGTGAGGGTCGACGTGCCGGTGTTGAGATGCGCCTCGGCCTTGGTCCTGCCGTCCTCTTCGACCAGTTCCAGGCCGACCGTCCACTCAAGGGTCCGTGTCATGGTCTGCCTCCTCGCACCGTCGGGACGCGTGGGGTCGCCGCGCATCCCTTGCTACTCCCATGGTCCGTCCACGCGCGCGTGAGCGCGCGGCGGCGGGAGCGCGGAGAGGGCGGATTCGACGTCGTCCAGCGCGCGCCGGGCGACCGCGATCCGCTCGCGCAGCCCCGCGTCGTCGACGGCCCCGACGACGGTCCCGTCGACCGCGCCGCGGACCGCCGTGCCGGCCACGTCCGCCCCGGCCTCCTCCGCTGTGACCACCTCCTTCATGAGAACCCCCTCCTTCACGAGAACCCCCTCCACGACCGCCCCCTTCACTACCGCCCCCTTCACTACCGCCGCCTTCTCGGCATCTCTCGTCTCCACCGCCTCCATCTCCGCCTTCTCGATCTCCCGGGCCTCCTCCAGGGAATTGATCACGACGCCGATGAGCACGTTGACGAGCACGAACGAGGCGATGAGGACGTACGAGACGTAGTAGAGGAAGCTCCACCGTGAGATCTCGAGGCCCGCGTGGACCGCGTCACCCAGTCCGTCGAGGGTCATCAGGAGGAAGAGGGTGAGCACGGCCCGCCCGATGGAGCCGAAGTGCTCGGGGTCGTGGCCGGCGAAGAAGACCCAGCCGACCATCGCGTACACGTACAGCAGCAGCGCGCCGACCAGCAGGAAGCTGACCGTGCCCGGCAGGCTCCGGCCGACGGCGACGAGGACGATCCGCAGCTGGGGGAGGAAGCGTGCGGCGCGCAGCACGCGGGCGAGGCGGAGCAGTCGCAGCACGGTGGAGTTCTCGCGGGCGGCGGGGACGAACGCGGCGAGGACCACGGCCAGGTCGAAGAGGTTCCAGGGGTCCCGGAAGAAGTCGAGCGGGCGCGCGGCGTGCGCTCCCGCACGGAGCACCATCTCCACCGTGAACGCCGCCAGGAACAGGTGCTCGACCGTCCGCAGCTCGGTGTGCCAACGGGCGCTGACGCCGGCGTACGTCTCCACCCCGAGCACCGCGGCGTTGCCGAGGATGAGCAGGAAGACGGCGGTGGCGAACCAGCGGGCCTCGGTGATCTCGCGACATCGTTCCGCCACGCGCACGCGGTGACTGCGGCCCACCACGGCCGACTGATCCGACATGTCGATGCTCCTCAATTCGTTGACCATGCTCACGTGATCCAACGGCGAGGGCGCGCAAGGGTTCTGGGTACGGATCGCCGAGCGAGTGGCGCCGGGGCTGGGCAACGACGCGGCGCACACCTTCTGGGCGCGCACGTCGGCACCACCGTGACGACGAGCCCCGTCGCCCTGACCTTCATCGGTGATCGAGCTGATCCGGCATCCGCTGGATCGCTCTGCCCGCGCTGGTCATCTCGCCGGTGGGTGTGGTCTGGGCGCCGGCGGGTGTGACCTGGGCACTGGCCTAGCCCCGTGCGGCGAGCCGCTCCAGCAGGGCGGCGCTCCGCGCCAGCAACACCTGCTCCTCATCGGTGAGTTCGGCCTCGATGGCCTGCGCGAGCCAGCCGACCCTGCGACCACGCTCCGCTTCGAGCGCGACCCGGCCCGCGTCCGTCAGCTCGACCAGCGACTTCCGGCCGTCCGTGGGGTGCGCGCGGCGCGTGATCAGATCCTGGTCCATGAGCAGCCCCACCGCGCGCGCCATCGACTGGGGGCGTACGCGCTGATCGGCCGCGAGGTCGCTGGTGGTCATGGCGCCGTTGCGGTCGAGCGCGCCGAGCACGGCGACCTGGCCGAGCGGGATGCGGTCCTCGTGGGTGACGCGTCGGGTGAGCTTGCCCATCGCGGTGCGCAGTTCTGCGGCGATGGCGGCGGCTTCCGAGGTGGGCATAGGGCACCTTACCTCGCTGGTCAGCAACGGATGCGCCATCCGGGCCGTACGGCACAGCCCATACTGCGCAGCCATGCTGTACAGCAATACTGCTCAGCCAAACTGAACAGCATTGCTGTATGGTTTCGCCCGTCGGGCTCGGCGCCAGCGTTGTCGCAGCAAGGGCACGGCACACGACAACGGGAAGGACCTCCCATGTCCGCACAGGCAGTCGGAACCGTCGACGCCACCATCGAGACCGTCACCGCACGCCGCATCATCGACAGTCGTGGCAACCCCACGGTCGAGGTCGACGTCGTCCTGGCGGACGGATCACTGGGACGTGCGGCCGTCCCCTCCGGCGCCTCCACCGGCGCCCGGGAGGCCGTGGAACTGCGCGACGGAGACCCGGCGCGCTGGCACGGCAAGGGCGTCGACCGCGCGGTGGCCCACGTGAACGGGGAGATCGCGGCGGCCGCGCGCGGCCGGGACGCGGTCGACCAGGCGGCTCTCGACGCGGCACTGGTCGCCCTCGACGGCACGGCCGCGAAGTCCCGGCTCGGCGCCAACGCGATCCTGGGCGTCTCCCTCGCCGTCGCCAAGGCCGCCGCGGCGGCCCACCGCCGGCCCCTCTACCGCCACCTCGGCGGGAGCGAGGCCCACCTTCTGCCGCTGCCGATGGTGAACATCGTCAACGGCGGCGCCCACGCCGACAATCCGCTGGACTTCCAGGAGTTCATGATCGCGCCCGTGGGCGCGGACTCCTTCGCCGAAGCCGTTCGCATGGGCAGCGAGGTCTTCCACACTCTGCGCCGCGATCTGCTGGCCGCCGGGCACTCCACGGGCGTCGGCGACGAGGGCGGCTTCGCGCCCGCGCTGCGTACCGCCGAGGAGGCGCTCGACTTCGTGATGACCGCCATCGAGCGCACCGGCTACCGCCCCGGTGCGGACATCGGTCTGGTCATGGACCCGGCGTCGTCGGAGTTCTTCCGCGACGGGGTCTACGACTACGCGGGCGAGGGGGTGCGCCGCACCCCCTCCGAGCACGCCGACCATCTGGCGAAGCTCATCGACGCCTACCCGATCGTCTCCATCGAGGACCCGATGGCGGAGAACGACCTGGACGGCTGGCGCGAGCTGACCGCCCGTGTCGGCGACCGCTGCCAGCTCACCGGCGACGACGTGTTCTGCACGAACGAGACGCTGCTGCGCGAGGGCATCCGCACCGGCGTCGGCAACTCGGTCCTGGTCAAGGTGAACCAGATCGGGACCCTGACCGAGGCCCTCGCCGCGGTGGCCGTGGCCCACGAGGCGGGCTGGACGGCGGTCATGTCGCACCGCTCGGGCGAGACGGAGGACACCACCATCGCGGATCTGGCGGTGGCGACGGGGTGCGGTCAGATCAAGACCGGCTCGCTCTCCCGTTCCGACCGTACGGCGAAGTACAACCAACTGATCCGAATCGAGGAGGAGTTGGGCGCCACCGCGCGCTTCGCGGGGCGCTCGGCACTGCGTCGGTCCTGACGTAGGCCCCCCGTGGGCTCGGGCTGCTCCTCCGGGGGGTGGGCGGGCGCTCCTCCGGGGGGCGGACGGGTGCTCCTCCGGGGGGGCGGACGGGCGCTCCTCCGGGGGCGGACGGGTGCTCGCCCAGGTCTCCGGCGGGTCCGCCACGACGTCGGTGCCGACCGCCGCCGCGGCGGCGCTGGAGTCGTGGATCTCCACCCCGCCGGGGCACGGCGCGCATCGCGTCGCGAACGCCGCCACGGGCGGCCTCCCCGGGGTCGGACCCCGGTCGGCCGAGCGCCCCCGTGCGGGGCGCCGGCCGGCCGCGCATGCTCGAAGCATGCAGGTGACCACCACGGACCTGTACGAGGTCACGATGGCGCTCTCGTACCTACGGGAGGGCATGCGGGCGCCTGCCACGTTCAGCCTCTTCGTGCGCGACCTCCCGCCGGGCCGCGGGTTCCTCGTCGCCGCGGGACTCGAGCCGGTCCTCGACCACCTCTCCCGGTTCCGGATCGGCCGGGCGGACGTGCGGGAGTTCGCCGAGGTCCTGGGGTGGCCCGTGGAGACGCTCGAACCGCTGCACGGCCTGTCCTTCGACGGACAGGTCCGCGCCGTCCCGGAGGGGCGGCTCGTCTTCTCCGGCGAGCCCCTCGTCGAGGTCACCGCGCCGCTGCCGCAGGCCCAGCTCGTGGAGACGTACCTGCTCTCGCTGCTCTGCCATCAGACGGCTGTCGCCTCCAAGGCCGCACGGTGCGTGCTGGCGGCCGGCGGGAAGCCCCTGGTGGACTTCGCGCTCCGCCGTTCTCACGGACCGGCGGCCGGCATGCAGGCGGCACGGCTCGGCGCGATGGTGGGCTTCGCCGGGACCAGCAACGTCGCCGCCGCGGTCCGGTACGGCATCCCCGGCTCGGGCACGATGGCCCACTCGTACGTCCAAGCCTTCCCGTCCGAGGAGGAGGCCTTCCGGGCGTTCGCCCGCTCCCATCCCGGCCCGGTGACGTTCGTCGTCGATACCTACGACACCGATCGCGGGGTGCGGACGGCCGCGCGCGTCCTGGCCGAGCTGGAGCGCGGTCCGGGGTGCGCGATCCGCCTGGACAGCGGTGACCTGGGCGCCCTGGCCCGCCGGGCCCGCGCCACGCTGGACGCGGCGGGGCTCCGGGACGTCGGGATCATCGCGAGCGGCGGTCTCGACGAGTACGCGATCGCCGGGCTCGTACGCGACGGGGCGCCGATCGACGTCTTCGCGGTGGGGACGCGGGTGGGGGTGGCGGCGGACGCCCCGTACCTGGACGCGGCGTACAAGCTGGTCGAGTACGACGGCACGCCGGTCATGAAGTTCTCGCCGGGGAAGGCGACGGCGCCGGGCCCGAAGCAGGTGTTCCGGGGTCCGGGTCTCCGGGACGTCGTCGGTCTGGCCAACGAGGAGCCGCCGGCGGGTACGGAGCCGCTGCTGCGGACGGTGATGCGCGGCGGGCTCCGGACGGAGCCGCCGGACACCCTCGACGCGGCGCGGGCCCGCTTCGAGGCCGACCTCGCGCTGCTTCCGGAGCCGGCCCGCGGGATCGAGGACCCCGCGGCCCCCGTCCCGGGCATGTCGACGCGACTGGGTGTACTTTCGACGATCGTCCGGCACCGGATCGAGGCGCGGCCGGGGCCCTAGACTCGCCTAACCCGGAATCGGCCCGTGCTTCAAGGAGGTCAAGGTCACAGCCGTGTGCCCTGCTGCACCTTTGTTCACCTGGCCTAGCATCCGAGCATGACAGTCCTTCCCGACGACGGGCTCAGCCTCGCCGCCGAATTCTCCGACGCAACCCGTGAGCAGTGGCAGCGCCTCGTGTCAGGCGTGCTGAGCAAGTCGGGCAAGGACGTGGAGGGCGCGGCGGCCGAGGACGTCCTGACGACCACTCTGGAGGACGGGCTTCGCGTCCGTCCCCTGTACGCGGCCGAAGACACCGCGTCCGATCCCGGCTTCCCCGGCTTCGCCCCCTTCGTGCGGTCAGGCCGGGCCGAGGGCAACACGCTGGGCGGCTGGGACGTGCGGCAGCGCCACACGGTCGCCGACGGCGAGGCGGTGCTGACCGACCTGGAGAACGGCGTCACGTCGCTCTGGCTGCTCGCCGGCGAGGGCGGCATCCCCGTGTCGTCGCTGGCTCGGGTCCTGGAGGGTGTGTACCTCGACCTCGCACCCGTCGTGCTCGACGCGGGCGCCGACGTCGAGGACGCCGCGCGGGAGTTGCTGCGCCTGTACGAGGAGCGGGGCGTCGCGAAGGAGGCCGCGCGCGGCAGCCTGGGCGCCGATCCGCTGGGCTTCGAGGCGCGTACGGGCCGGTCGTTCGACTTCGCTCCCGTCGCCGCTCTCGCGCGCCGGTGCGCCGAGGAGTACCCGGGCCTGCGGGCGCTGACCGTCGACGCGCTGCCGTACCACGAGGCCGGAGGCTCGGCCGCGCAGGAGCTGGGGTGCTCGCTGGCGACCGGAGTCGCGTATCTGCGGCAGCTCACCGAGGCGGGGCTCAGCGTCGAACAGGCCTGTGGGCAGCTCGAGTTCCGGTACGCGGCCACCGCCGACCAGTTCCTGACGATCGCCAAGCTGCGGGCCGCGCGCAGGCTGTGGGCCCGGGTCGCCGAGGTGTGCGGAGCGGGCGCGGCGGGCGCGCAGACGCAACACGCCGTGACGTCGTCGGTCATGATGACGCGTCGCGACCCGTGGGTGAACATGCTGCGTGCGACGGTGGCCACGCTGGCCGCCGGTGTGGGCGGGGCCGATTCCGTCACCGTGCTGCCGTTCGACCACGCGCTGGGGCTGCCGGACGGATTCTCCCGCCGAATCGCCCGTAACACCTCGACGATCCTCATCGAGGAGTCGCATCTGTCCCGGGTGATCGACCCGGCGGGCGGATCCTGGTACGTGGAGCGGCTGACGGACGAGCTGGCCGAGGCCGGCTGGGAGTTCTTCCAGGGCATCGAGCGGACGGGCGGTCAGGCCGCCACCCTGCGCTCGGGCCGTCTCGGGCAGGAACTGGCCGCCACCTGGGAGGCGCGCAGCGCGAAACTGGCGAAGCGGCGCGAACCCATCACGGGCGTCAGCGAGTTCCCGCATCTGACCGAGAAGCCCGTCGTCCGCGAGGCCGCGCCCGAGCGACCCGCCGGCGGTCTGCCGCGCGTGCGCCGCGACGACGCGTTCGAGGAGCTGCGCGCACGTTCCGACGCGCATCTCGCCGCCACCGGCGCCCGGCCCCGGATCTTCCTGGCCGCGCTCGGTCCGGCCGCGGCGCACACGGCGCGCGCCACCTTCGCCGCCAACCTGTTCCAGGCGGGCGGCATCGAGCCCGTCGTGGAGGGCACCTTCGAGGAGAGCGGGGCGACCGAGGCCTGCCTCTGCTCCAGCGACGCGCTGTACGAGGAGCAGGCCGCGGACCGGGCCGCCGAGCTCGGGGCGCTGGGCGCCCGCCATGTGTTCCTCGCCGGGCGGCCCGCCGCGTACGCCGGTGTCGACTCCTACGTCTTCGCCGGCTGCGACGCCGTCGCCGTACTCTCCGCCACGCTCGACCGCATGGGAGTGTCCTGATGTCCATCCCCGATTTCTCCGCGATCGGTCTGGGGACTCCGACCGCCGCGGCCGGCGCCGACGAGTGGCGGACGGCCGTCAAGAAGGCCGCCGGGGGTGACGACCTGCTCTGGGAGACCCCGGAGGGTATCGCGGTCAAGCCGCTGTACACCGGGCAGGACCTGGAGGGCCTGGACTTCCTGGGGACGTATCCGGGCATGGCTCCGTATCTGCGCGGTCCGTACCCGACGATGTACGTCAACCAGCCCTGGACGATCCGTCAGTACGCGGGCTTCTCCACCGCCGAGGAGTCCAACGCGTTCTACCGGCGCAACCTGGCGGCCGGCCAGAAGGGCCTGTCGGTCGCCTTCGACCTGCCCACGCACCGTGGCTACGACAGCGACCATCCGCGGGTGACCGGCGATGTCGGCATGGCGGGCGTGGCGATCGACTCGATCTACGACATGCGTCAGCTCTTCGACGGCATCCCCCTGGACAGGATGACCGTTTCGATGACCATGAACGGCGCGGTGCTTCCGGTGCTCGCGCTCTACATCGTGGCGGCGGAGGAGCAGGGCGTCCCGCCGGAGAAGCTCGCGGGGACCATCCAGAACGACATCCTCAAGGAGTTCATGGTCCGCAACACGTACATCTATCCGCCGAAGCCGTCGATGCGGATCATCTCCGACATCTTCGCGTACACGTCGCAGCGGATGCCGCGCTACAACTCGATCTCCATCTCGGGCTACCACATCCAGGAGGCGGGTGCCACGGCCGACCTGGAGCTGGCCTACACCCTCGCCGACGGTGTGGAGTACATCCGCGCCGGGCGTGAGGCGGGCCTGGACGTGGACGCGTTCGCGCCCCGGCTCTCCTTCTTCTGGGCCATCGGCATGAACTTCTTCATGGAGATCGCCAAGATGCGGGCGGCCCGGCTGCTCTGGGCCAAGCTGGTGAAGCAGTTCGACCCGCAGAACGCCAAGTCCCTCTCGCTGCGCACCCATTCGCAGACGTCGGGCTGGTCGCTCACCGCGCAGGACGTCTTCAACAACGTCACGCGCACGTGCGTGGAGGCGATGGCGGCCACGCAGGGGCACACGCAGTCGCTGCACACGAACGCTCTCGACGAGGCGCTCGCCCTGCCGACCGACTTCTCGGCGCGCATCGCCCGCAACACGCAGCTCCTCATCCAGCAGGAGTCGGGCACGACGCGGGTGATCGACCCCTGGGGCGGCAGCGCCTACGTGGAGAAGCTGACGTACGACCTGGCGCGCCGGGCCTGGCAGCACATCCAGGAGGTCGAGCAGGCGGGCGGCATGGCTCAGGCCATCGACGCCGGGATCCCGAAGCTGCGCGTGGAGGAGGCGGCGGCCCGCACCCAGGCCCGTATCGACTCCGGCCGGCAGCCCGTGATCGGCGTCAACAAGTACCGCGTCGACTCCGACGAGCAGATCGACGTGCTGAAGGTCGACAACTCCTCCGTGCGCGCCCAGCAGATCGCCAAGCTGCGGCGGCTGCGCGAGGAGCGCGACGATACCGCCTGCAGGGACGCGCTCGACGCGCTCACCCGGGCGGCCGGCGGCGACGGCAACCTGTTGGAGCTCGCCGTGCGCGCGGCCCGTGCCAAGGCCACCGTGGGCGAGATCTCCGACGCCCTGGAGAAGGTGTACGGACGGCACGCGAGCCAGATCCGTACGATCTCCGGTGTGTACCGCAACGAAGCCGGCGAGTCCCCCTCCGTCGACCGCACCCGCACCCTCGTGGACGCGTTCGCCGAGGCCGAGGGCCGCCGCCCCCGCATCCTGGTCGCCAAGATGGGCCAGGACGGCCACGACCGCGGTCAGAAGGTGATCGCCACGGCCTTCGCCGACCTGGGCTTCGACGTGGACGTCGGCCCGCTGTTCCAGACGCCCGCCGAGGTCGCGCGGCAGGCCGTCGAGGCGGACGTGCACATCGTCGGGGTGTCGTCGCTGGCCGCCGGGCACCTCACCCTCGTACCGGCGCTGCGCGAGGAGCTGGCCGCGGAGGGGCGCGAGGACATCATGATCGTCGTCGGCGGCGTGATCCCCCCGCAGGACGTACCGACCCTCCTGGAGATGGGCGCGGCGGCCGTCTTCCCGCCCGGGACGGTGATCCCCGACGCGGCGTACGACCTGGTGAAGCGGCTCTCGGACGGTCTCGGGCACGAGCTGTGATCGACCGGGACGCGTATGTGAAGGGTGTACTCGGCGGGAAGCGGGCGATCGTGGCCCGTGCGATCACGCTCGTCGAGTCCACCCGCCCCCAGCACCGCGCGCTGGCACAGGAGTTGCTCACCGAGCTGCTGCCGCACAGCGGGAAGGCGCGGCGGATCGGGATCAGCGGCGTGCCGGGGGTCGGGAAGTCGACGTTCATCGACGCGTTCGGCACGATGCTGACCGGTCTCGGCCACCGGGTCGCGGTCCTTGCCGTCGACCCTTCGTCGAGCCGGACGGGCGGCTCCATCCTGGGCGACAAGACGCGGATGGAGCGGCTCGCGGTGGACCCGGCGGCGTTCGTACGGCCGTCGCCGACGGCCGGGACGCTGGGCGGGGTCGCCAAGGCGACCCGCGAGTCGATCATCGTGATGGAGGCCGCCGGCTACGACGTGATCCTGGTCGAGACGGTCGGTGTCGGACAGTCCGAGACCGCCGTGGCCGACATGGTCGACTCGTTCCTGCTGCTCACGCTCGCGCGGACGGGAGACCAGCTGCAGGGCATCAAGAAGGGCGTCCTGGAGCTGGCGGACGTGGTCGCCGTCAACAAGGCGGACGGACCGCACGAGCGGGACGCCCGCGCGGCGGCTCGTGAGCTGTCGGGGGCGCTGCGGCTGATGCACGGCGCGGACGCCGCCTGGACGCCGCCGGTGCTGCACTGCAGCGCCCGCGAGTCGACCGGTCTCGACACGGTCTGGGAGCGCCTCGAACAGCACCGTACGCTGCTCGACTCGACGGGCCGCCTCGCGGCCCGTCGGCGCGACCAGCAGGTCGACTGGACCTGGACGATGGTCCGGGAGGAGCTGCTGGGGCGCCTGCACGCCCACCCGGCCGTACGGGCTCTGGCTCCCGGCCTCGAACAGCAGGTCAGGGAGGGTGAGTTGACGGCGACGACGGCGGCCGAACGCCTCCTCCGCGCGTTCGGGGAGCCGGGCGGGACGGACGACGTGTACGCGGGGCGGGACGCCGACGAGGCGTAGCCGAGGTGTCGGCATGCCGGACGCGGGCCGGAGGACGTGCGTCCTCCGGCCCGCGTCGGCGTTCACCGAGCCGTCGTCGGTCCGCCGGTGCCAGCGGCACTGACCGTGGCGCGGTCCGCGCACGGTGACGCCCGTCGTCTCGGGGGCGGGGGTGTTGCCCTCGCACCTCAGCGGTGGGCGGCAGCTGCGTACCGTAGCAGCCCCAGACGTGTGCATCTATGAGATGTCTGCTGGCTGAGACCTGACATATGCAAGGTCGAGCGGGAGAGTGCGGGCCGGGGCATGAGAGGGGCAGGGCCGGGCAGGCGAGAGCAGGGCGAGATCCGCCCTGTCGGCGCCGCCGGAGATACCCTGAGGATGCGGATCAGCACGGGGACGGAAACGGGGACGGCCTGTCGCCGGCCCTGGACGGGGCGGAGCACGACCGCACCGAGAGGAGATCCGGACCATGTCCGAGAACCAGCCGACCTCCCGTGGAGACGACGTCTACCAGCCCGCGGACGCGGACAGCGGGGACTACCCCGACGGCGAGCTCGATCCGGACAACGCCCTCGGCACACCGGTCACGGAGGACATGGGCGAACCCGGCTACTCCCCACCGGATCGCCCTCGGGGCGTGACCCGGTACGGGACGACCGTACGGGAACAGCGCGAGGGCGAGTCGCTGGACGACCGTCTCGCCCAGGAGAGCCCCGACGTCGCGACCCCGGACGGCGACGACATCGGCGACCTCCCGGACGGCGAAGGAGAGCCCGTCGACGCGGAGTCGGGCCTGTCGCGCGCCGGCCGTCTCGCCGTGCCCGCCGGAGGCAGTACGACCACGATCGTGGCCGACGACGTGGGCCCGGACGACGGCATCACCTCGGCGGAGGAGGCCGCGGTCCACGAGGAGACGGGTATCGACGGCGTCTGACCGCCGATCCGGGGCTGCCCGCTCGCGCGCCGACCCGGCCCGTCGTCGCCGTGCCGGCGCGGGTCAGCTCGGCGGGTAGAGCGCGCCCTTGAGGCGGCGGGCGAGGTGAGAGGCGTTGGAAGCGAGGGTGGCGGTGGTGGCCGCCGTCTTCGCGGGGACCTTGTCCAGGTCCTGGTAGTCGGTGTCCTGCATGGCCTCGCCGACCCAGTAGGTGACGGCGTTCGCCGGGAGGGTGAAACCGACGTCGTTCAGCCCCTGGAAGAGGTCGGCGCCGACCTTGTGGGCGCCGTCCTCGTTGCCGACCACGCAGACTCCGGCCACCTTGCCGTAGGTGAGCATGCGGCCCTCTTCGTCGCTCTCTGCGAGTTCGGCGTCGAGCCTCTCCAGGACGCGCTGGGCGATGCTGGAGGGGTGGCCTAGCCAGATCGGCGTCGACAGGACGAGGATGTCCGCGTTCAGGACGGCCTCGCGGATGCCGGGCCAGTCGTCCCCGTCGCCCATGTCCGCCTCCACGCCAGGCTTGACGTCGTGGTCGGCGATGCGGATCACCTTTCCGGTGACCCCGTGCTCGCGGAGAGCGGCCATGGTCTGCTCGGCCAGCAGCTGCGAGCTGGACGGTGCGGGGGACGGGGAAAGCGTGCAGACGAGCGCGACAGCGCTGAGCGGGACGGTCTCATAGGGTTCCATACGGCGCGGCTACCCAGCGGGCCGCGGCTTACCGCACCTGATCGCCCGCAACCCCACTGCCGAACAGGCGCATCTCGGGTAAGTTCCCTTTGTGCACGACCAGTTGATCTCTTGACGCGCGGCTCACAGGGGGAGGCGGTAGCGCCATGGGCGGGAGGTTGTACGGTCAGCAGGCCCTGCAGGAGGGGTTCGTCCCGCGTCTTGTGGGGCTGCATCACAAGGACGGGTACCTCGTCCCCTTCGCCTATCCCAAGGGCTCGCCCGTCGTGCGGATCGTCGGCGGCCGGGGCAGCGGGAAGACCGCCCTTCTGGGCGCCGTCCATGACGCGTACAACGGCCGGGTGCCGCTCGCCCGGGTGGACCTCGGGGCGCCCGGGTTCGGCGAGCCCGGTGTGGCCGACGGTGACGACGGCGTTCCCAACGCCTCCCGCATCACGCACCTGTTGTACCTCCTCGCGTACAAACTCGGCCTGGACGTACGGCACTTCGGCAAGCCGCTGGTCTTCCCACGGCTTTCCCTCGGACTTCTCGTCGTCACCGCCTGGCGCCCGCTGAACAGCGACGAGACCGACGTACGACCGCCCGACCTGCGTCGGGCGGAGGCCGATCTGCGTACCCTCATCACCGCCGAGGACCCCGACGTACGGCGTCGCAGGGAGAGCCTCGGCCGCTGGTTCGACGTCGTCACGGACAACCTCCCGCTGGTCCTGTCCGCCGTCCCGGGCCTCGACACCATCGCCGGGATCGTCCTCGACACCGCGCGGGCGCAGCTCGTGCGGAGCGAGCCGGACAAGGGCGCGCTCGCCTGGTGGGGCGACCGACTGCACCGTTCCCAGGGGTACCAGGGCGATTCGCTGCAGCGGCTCTTCCAGTTCGTCCGCGGCTTCCGCAGACTCGACGACCGCCGGCGTACCGCCGAGGAGCACCTCGTCGCCGCGCTCCTCGACGACATCGACGCCAACTACGGCACGCTGCGCAGACTGAACAGGAAGCCGCGCCCGCTGCTGCTCCTGGACAACGCCCACACCGACGTCGGACGGGACTTCCTCGACCTGCTGGACGCCGGGGACCACGGCCCCGGCGACGCGCCGGGCAAAGCGCCGACGCGCCCCGTGGTCCTCGCCACGCTGCTCGGCAGGGCGTCCGGACACCCGCCGCTGACCGAGGTCGGCGGTGACGCCGTCCCGCGGACGCGGCCACTGGTCCTGAGCATCCCCGGCATCGAACCCGCCCATATCGCGGAGATGCTCAGCCCCGTCGACTATCCCGACCACCTGCCCCGCGTCGTCGCCCGCTACAGCGGCGGCCGCGCGGCGAGCGCCCGCATCCTGGCGGACGCGGCCGTCCGCCGCGTCGAGGACGTGGGCACGATACGGGGCGGGGAGCTCCTCGACGAGGCCGCGCCCGCGCTCCTCGCGAAGCTGCTGCCCGATCCCGTGCTACGGGAGCGCCTCGTGCTGCTGTCCGCCGCCGCCGACGCGGGCACCCGGCGCGGGCTGTGGACGTTCTCCCACCCGGAGGACCACTCCGAGGAGCTGGTCGCCGTCCGCGTCCGCGAGGCCGACGACTACCGGACCCGGTCCTGCCTCGACGGCGACCGCGCCCTCGATCTGCTGCTGCGGCACCGGCTGGCCGCCAGCGTCTCCCACGAACGCTGGCGCGACACCCAGCTCCGGCTGCGTTCCCTGTGCGACCCGCGCGGCGACACGTATCTGCACCACACGCTGGCGCTGGGCCGGGTGGACGAGGTGGTCGGGGCCCTGCACCACCGGTTCACCGTCACCCCGCCGGGCGCTTGGCTGGCCGCGCTCAACGTCGTCTGCTCGGCCCCCCACCCGCGCGCCGGGTACGAGCCCCCCGCCGCGAGCCCGTTCCTGTCGTGCACGGCCTGCGGCAGCGACCTTCCCGGACCGCACCACGACGCGATCGCCTCCCTCGTGCCGCTGCTCTGGCGACTCTCCGACCCGCTCACCCTCGCCCCGCGCGAGGACGAGCTGACCACCGTCCGCATCGCGCTGGAGACGCTGTACGGCAACAAGGCCGCGCACGCCGCCTACCGCGAGGCGTCCGCCGCCTGGCCCGCCCGTCTGCGGGCCGGGGCACAGGCTCCCGACCTGCCCGTCGAGGAAGGTGCCGCGTCATGACGTCGTTCATCTCAAGACTGCCCGGCGGACCGCTGACCAAGGCCGCCGCCCTCGTCGTCGCCCTGGCCGTGCTCGGCGCCGCCGTATGGGCCGGCATCGTCGTCCTCGGGCCCGACCCGGCCTGCGGCAAGGGCATCGAGGAGCGGGGCCCCGAGGGCTCGCGGGAGTGCACGGGCGTCACCGACGGCAGCTACGTCTTCGCGGACAACCTCAGGGAGGTCAGCGCACGGATCAAGGCGGAGAACGAGCGGATCAAGGGCGAACCGCACGTCTCCGTCGCGGTGATGCTGCCCATGGCACCGACGCAGGCCTTCGAGCAGCAGAAGACGCTCCACGAGGTGCAGGGCGCCTACCTCGCGCAGTACCGCGCCAACCACGACTCCAACAGCAAGAAGCCGGCGATCCGGCTTCTGCTCGCCAACCCCGGCCGCAGCCAAGCCCATTGGCGGCCCGTCGCCGAACAGCTCGGGGCCATGTCGGAATCCACGACCGACAACCTCCGGGCCGTCATCGGCTTCGACGTCTCCACCGCCACCACCCAGGCCGCCATCGGCTACCTCACCCGCGAGCGCGGCATTCCCGTCGTCGGCGGCCCCATCACCGCCGACGACTCGGGCAACAGCGCCCAGCGGCCCGACGCGTACCCGGGTCTCGCCAGGGTCGTGCCCACCACCTCCGACCAGGCCAGGGCCCTGTCGCACTTCAACGCGGGCATCGACCCCCGGCACACCCTGGTCGTCGAGGACATCCGGACCGGCGACAACTACGTCGACGCGCTGAAGCGGGCCTTCGCCGCGCGGACCGTGGGATCGCCCCGCGCACCCGAGCAGTACCGCGCGCCCGAGGAGTTCCACGAGGAGGGCACCACCGCCAACGCCTTCGACCAGATGGTCGACACCATCTGCACCTCGGCGGCCAAGGTGATCTACTTCGCCGGACGACCGGTCCAGCTACGGCAGTTCGTCAACGAACTGGGCAACCGGGGCTGCACGGAGAAGAAGTACACCGTCATCACCGGCTCGGGCGCCTCCACGCTCTCCTCGGACAAGCTCCTCGACTGGGACGCCTTCCGCAAGGGCGTGACCCTCCAGTACGCCGCCGTCGCCCATCCCGACGCCTGGAGCGGCCCCAAGGCGCCCACCACGGGCGGTTCCCCGGCCGCCTTCCGCACCCTGGCCACGCTCGCGAGCAGCAAGGAGGTCGGGAACATCGGCCCGGTGGAGCTCACCGACTCACGGACGATCACCTTCTACGACGCCGGGCTCACCGCGATCACCGCCATCCGGATGCGCGACGACGGCGACCCGGTCATCCCCGCCCTCGGCCGTATCAGCGACTCGTGGCTGCGGCTGCACGGGATGGGCAAGGTCGACGGTGCCAGCGGATGGATCTGCCTCGACAACTACGGCAACCCGTACAACAAGGCGGTCTCCGTGGTGGAGCTCGCGCCGGACGCGCCCGGCCGCATCCGCTTCGTCGGACTCGCCTGGCCGACCGGCCGCCCCACACCGGCGGACTGCACCGCGAGCCGCGGCTGACACCGCCCCGCCGGACGCCGTGCCGGACGCCGTGCCGGCAGGAGGGGAAGGGGCCGGCGCGTTCCGGAATGCGGGCAAGGGTGTGCGGTGGCACCGTCGGTCCGCCTAAGGTGGCCCTTGCAGCTGGTTCGCCCCGTCCGCCAGGCGGGATGCGTCGTAAGAGGGAACCCGGTGGAAATCCGGGACTGCCCCGCAGCGGTGAGCGGGAACGACCGCCGTCATACGCACTGGACCCGTACGGGTCTGGGAAGCGACGGCCACTAGGGGTCTGCCTCGGCAGGCGTGCCCGCGAGTCCGAAGACCTGCCCGTTGCCCGCGCGCGATCGTTCGCGTGCGGTGATCCCGGTGACCTCGTGGGCGGGTCGGCGCGCAAATCGAGCGGCACGTGCGGCATGTCCGCGGCGTGGGCCGCCCGGTCGTCCGTTCCTTCGCGTCCACGTCCCGTCGCCGGGGCGTCCAAGGACACATCTCGCGAAGGAGAGTTCCGTGACACCGAAGCCCGCACCCGAGGCGCCCCGCGCCACCGTGTACGGCTACCCCCGGCAGGGGCAGAACCGCGAACTGAAGAAGGCCGTCGAGGGCTACTGGAAGGGCCGCGTCACCGCCGACGAGCTCCGTGAGACCGCGGCCGGTCTGCGCCGTTCGAACTGGCGGCAGCTGGCCGAGGCCGGTATCCACGAGGTGCCGACCGGTGACTTCTCGTACTACGACCATGTCCTCGACACCACCGTCATGGTGGGCGCCGTCCCCGAGCGGCACCGCGCCCCGGCGGACGACGACGCGCTGGACGGCTACTTCGCCATGGCCCGGGGCACCCAGGAGACCGCCCCGCTGGAGATGACCAAGTGGTTCGACACGAACTACCACTACCTGGTGCCCGAACTCGGTCCCGGCACCGACTTCTCCGCCGACTCGCGCAAGCAGGTCGCCGAGCTGAAGGAGGCTCTCGCGCTCGGCCACAGCGGCCGCCCGGTCCTCGTCGGCCCGGTCACCTACCTGCTGCTGGCCAAGCCCGCGCCGGACGTGGACCCTGACTTCGAGCCGCTGACCCTGCTGGACCGGCTGCTTCCGGTGTACGCCGAGGTCCTCGCGGACCTCCGTGCGGCCGGGGCCGAGTGGGTGCAGCTCGACGAGCCGGCCCTGGTCCAGGACCGCACCCCCGCCGAACTGAACGCCGCCGCGCGTGCCTACCGCGAGCTGGGTGGGGCCGCCGACCGGCCTAAGCTGCTCGTCGCCTCCTACTTCGGGCGGCTGGGCGAGGCGCTGAGCGTCCTGGCCAAGGCTCCCGTCGATGGTCTCGCACTCGACTTCACCGGGTCGGGCGCCGCCAACCTCGACGACCTCGCCTCCGCCGGCGGGCTGCCCGGCAGGCGGCTGGTCGCGGGCGTCGTCGACGGCCGCAACGTCTGGATCAACGACCTCCAGAAGTCCCTGGGGGTGCTCGGCACGCTCCTCGGGCTCGCCGGCCAGGTGGACGTCGCCGCCTCCTGCTCCCTGCTGCACGTACCACTGGACGCCGGTGCCGAGCGGGACATCGATCCTCAGGTCGCCCGCTGGCTCGCCTTCGCCCGCCAGAAGACGGCGGAGATCGCCGTTCTCGCGCGCGGGCTCGGCCAGGGCGCGGGCGCCGTCGCGGCCGAACTCGCGGCGAACCGGGCCGACCTGGCCTCCCGGGCCGCTTCCGCCCTGACGAGCGATCCCGCCGTACGGGCCCGTACCGCCGCCGTCACCGACGCGGACAGCCGGCGCTCGCAGCCGTACACGGAGCGATCTGCCGCCCAGCGGGAGCGTCTGCGCCTTCCGCTGCTGCCGACGACGACCATCGGCTCGTTCCCGCAGACTGGTGAACTGCGAGCCGCACGGGCCGAGTTGCGGGCCGGACGGATCGACGTCGCCGGGTACGAGGAGCGGATCAGGGACGAGATCCGCGAGGTGCTCGCCTTCCAGGAGAAGGCGGGGCTCGACGTCCTGGTGCACGGCGAGCCCGAACGCAACGACATGGTGCAGTACTTCGCCGAGCAGCTGACCGGCTGTCTGGCCACCCAGCACGGCTGGGTGCAGTCCTACGGCACCCGCTACGTCCGGCCCCCGGTGCTGGCCGGGGACATCTCCCGCCCCGCGCCGATGACCGTCCGCTGGACGACGTACGCCGGGTCGCAGACCTCCAAGCCGGTCAAGGGCATGCTGACGGGCCCGGTCACCATGCTCGCCTGGTCCTTCGTACGGGACGACCAGCCGCTGGGCGAGACGGCGCGGCAGGTGGCGCTCGCGCTGCGCGACGAGGTCGGGGACCTCGAAGCGGCCGGCGTGTCCGTCATCCAGGTCGACGAACCGGCGCTGCGCGAGACCCTGCCGCTGCGGGCCGCGGACCACGCCGCGTACCTCGCCTGGGCGACGGAGTCGTTCCGGCTCACGACCGGCGGGGTACGGCCGGACACGCAGATCCACACGCACATGTGCTACGCGGAGTTCGGCGACATCGTGCAGGCGATCGACGACCTCGATGCCGACGTCATCAGCCTGGAGGCCGCCCGCTCGCACATGCAGGTCTCCGGCGAACTGGCCGCGCACGGCTACCCCCGCGAGGCCGGACCCGGTGTCTGGGACATCCACTCCCCGCGCGTCCCCAGCGTGGCGGAAGCGGCCGCCCTGCTGCGCAAGGGACTCGAGGCGATCCCGGCGGAGAGGCTCTGGGTGAACCCCGACTGCGGCCTGAAGACCCGTGGTTGGCCCGAGACCCGGGCCTCGCTGGAGAACCTCGTCGCGGCGGCCCGCGAGATCCGCGCCGAACTGACCACCGGCACCTCCTGACCCCGAAGGCCGGGACGGACGCCACCGACGCCCGCCCCGGCCCCGGACGGCCCGGGCTCGGCCCCGGACGGACCGGCTCGGCCCGGCCCGGCTCGGCCCGCGACGACGGGCCGAGGGTGATCATCGCCCGGTAGGGTCGCACGCCATGACGGACGACTGGCGGACGGACCGCATCGGGAGTGCACTTCGGGGCGCGAACCCCTCGGTGGTGAGACGGCTCGAAGCCGGATTCGCCGTGATCGGGGACGTCCAGTTCCTGCCCGGATACTCCGTACTCCTGACGGACGATCCCACGGTGCAGCGGCTCTCCGAGCTGCCGAGGCACAGGCGCCTGGCCTTCCTCGCCGACATGGACCGCCTCGGCGAGGCGGTCGAACGCGCCTGCAGGAGGCTGGATCCCGCCTTCCGGCGGGTGAACCTGGAGATCCTCGGAAACACCGACGGATTCCTGCACGCCCACGTCTGGCCCCGCTTCACCTGGGAGCCCGCCGAACTCGTCGGAATGCCGGTGTGGTTGTACCCGCGGGAGGCATGGAGCGACGAGCGGTACGCCCTCGGCGCCCGGCACGACCCGCTCCGGGAAGCGATCGGCGACGAGCTGGACCGCCTCTCCGACTCCTGAGTCACGTACGGCAGTTCCGGAAGGGGGCATGCGGGAGCCGGTGCCCGTACACCCCCTTCCGGTGCGGCCCCCTGGAGCACCTTGGAGAGGAATGCCTTGGTGCGGTCGTGCCGGGGGGGGTTGGGGGGTGAGGTTGCAGGGGGGTGCCGGGGGCGGGACGGCGGTCGCGTCCGGCGGTCAGTCGACGACGCGCAGCCGGGTGACACCCAGGTCGAGCGCCCCGCGGACGTGGCCGTTCGGTGCGGTCGCGGTCCGCTGGAGGAAGCGGACGACCTCGGCGGTGATGACCTCGCCCGGCAGGACGTTGGGAATGCCGGGCGGGTACGCGGCCAGCGTGTCCGCGGAGATGCGTCCGACGGCCTGCTCCGCGGGCAGCACCCGGGTCGGGCTCAGGAACGCCTCGCGTGCCGTGAGCTTCGCGGGGCCGGGGGCCGGCAGCTGCGGTACGGCCGCCGGGTCGGCGGCGGATCCGGTGAGCGGGGAGGGAAGGGTGTGCAGCGCCTCCAGGAACCGGTCCGTGTCGGGCACGAACCCCGCGCCGATCACGGCGACGATCGCCGCGTCGGTCGCCACCTCGACCATGACCTGGTGGTTCCGGAAGAGCAGTCGCCTGGCCTCGTGCCCCGTGATCCCGCCGGCTCGCGTGTCCAGGGCGATCCGCAGCGGATCGGTGCCGACGATGTCGGGGAAGGCGGCGAACCCGTCGCTCACGACCCGGAAGCGGCCCAGCGCGCGCACCACGCCGCGTACCTTGTCGGCGGACTCTGCCGAAGCCGCCGTCGCGTCCGCGTCGGTGACCAGGCTCCTGCGGGCCAGATCCAGGGAGGCGGTCAGCAGGGCGCTGGCGCTGGTGGACTGCACCAGCCGGAACGCCCGGTCCACCAGCGCTTCCAGCCGGTCCGCGAAGGGACCTTCCGCCACATGGAGCATCGCCGACTGCGTCAGGCTGCCGCCGAGCTTGTGCGTACTGGAGGTCACCAGGTCCGCGCCCAGCGAGAGCGCGCCCGCGGGAAGGTCGGGGTGGAAGCCGAAGTGGGATCCCCATGCCTCGTCGACTATCAGCGGTACGCCCGCGGCGTGGGCGGTGTCCGCGATGGCGCGCACGTCGGCCACGGCGCCGAAGTAACTCGGGGAGACGATGTACACGGCGGCCGCGTCGGGGGTGCGCCGGAGCGCCGCCGCGACGTCCTGGGCGGTCACGCCGTGGGCGATGCCCTGCTCGGGGTCGACGGAGGGCTGGACGAACACCGCGTCCATTCCCGAGAGCACGAGCCCGTCGATCACGCTGGAGTGCACACTGCGCTGGACGACGAGTGTCCGCCCCAGGGAGGGGGCGACCATCGAGGCGATCTGGTTGCCCTGCGAGGCGCCGTTGGTCAGGAACCAGGTGCGCCGTGCGCCCCAGGCCTCGGCGGCGAGCGCCAGCGCCCTGTCGAGCGGGGTGTCCGCGCCGAGGTCGATGCCGTCGAGCAGCGGAGGGAAGTCCAGGGACGTGATCCGCGAGCCGAAGAACCCGGCGAGGTCCGATCCGGGGGCCGCGGCGTGTCCGGGGACGTTCAGCCTCAGCCAGTCCCGGGCCGCGTGGGCGAGCACTGCCTCGGCGAAGGGCGCGGACAGCTGGCCGGAGCCGGGATCGGTGGGGATCGGGGTGCGGAGATCGGTCGTTCGCGTGTTCACCCCGGGAGCGTGACACCGCCGGAGTCATTGAGGAATGGTGGACTTTTCGTGGGCCCTCCATAGGATCTCTATATGCTCGACGTGAGACATCTCCAGGTACTCCGCTCCATCGCCCAGGAGGGGTCGCTGGCCGCCGCCGGGCGGGCGCTGCACTACAGTCAGCCGACGATCACCCACCATCTGGCCTCCCTGGAAGCGCACTTCAACGCCCAGCTCGTTCAGCGCGGACCGCGCGGCGCCACCCTCACCGAGCTCGGCGAAGCGCTGCTGCCGCACGCCGAGGTCGTGCTCGAACGCCTTCGTCACGCCGAGCTGGAGGTGCGCAACCTCGCCGAGCGGGGCATGCGCACGATCCACATCGGAACGTTTCCCACCGCCGGAGCCCTGCTCCTGGCGCCGGCGGTCAAACGCCTCCACCAGCAGGGCGTCCACATCTCGCTCACCGAGGGCGAACTGCCCCTGCTTCTGAAGGCGTTGCGCGCGGGGGAGCTCCAGGCCGCCCTCGTCTTCTCCCAGCCCGGCGACCGGCTCGACCTGGAGGAGGACGTCGAGGTCCACCCGCTGCTGTCCGACCCTCTGCTCCTGGTCATGCCGGAGGACCATCCGTGCGCAGGACTGGAGCAGGTGCCTCTCGGCGATCTGCGCGACACCGCGTGGGTGGGCGCGGCCGACCCGCACGACCCCTGCGACCGCGTGCTGGCGTGGGCGTGCGGCCAGGAGGGCTTCGAGCCGCTGCACGCGATGCGTACGGACGACTACGCGGTGGTCCAGGGCCTCGTGGCCGCCGGGACAGGTGTGGCGCTCATCCCCCGGCTCGCCCTGGGAGCCACGCGGCCCGACCTCGTCACACGGCCTCTGGCCGGACCGGTCCTCGCCCGGGAGATCAGCGTCGCCGTACCGCGCTCGGCCTCGAACCGGGCCGCCCAGGAGCTGATCTCGGCGCTGCGGGAGCAGGCCACGCTGATCGAGAACCGCTGGGCCACAGCCTGAAGTCCGGCCCTCACAGGCCGAGCAGCCGCCGCAGCCGCGCGTACTTCTCACCGAGGCGGACCCGGGTCGGTTCGTCGAGAAGGGCGAGCCGGGCGGGGTCGGCGTTGTGGGCGAGGTCGGCCTCCTTGACGAGGAGCGCGCCCGGTGTGGCGAGGATCCGCCGCGTGTACGCCTCGTCGTCCTCGTCCGGGCGCTTGGTCATGGCGTCGACCAGGTCCTTCACGCGCTGGGGAAGCGCGGCCGTCGCCAGCCACTCGCGGGAGAGGACATCGTTCTCGATCGTGTCGTGCAGCCACGCGGCGGCGAGCTGTTCGTCCGAGCCGCCCCGCTTCCTCACACCGTCGACCACCGCCTGGACGTGCTCCAGGTAGGGCCGCCCCGTCTCGTCCTTCTCGTGGGCGTGGCCCTCGCGGGCGATGGCCTCGACCTGGTCGAGCGTGAGGTCCGGCATGGCTACGACTCTACGGGGGCCGTGTCGTCGTCGCCCGTCACGGCGAGCCGGACTCCGGACCCCCTCGGTGTGCGACCGCTCCGGTCGTGGAACACGTGGGGTGTCGCAGCGAGCGACCGAGCCGGAGGAGGGCGCACGTGTCACAGAGCCTGGAGTCCCTGCACGCCCGCGTCAGGCAGGAGGTGGCCGCCCGTGCCGACCGGCTGTGGGACGTGAGCCTGGCGCTGCACCGCGAACCGGAGACCGCGTACGAAGAGCACCGGGCGGCCTCCCTGTTGGCCGGCGAACTCGAACGGGAGGGCTTCGAGGTGGCACGCGGGGTAGCCGGTCTGCCGACCGCGTTCACGGCCAGGACGGGGTCGGCGGGCGACACCCGGGAGGGGCCCTGTGCGGCGCTGCTCATGGAGTACGACGCGCTGCCGCTTCTCGGGCACGCCTGCGGCCACAATCTGATCGCGTCGGCGGGCCTCGGTGCGGCGCTCGCCGTGCGGGCCGCGCTCGACGGTGAGGTGGAGGGGACGCTGCTGGCGGTCGGCGCACCCGCGGAGGAGCGCGGCGGAGGCAAGGTCGCGCAGGTGGCGGCGGGTCTGTTCGAGGGTGTGGACGCGGCGCTCATGTTCCATCCGGGCGTGTACGACTGGAGGTGGGCGCCGCTGACGGCCAGCGCGCAGGTCCGGGTGGGGTTCCACGGCCGCGCCGCGCACCCGACCGGCAGCCCCACGGAGGGGATCGACGCGCTGGGGGCGCTGATCCAGCTCTTCAACACGCTGTCCGTGCTGAGCAGGCGCCTTCCCCCGGGATCGCACGTCCACGGCATCGTGACGGACGGCGGGCGTGCCACGAACATCGTCCCCGAGTACGCGGAGGGGCTCTTCGGGTTGCGCGGGGGAACCACCTCCGCGCTGGTGGAGCTGGTGGAGGAGTTGCGCTCCTGCGCGCAGGGCGTGGCACTGGCCACCCGTACCAGGGTGGAGGTGACCGACGTGGGCGGGCGGTACGAGCACGTCCGTGACAACGAGGTGCTGTCGGGACTGTTCGCCGGCCATCTCGACCGGGCCGGCATCCGGTTGTCGGAACCGGCGCCGGGCGTCTACCTGGGGTCCTCCGACTTCGGGAACGTCAGCACGCGGGTGCCCGGGATCCATCCGTGGATCGCCGTCATGGATGCGGACGGGTCCCGTCACTCGCCCGAGTTCGCGGAGGCGGCGGCGGGGCCCCGGGCGCGGAAGGTGATGCTGGCCGCGGCGGAGGCGCTCGCGTGCACGGCGGTCGACGTCCTGCTCCGTCCCGATGTGCGTGAGGGGGCATGGGCGTCCCTGAGGGCGAAGGCCGCCTCCGGGCAGTGACGGCCACGGACAGGTGCCGTACGGCGTCGCCGGGGCTCAGCCGAGCAGCCACCGCTGCATCCAGTCCGCGGCGGCGCGGCGGAACAGCCGCCGGTTGCCGGCGCGCCGGAAGTCGTGGCCCTCGTCGCGCAGCAGGAGCAGTTCTGCCACCAGCCCCCGGGCCCGCGCGGCGTTGACGATCTGTTCGGATTCCCCCGGCGGGACGTTCGTGTCGTGCTCTCCGTGCACCGCGAGCAGCGGGACGCGCAGTTCGTCGACGCGGCTCATCGGCGACAGCGCGCGCAGCAGGTCGCGGTCCCTCTCGGGGTGGCCGTACTTGTGAGCGGCGGATTCGGCGAGCCACGGCTCGGTTCCGGCGAAGAACGTGGCGAAGTCGGACATCCCACACACCGTGATGCCGGTGCGGAAGAGGGCGGGGTGCCAGACGAGCGAGGCGAGCGTGAGGTAGCCGCCGTACGAGTGCCCCATCACGGCGAGTCGGCGGGGATCGGCGAGGCCCGAAGCGACCGCGTGGGTCGCGCAGTCGGCGACGTCCTCGATCGCGGCGAACCGGCCGTCGCCCAGGTCGGCGTCGACGAAGGAGCGGCCCCAGCCGGAGGAGCCGCGGACGTCGGGGGCGAAGACGTCCATGCCCCGCCCGAGCAGTTCCTGGTACAGCGGGTCGAAGACCGGGCGTTCCTGCTCCTCGGGACCGCCGTGCAGATGGAGGACGCACGGTGCGGGCTCTCCGCGGCCCCGGCCCGGAGCCCGGTGGTACCAGCCGCCCAGGAGCAGTCCGTCGCGAGCCGTGGCACGCAGGGGTACGGGCCGTACGGGCGGGAGCCCCTGGGGTACGGAGTCGGCGTCGCTCGCCGACCACGGCGTACGGGCGGGTGGCGCCGACGCCGGGACGGACCACACTCCGGGTCGGCGCAGGGAGCCGGAGAGCGCGACCACCATGCCGTTCGGCCCCGCGGGCGTGACGCGGGTGACCACCTCATGGGCCAGCGTCACCTCGCGCGGGGCGGGCGGGTCGGTCCGCCCACCGGTCAGCGGGAGGGTCTCGAGGACGCTCGTCCCTCCTTCGTTCCAGGCGAGGGCCGCTCGCCGATCGCTCTCCACCAGGGTGAGCAGTTCGAGGTCGCACGCGTCGCGTGCGGTCACGACCGTGAGGTCCTTCCGCTCGTCGGCTCCGTCGAGGTGGACCGCGAGCAGCGCCGCGAACTCCCGGTCGTGGTTGCTGCGCAGCCATACGGTGCGGGCGTCGGCCGAGAAGCGACCGATCCACGGGTCTCCGTCGGCCACCGGCAGCGTGCACGTCGGGGTCTGGTCCGCCGAGCGGACGACCACGGCCTCGCGTCGTCCACGCGGCCCGCGGCGCAGCAGGGCCAGGCGCCCGTCCTGGCTGATGTCGCACACGCGCAGGGTCGCGGCCTCGGTCTCGTCGGCGAGAAGGTGGGGCGCGGACACCGCGGCGGGGTCGACGAGGTACGCCGTGAGCCGGTCACGGACGGGCGCCGGTGTCCCGTCGTCCGACGTGCCGGGGCGTGCGCCGTCGAGGAGGGTGGCGTGCCCGTCGCGTTCCGTCCAGCCGGCGGGGCGGTCCGTGTCGGTGAGCGGGCCGGGGCTCTCCCCCACGGGCTCGGCGACCGTGACGGCCAGGGCCGAGCCGTCGGGCGTCCAGCACCCCAGATAGGCCGAACTCCCCGGCTCCGCGCCCGCCAGGACCCTGCGGCCGGAGCCGTCGGGGCGGACGCAGAGCACGCGCGTGTGGCCGCTGCCGCCCGGGGACACGGTGTACGCGATCCACCTGCCGTCCGGTGACCAGGAGACCTCCGTGACGTGGTCCGGACTGGTGTCCAGCAGGTGTACGTCGTCACTCCCGACCGGCCCGGCCCAGAGCTGTGGCGCGCCCTCGCGGTCGCAGATGAACGCCACCTGCTCGCCCCGCGGGTCGGCGGACGGATACCAGCAGCCGTGGGCCACCCACGGTCGCGGGGCGTCCCGCGGACCGGGCGCGTCGGCCAGCGGCTCCGCCACGGGAGCCGTCGACACGGGGTCAGAGGTCAGTTGATTCCGTGCGTCTGCAGCCATGTCTCCAACAGCGCCACTTGCCACAGGGCGTTCGCCCCCCGGTTCGTGCGGTGGTCGTCGGGTGCCGCCAGCAGCGTGGCGACGTACTCCTCGCGGAAGAGTCCGCGCGCCCGGGCCTCGGGCGCGGACAGGGTCTCCCGTACGCGTTCGAGGACGGGACCCGCCATGTGACGGATCGCCGGCACCGGGAAGTAACCCTTGGGCCGGTCGACCACGTTGCGCGGCAGTACCGTGCGGCCGGCCTGCTTGAGTACGCCCTTGCCGCCTTCGGCGAGCTTCAGCTCCGGCGGACAGGCGGCCGCCAGCTCGACCAGTTCGTGGTCGAGGAACGGCACTCGTGCCTCCAGGCCCCAGTCCATCGTCATGTTGTCGACCCGCTTGACCGGGTCGTCCACCAGCATCACGTGGGTGTCGAGCCGCAGTGCCGCGTCCAGTGCGGTCTCGGCGCCGGGTGCGGCCATGTGCGTGTGGACGAACGCGGCGGACGTGTCGTGGTCGGGCAGCATGTGCGGCTGCAGGATCGCGGCGAGGTCGGCGTGCGGGCGGTCGACGTAGACCTCTTGGTAGCGCCGTGGCTCCTGTGTCCGCTGGGCGTCCGCGAGGGCCGGGTACCAGTGGTAGCCGGCGAAGACCTCGTCGGCGCCCTGCCCGCTCTGTACGACGCTGATCTCCTTGGAGACCAGCTCCGACAACAGATGGAAGGCGACGACGTCGTGGCTCACCATCGGTTCGCTCATGGCGGCGATCGCACCGCCCAGGGCGGTGGAGACCCGGTCGGACGGAACCATCAGCTGGTGGTGGTCGGTGTCGAAGTGCCGCGACACCTGGTCGGAGTAGGCGAACTCGTCACCGTCCTCACCCGCCTCCGACTCGAATCCGACGCTGAACGTCGCCAGGTCCTTCTGTCCCTCCTCGGCCAGCAGGGCCACGATGAGGCTGGAGTCGAGGCCGCCCGAGAGCAGGACACCGACCGGCACGTCGGCCACCGTCCGCCGGCGGACGGCCGTGCGGAGGGCGTCGAGTACGGCGTCCCGCCAGTCGTCGGGTCCCATCCCGGCGAACTCGGCGCGGCGCGTGTAGGAGGGTTGCCAGTACCGGTGGTCGCGGTGCCTTCCGTCGCGTTCCACGACACGGACGGTGGCCGGCGGGAGTTTGCGTACTCCGGAGAGGACGGTGCGTGGCGCGGCGACGGTCGCGTGCCAGCTCATGTACTGGTGCACCGCGACAGGGTCGAGCGAGGTGTCCACCCCGCCGCCCGCGAGGAGGGCCGGGAGCGTCGAGGCGAAGCGCAGACGGCCGGGCAGATCGGCGAGGTACAGCGGCTTGATGCCCAGCCGGTCACGCGCGAGTACGAGCCGGCCCGTCTCGTGCTCCACCAGCGCCACGGCGAACATGCCGACGAGGTGGCTGACGAAGTCGGTGCCCCACTGGCGGTACGCCTTGATCACCACCTCGGTGTCGGAGGTGGTGGCGAAGTGGTGGCCGAGCCGCCGCAGTTCGTCGCGGAGTTGCCGGTAGTTGTAGATGCAGCCGTTGAAGACACAGGTCATCAGTGCTTCGCTGTCCGTCATCGGCTGCGCCCCGCGCTCCGAGAGGTCGATGATCTTCAGGCGTCGGTGTCCCAGGGCGACGGCACCCTGTGACCAGACTCCCCGGCCGTCCGGGCCGCGGGCCGCCATCCGGTCGGTCATGCGCTCGACCGCCGCCAGATCGGGCCGTCCCCCGTCGAAACGGATCTCACCGCTCAAGCCGCACATGCGCCACCTCCCCGACGGGCGGACACATGCGCGAGCCTCGAAGACGCTTGAGGCGGCGGGACGGTGGGGACGAATCGTGTCCGCATGAGTCCTGTTCTGTCCGGACGTTGCTCGACTTCGGCATGGTCTGCTCTCTCCTCGGTGTGCCGTCCGACGGAGGCGTCGGCGGCCCGCGGCAAGCGGCATCGACGGCCGGCGTGCCGCGTGGGTCGGTAGCGCCGGTGAGTCACCTCCAGAAGACCCTGGCGGGCGTGCCCCCTGCTCGGGTGCGGGCTGCCAGGCGTCGCGAACGCGGCCGCCTGCGACGGTTCCAGGCCTCGCCGCGGGTCTCGGCCAGGAACAGGTCCACGGCCGCGAGCAGGTCGTCGTCGTCCGCCACCCGGCGGAGGCGGTGGGCGGCGCTGCCGCGGGCCAGGGCCTCCTCCGCCAGGCGGTGAGCGGTTTCCCAGTCCCCGTACGCCTCCAGGGTCGGCCGCAGTCGGCGCAGCATGGTGCGTACGACGGCGGGGGCCGCGGCGGGCCGGCGGGTGACGGGGTCGATCAGGTCGCCCTCGAGGCCGGAGCGGGCGGCCCGCCACGTCGCGGTCCGCAGCCATTCGTGCCGGTCGCCGCAGACGGCGTCCCCGGCGGCCTCGGTGTGTGCGCAGGCGTCGGTGACCAGGGCCCGGAACAGCGCCGCGACCAGCACGACCGTCTCGACGCGCGGGCAGGAGTCGCAGATGCGCAGTTCGAGTGTCTGCAGATGCGCGGAGGGGCGGACGTCGTAGTAGATCATTCCGGGGTCGCTGATGACGCCGGAATCGACCAGCTGGTTCACTGCGGTGTCGTACTCGGCGGCGCCGGTGAAGCATCCGGCCGGTCCGGAGGTGGGCCAGCGCTGCCAGAGCATGGTGCGCCAGCTCGCGTAGCCCGTGTCGGAGCCGAGCCAGTAGGGAGAGCTCGCGGACAGGGCCAGGAGGGGCGGAAGCCATGGACTCAGGGCGCAGAGGGCCCGTACGGCGGTGTCCCGGTCGGGGACGTCGACATGTACTTGGGCGCCGCATATCAGCTGCTCGTCGGCGAGCCGGCGGTACTCGTCCGCCATCGTCAGGTAGCGGGGTTCGTCGGTCGGGTGCACGGCTCCGAGCCGTGCGACGGGGGCCGTGCCCGCCGCCATGATCGCCAGCCCCTGCGAGGCCGCGGCAGCGTTCAGCCGCCGCCGCGAGGCGCACAGGTCCGCGTGGAGTTCGTCGAGGCGCGCGTGCACCCCGCTGTTCGACTCGACGACCGACTGCTGGAGTTCCCGCGTGAAGTCGCCCCCGTCAGGGGACAGCCGTCCGAGGACAGGGGCGGCCCGAGGTGTCAGCGCACCGCTCTCGACATCGATCACATGGAACTCTTCTTCGACACCCATCCGGACGACCACTGCGCCTCCTGTGCGAGATCGACGATCGTCGGGCCGGCTGATCGCCCTGACCGGCGGCCCTGCCTGGCCTGCAGTGCGACTGCCCCATCGGGGCCGACTTAAGCACAGGCCGCTCACCTGTCACACCAGCCGCTCAATTGGGCGCGGGCGGCGAGGGAACCGGACATGCCGGGAGGGCGGCTGCCCTACGGGGTTTCGGCCGGCATCACGGCTCTGGCGATCGACGAACCGCGGTCCGGGGGACCTGACACAGCTCGCCGAAAAGCGCCGCCCGCCGGGGGAACGGGTCCACCCGACGAGGTAGAGGATCGGCCCGCAAGCTCTTCCATCCCTCCGGACACACTGTGGTTGCCGTGGCATTCACGGGGGGCCGTCGCACCCCAGCCTACCCTTGGCGGGTGCTGCCCGCGCCGTAGCGCGGTGCCGGCGGCGGCGACCGGCACGTGTGGGCGCGAGCGGAACGGAGCAGGCTCAGCGGATCGACCGTCATCGCTTCAGGAGGTACCCATGAGGATGCTGATCAACGTTCCGGAGACCGTCGTCGCCGATGCCCTGCGCGGGATGGCCGCCGCGCATCCCGAACTCACCGTCGACGTCGAGAACCGCGTCGTCCTGCGGCGTGACGCGCCTGTCGCCGGGAAGGTGGGGCTGGTGTCCGGGGGCGGGTCCGGGCACGAACCCCTGCACGGGGGCTTCGTGGGGCCCGGGATGCTGGCGGCCGCCTGCCCCGGAGAGGTGTTCACCTCGCCCGTCCCCGACCAGATGGTGCGCGCCGCCGCCGCGGTCGACAGTGGGGCCGGGGTGCTGTTCGTCGTCAAGAACTACACCGGTGACGTGCTCAACTTCGAGATGGCCGCCGAACTCGCGGAGGACGAGGGCATCCAGATCGCGAAGGTGCTCGTCGACGACGACGTGGCGGTGACGGACAGTCTGTACACGGCCGGCCGGCGCGGGACGGGGGCGACCCTCTTCGTGGAGAAGATCGCCGGTGCCGCCGCCGAGGAGGGTGCGCCGCTGGAGCGGGTGGAGGCGGTCGCCCGCCGGGTGAACGAACGGTCGCGGAGTTTCGGTGTGGCGCTGAGCGCCTGCACCACACCCGCCAAGGGCAGTCCGACTTTCGAACTACCGCCAGGTGAGCTGGAGTTGGGGATCGGCATCCACGGGGAGCCCGGACGGGAGCGACGGCCCATGATGACCTCGGGCGAGATCGCGGACGTCGCCGTCGACGCCGTCCTGGAGGACCTGCGGCCGTCCGGTCCCGTCCTCGCCCTCGTGAACGGGATGGGCGCCACGCCGCTGCTCGAACTGTACGGTTTCAACGCCGAGGTCCAGCGCGTGCTGGCCGAGCGCGGGGTGCCCGTCGCCCGCACGCTGGTCGGCAACTACGTGACCTCGCTCGACATGGCCGGCTGCTCGGTGACGCTCTGTCAGGCCGACGAGGAGCTGCTCCGGCTCTGGGACGCGCCCGTGCAGACGCCGGCGCTGCGCTGGGGGCGGTGAGCGGGGATGACCGAACCGGACGATTTCGACGCCGCGTTCTTCCGTCGCTGGCTGACCGGGGCGGCGGCGGTCGTCGACCGTGAGGCGGAGCGTCTCACCGAGCTCGACTCGGCGATCGGCGACGCGGACCACGGCGCCAATCTGAAGCGGGGGTTCGCCGCCGTGAGGGACATCCTGGAGAAGGATCCGCCCGAGACTCCGGGGGCCGTACTCGTGGCCGCGGGGCGGCAGTTGATCTCCACGGTCGGGGGTGCGTCGGGGCCGCTGTACGGGACGCTGCTGCGGCGGACCGGCAAGGCGCTCGGGAATGCCGCATCGGTGACACGGGAGGACCTGGCCGCGGCCCTGGCCGCCGGGGTCGCCGCCGTCGCACAGCTCGGCGGGGCCCAGGTCGGGGACAAGACCATGCTCGACGCGCTCACCCCCGCGGCCGAGGCGCTCGGCGACTCCTTCGCCGCGGCCCGGGACGCGGCCGAGCGCGGGGCGCTCGCGACCGTACCGCTCCGGGCGCGCAAGGGCAGGGCGAGCTATCTGGGCGAACGCTCCGTCGGGCATCAGGACCCCGGGGCCACCTCGTCGGCCCTGCTGATCGCCGCGCTCGCGGAGGTGGCCGCCGCATGACCGGCCGGCAGGGCACGGTGGGCATCGTTCTCGTCTCGCACAGCGCGGCCGTCGCCGACGCCGTCGCCGCCCTGGCCCGGGGGCTCGCGGGCGGTGGGGCGACCGCTCCCGTCGCCGCGGCCGGAGGCACGCCCGACGGCGGTCTCGGCACGAGTTCCGAGCGGATCGTCGAGGCGGCGAACGCGGTCGACGGGGGCGCCGGAGTGGCCATCCTCGTCGACCTCGGCAGCGCCGTCCTGACCGTCAAGGCGCTGCTCGCCGAGGAGGACGAGCTTCCGGACGGCTCACGGCTCGTCGACGCCCCGTTCGTCGAGGGCGCCGTCGCCGCGCTCGTCACGGCGAGCGCCGGCGGGGACCTGGACGCGGTGGCGGCGGCGGCCTCGGAGGCGTACGCGTACCGGAAGGAGTGAGGCGGGGGCGTGGGAGGCGTGCGCAGGGGCGACAGGGGTGCGTGGGGCGCGCGGGAGATCCGTCACACACCGTCCGCGACGCCTCCCGTGTTGTGATGTACCTGGTCAACCCACTAATGTCACAGCGCCTTGGTGTACGGGAAACCGGTGCGGTACCGGTGCGGCCCTCGCCACTGTGATCGGGAAGTCCGGCTCCATCCCTCCGGGGAAGCCACTGGACCGCCGCGGGAGACCGCGGGGGTGTGGGAAGGCGGAGCCGCGGCGGCATGACCCGTCAGCCAGGAGACCGGCCAAGGTGCGTTGTCCATCCACGAGGTGCTGGAGAGGGTCTCCCAACCATGCATATAGCCGAGGGGTATCTGCCCCCTGTGCACGCGGCCGCCTGGGGCGTCGCGTCCGCTCCCTTCGTCGTCCACGGTGTCCGCGCCCTGACCCGTGAGGTCAAGGCCAACCCCGAGTCCACCCTGTTGCTCGGTGCGTCCGGTGCGTTCACCTTCGTTCTGTCCGCGCTCAAGATCCCGTCGGTGACCGGCAGTTGCTCGCACCCGACCGGTACGGGCCTTGGCGCGATCCTGTTCCGGCCGCCGGTGATGGCGGTCCTGGGCACGATCACCCTGCTGTTCCAGGCGCTGCTGCTCGCCCACGGCGGGCTCACCACGCTCGGTGCCAACGTCTTCTCGATGGCGATCGTCGGGCCGTGGGCCGGTTTCGCCACGTACTGGCTGCTTCGCCGCTTCGACGTCCCGCTCATGGTGAGCGTGTTCTTCGGCGCGTTCGTCGCCGACCTGTCGACGTACTGCGTGACCAGCGTCCAGCTCGCGCTGGCGTTCCCGGACCCGGGCAGCGGTGTGCTCGGCGCGCTGGCCAAGTTCGGTGGAATCTTCGCCGTCACACAGCTGCCGCTCGCCGTCAGCGAGGGCCTGCTGACGGTGCTGGTCATGCGGCTGCTCACGCAGTCCAGCAAGGCGGACCTGACCCGCCTCGGGGTGCTGCTCCCGTCCCGGAAGAAGAACGAGAACGCGGAGGCGAGCGCCTGATGAGCCGGAACGCGAAGATCAACGCACTGCTGCTGCTCGTCGTCGGAGCGCTGGCCGTCCTCCCGCTGGTCCTGGGACTGGGCGACCACAAGGAGGAGCCGTTCACCGGCGCCGACGGTGAGGCAGAGACGGCGATCACGGAGATCGACCCGGACTACGAGCCGTGGTTCTCCCCACTGTACGAACCCCCGTCCGGCGAGATCGAGTCGGCGCTCTTCTCCCTGCAGGCTGCGCTCGGCGCCGGAGTGCTCGCCTACTACTTCGGCCTGCACAAGGGGCGCAGGCAGGGCGAGGCCCGCGCGCTCGCGAAGTCGCCGACGTCCGTGCCCGAGCCTGCTTCGGCGCCGGTGTCCACGGCCACGTCCACGGCCGGCGACGAGTAGCCGCCGGTGCTGCCGATCGACGCGGCGGCGCACAGCAGTCGCTGGCGCCGCCGTCACCCGTGCGAGAAAGCGGCGCTCGGCTTCGGTCTGACGCTCTGCGCGGTGTGCCTTCCGCCGTGGCCGGGTGCCGTGCTGGTCGCGGCGGCCACCCTGGCCGTCCTTCTCGGGCCGGCCGGGGTGCCGGTGCGCCAGCTGTGGCGCGCGTTCCGCATCCCGCTGGGCTTCTGTGTGACGGGAGCGGTCCCGCTGCTCTTCGAGGTGGGCGGGGACCGGGGCCTGGTGGCGCTCGCGCACGACGGGCCCGTGCACGCGGGCGAGTTGCTGCTGCGGACCTCGTCGGCGTCGCTGGGCGTGCTGCTGTTCGCCTTCACGACGCCCGTCTCGGACGTGCTGCCCCGGCTGGTGCGGGCCGGTGTGCCGGCGCCCGTGGTGGACGTGGCGCTGGTGATGTACCGGATCAGCTTCCTTCTTCTGGATGCGATGTCCAAGATCCGGCAGGCGCAGGCGGCCCGGCTCGGGCTGACCACGCGGGCGGCGACCTGGCGTTCCCTCGCCGGGCTCGGCGCCACGGCCTTCGTGCGCGCCTTCGACCGGGCGCAGCGCCTGCAGACGGGCCTGGCCGGCCGGGGTTACGACGGCACGTTGCGGGTCCTGGTGCCCGAGGCCGCGGTCTCGGGCCGCTTCCTGGCGTCGACGGCCGGCCTGCTCGCCGGTCTCGTCGCCCTCACCCTCGTACTGGAAAGGTCCCTGCCGTGAGTCCTGCACCACCTGTCGTGGAACTGGTGAAGGCCACGTTCGCGTACGAGGACGGGCCCGTCGTCCTCGACGGCATCGACTTCGCCGTGCCGGAAGGCCGGGCCATGGCCCTCCTCGGCCGCAACGGCGGCGGCAAGACGACGATGCTGCGGCTGCTGAGCGGAGGGCTGCGCTGCGGGAGCGGCGCGCTCCGGCTGGACGGCGAGGACGTCTCGTACGACCGGAAGGGGCTGACCCGGCTCCGTACGACGGTGCAGCTGGTCGTCCAGGACCCGGACGACCAGCTCTTCGCCGCGTCGGTCGGGCAGGACGTCTCGTTCGGCCCCATGAACCTGGGGCTGCCGGAGGGGGAGGTACGGCTCCGGGTCCGCGAGGCGCTGGAGGCGCTGGACATCGTGGCGCTGGAGGACCGGCCGACCCATCTGCTCTCGTACGGACAGCGCAAACGGGCCGCGATCGCGGGCGCCGTGGCGATGCGGCCCCGCGTCCTCATCATGGACGAGCCGACGGCCGGGCTCGATCCGCACGGGCAGGAGCGGCTCCTGGAGGTGCTCGCCCGGCTGCGGGACTCGGGAACGACGGTCGTGATGGCGACCCACGACGTCGATCTGGCGCTGCGCTGGGCGGACGAGGCCGCCGTCCTGGCGCCTTCGGGGCTGCGGACGGGCCCCATCGAGGAGCTGCTGGCCGACGACGGGCTGCTCGCCGAGGCCCGGCTGCGCCGCCCCTGGGGCATGGCCGTGACCCGGCTGCTGCGCGCGAACGGTCTGCTCGCCCCGGACGCGCAGGGCCCGCGCACGGCGGAGGACCTGGACGGTCTGCTCACCGCACCCCGAGGAGCGGCGAGCAGGGCGACCCCCTGACGAACCCCGGCCGCCCGACGCGGCACGCCCACGCACGGCCCCCGGCGGAACCCCGCCGGGGGCCGTGGCGCGTCGCAACGTCGCGCAGATCACTCCCCCACTGTTATGCAACTTGTTGCACAAGCATCCTCGGCTCGTCTACAACAGTGAGGACGACACTGCGCGAGGAGGCGCCCCCATGACCTCGACCCCGTACCCGCACCTGCTGAGCCCGCTCGACCTCGGGTTCACCACCCTGCCCAACCGGGTGCTCATGGGTTCCATGCACGTCGGCCTCGAAGAGACCGAGAACGGCTTCGAGCGCATGGCCGCCTTCTACGCGGAGCGCGCCCGCGGCGGGGTCGGGCTCATCGTCACCGGAGGCATCGCGCCCAACGAGGCCGGTCGCCCCTGGGACGGCGGCGCCAAGCTCAGCACCGAGGACGAGGTGGCCGAGCACAAGCTCATCACCGACGCCGTGCACGCCGAGGGCGGACGGATCGCGATGCAGATCCTCCACTTCGGCCGGTACGCCTACCACCCCGCGCTCGTCGCACCCAGCGCGATCCAGGCGCCGATCAGCCCCTTCGTACCCAACGAGCTCACCGACGCCGAGGTCGAGCAGACCGTCGAGGACTACGCCCGCTGCGCCGAGCTGGCCCGGGCCGCCGGGTACGACGGTGTCGAGGTCATGGGCTCCGAGGGCTACCTCATCAACGAGTTCATCGCGGCCGCCACCAACCACCGCACCGACCGCTGGGGCGGCAGCTACGAGAACCGCGTCCGCTTCCCGCTGGAGATCGTCCGCAGGATCCGCGAGCGGGTCGGCGAGGACTTCATCGTCGTCTACCGCCTCTCGATGCTGGACCTGGTCCCGGGAGGTTCGACGCTGGAGGAGGTCGTCTCCCTCGCCCAGGAGATCGAGGCCGCCGGCGCGACCATCATCAACACCGGCATCGGCTGGCACGAGGCCCGGATCCCCACCATCGCGACGTCCGTGCCGCGTGGCGCGTACACCTGGGTCACCAAGAAGCTCATGGGCTCGGTGAGCATCCCCCTCGTCACCAGCAACCGCATCAACACCCCCGAGGTCGCCGAGCAGATCCTCGCCGAGGGCCGCGCCGACATCGTCTCGATGGCCCGCCCCTTCCTGGCCGACCCGGACTTCGTCGCCAAGGCCGCCGCCGACCGCGCCGACACCATCAACACCTGCATCGGCTGCAACCAGGCCTGCCTGGACCACACCTTCAGCCTGAAGATCACCTCCTGCCTGGTGAACCCGCGCGCCTGCCACGAGACCGAGCTGGTCCTCTCCCCGACCCGGCTCGCCAAGCGGATCGCGGTCGTCGGCGCGGGCCCGGCCGGGCTCGCCTTCTCCGTCTCGGCAGCCGAACGCGGTCACGCCGTCACCCTGTTCGACGCGGCGAGCGAGATCGGCGGCCAGCTGAACATCGCGAAGCGGGTGCCGGGCAAGGAGGAGTTCGACGAGACGCTGCGCTACTTCCGCACCCAGCTCGTCGAGCGCGGCGTCGAGGTCCGGCTGAACACCCCGGTCGCGGCCGGTGACCTGGACGGTTACGACGAGGTCGTCGTCGCCACCGGAGTCACCCCGCGCACCCCGGAGATCGAGGGCGTCGACCACCCGAGCGTCGTCAGCTACCTGGACGTCCTGCGCGACGGCGCACCGGTCGGCGAGCGGGTCGCGATCGTCGGCGCGGGCGGCATCGGCTTCGACGTCGCGGAGTTCCTGACCGACGGCGGAGAGGGCGCGAGCCAGGACGCCGAGACGTACTTCCGGCAGTGGGGCGTGGACACCTCGTACGAGACGCGCGGCGGTCTGCGCGCCCCGGAGCGGCCGAGGCCGCCGCGCCAGGTCCACCTGCTCCAGCGCAAGACCACCAAGGTCGGCGCGGGCCTCGGCAAGACCACGGGGTGGATCCACCGCGCCGAGATGAAGCACCGCGGAGTCACCATGGTCGCGGGCGCGACGTACGAGCGGATCGACGACGACGGCCTGCACATCACCGTCGACGGCGAGCCGCAGACCGTTCCCGTCGACACGATCGTGCTCTGCACCGGCCAGGAGCCGCGCCGCGGCCTGTACGAGGAGCTGATCGCGGCGGGCCGCACGGCGCACCTCATCGGCGGCGCCGACGTCGCCGCGGAGCTGGACGCCAAGCGCGCCATCGACCAGGGCACGCGCCTCGCGGCCGGCCTGTGATCGTCCCGGTGCGCCGAACCTAGGATGCGTGCATGTCCCTCCCGCACGCGATCCTCACGGCGCTGCTCGAGAAGCCGTCCTCCGGGCTCGAACTGACGCGCCGCTTCGACCGGTCGATCGGCTACTTCTGGTCGTCCACGCACCAGCAGATCTATCGCGAGCTGGGCAAGCTGGAGCAGGCGGGGCACATCCGTGCCCTGCCCGCTCCGGTGCCGGCGCGGGGGCAGAAGAAGGAGTACGAGGTACTGCCCGCGGGGCGCGCGGAGCTGGCCGAGTGGGTCGCCCGCAGCGAGGATCCCAAGCCGATGCGCTCCGCCCTCCTGCTGCGGATGCGGGCGGCGGCGGTCGTCGGCGCACCCGGCATGCGGGACGAGCTGCGCCGCCATCTCGATCTGCACCGGGCCCAGTTGGACGAGTACCTGGCCATCGAGGTACGGGACTTCCCGCCCACGCGCCGCGAGAGCGAGCCGGACCGCCTGCGCCACCTCGTCCTGCGGGGCGGGATCGATCTGGAGCGCTTCTGGGTGGAGTGGCTGACGCACGCGCTGGCCGAACTGGAGCGCTGAACGCGCGTCCCGGCCGCGACGGCGGAGACTGCCGCGGCCGCCGGGACGGCCGCGGCGACGGGACTGTGGCGGCGGCGGGCACGGTCGCCGGTCCGCCGGGGCCGCCAGGGGCCGGGAAGGGCGTCGGGCCGCCGGGGCCGGGAAGGCCGCCGGGGCCGGGAAGGCCGCCGGGGCCGGGAAGGCCGCCGGGGCCGGGAAGGCCGCCGGGGCCGGGAAGGCCGCCGGGGAGGGCGACCGGAGCGCCGCCGTCTACTTCCCGGCTGCCGCCTTCCGCCAGGCCGCGTCGCGGAGCAGGCGGAGGCCGTTGAGGCCCACCAGGACCGTGGAGCCCTCGTGGCCGGCCACGCCGAGGGGCAGCGGGAGGTGGCCCGCGAGGTCCCAGATCACCAGGGCCCCGATGCAGGTGCCCGCGATCACCAGGTTCTGGATCACGAGCCTGCGGGCGCGGCGCGAGAGCGCCACGACCGCGGGGACCGTGGCCAGTTCGTCGCGTACGACCACGGCGTCGGCGGTCTCCAGGGCCAGGTCGGAGCCGGCCCGGCCCATCGCGATGCCGCTGTGGGCGGCGGCCAGGGCGGGGGCGTCGTTGACGCCGTCGCCGACCACCAGGACCCGGGCGCCCGCCCGCTCCCACTCCCGTACCGCCGCGACCTTGTCCTCGGGCAGGAGCCCGGACCGTACGTCGGTGATGCCGGTCCGCTCCGCGACCCGGGCGGCGGCGCCCGCGTTGTCGCCGGTCAGCAGGGCGACCGGGGCGCCGGTGAGGCGGGTGAGGGAGGCGACCGCCTCGGGAGCGCCGTCCCGGAGCCGGTCGGCGAGGGTGAGGACGGCGACACGGGTGCCGTCGACGACCACCTCGACGGCGGTGTCCGTGTGCGCGCCTCCGGCTCTGCGGACCCGGACCTCGTGGCCCTCGACCGTGGCCCGGACGCCGTCGCCCGGCACCGAGCCGAAGTCGCTCGCCTCGGGGATACGCAGGCCACGCGCGCGTGCCGCGGCCACGACCGCGCGTCCCAGTGGGTGTTCGCTGGGGAGTTCGGCGGCGGCGGCGAGGGCGAGCGCCTCCGGGGCGCCGTCGACGCCGGTGACGCGCGGCGCGCCCTCGGTGAGGGTGCCGGTCTTGTCCAGCGCGACCTTGTCGACCGCACCCAGCCGTTCCATGACCACGGCGGACTTGACGAGCACCCCGTGGCGGCCGGCGGTGGCGATCGCGGAGAGCAGCGGGGGCATGGTGGCGAGGACGACCGCGCAGGGCGAGGCCACGATCATGAAGGTCATGGCGCGGAGCAGCACGGTGGTGAAGTCGCCGCCGAGCGCGAGGGGGATCGTGAAGAGCGCGAGGGTGGCGACGACCACGCCCACGGAGTAGCGCTGTTCGATCTTCTCGATGAAGAGCTGGGTGGGCGCCTTGGTGGCGCTGGCCTCCTCGACGAGCGCGACGATCCGGGCGATGACGGAGTCTCCCGCGTCCTTGTCCACCCGTACGCGAAGGGCGCCCGTGCCGTTGAGGGTTCCCGCGTAGACGTCGGAGCCGGGGGTCTTGGCGGCGGGCAGGGACTCGCCGGTGATGCTCGCCTGGTCGACGTCGCTCGCGCCGTCGAGCACGGTGCCGTCGGCGGGCAGCCGCTCCCCCGGCCGTACGAGGACGGTGTCACCGATCCGCAGCTCGGCGACGTCCACCGGCTCCTCGGCGCCCGCGCCCGTGAGACGTACCGCGCGGGCGGGCGCGAGGTCCAGGAGTCCGCGGACGGAGTCGGCTGTACGGCGGGTGGCGAGTGCCTCCAGGGCGCCGGAGACGGCGAAGATGACGATGAGGAGGCCGCCGTCGAGGTACTGGCCGATGGCGGCGGCGCCGAGGGCCGCGACCACCATGAGCAGGTCGACGTCGAGGGACTTCTCTCGCAGCGCCCTGAGGCCCTCCCGTCCGGGGTCCCAGCCTCCGGCGGCGTAGCAGACCGCGTAGAGCGGGCCCCAGGCCCAGGCGGGTGCGCCGGCCAGGTCCAGCGGCAGGGCGAGCAGGAAGGCGAGGGCCGACAGCGCGGCCCAGCGCACCTCCGGCACGTCCCGGACGCGGGTGCGGCGGGAGGAGGGCGGGGCCTTGTCGGCGGGCGCCGCGGTCCGGGCGTCGAGCACCGGTGAAGCCATGGGTGGACACCTCTTCGGTCAGGGACGGCGGGGCCGTCGGGGAGCCGGCGGCCACCACCATAGCGGAATACATGAAGAGGTCTTCATTCATGAGTTTATCTCCGCGGCTACGATGAGCGCATGGGACACGGAGCGAACGGCGGGACGACCCCGGCAACCCACCTGGACGCGGAGTCCGCGGCCACGATCGCCGCCACGCTCCAGGCCCTCGCGACGCCCTCGCGGCTGATGATCCTCACCAAGCTGCGGCAGGGGCCGTGCGGAGTGACGGAACTGGCCTCCGCCGTCGAGATGGAGCAGTCCGCCGTCTCCCACCAACTGCGCCTGCTGCGCGCCCTCGGACTGGTGACCGGAGTCCGGCAGGGCCGGCGGATCGAGTACAGCCTCTACGACAACCACGTCGCCCAACTCCTCGACGAGGCCGTCTACCACATCGAGCATCTTCGCCTCGGCGCGCGCGATGTCCCCAGGGAGAGCGTGGATACTGGGACCTCGTAGACCGACCCACTACGGGGAAAGGGCGGGGATGACCGACGAGTTGGGGCACCGCGGGACACGTCACGCGGTGGTCATCGGGGGAAGTCTCGCGGGCCTGCTGGCGGCACGCGTACTCAGTGAACACGCGGAGAGGGTCACGGTCGTCGAGCGCGACCGCTTCCCCGAGGGACCGGACGCCCGCCCGGGCGTCCCGCAGTCCCGGCACGTGCACGTCCTGCTCGACGCGGGGCAACAGGCCCTCGACGACCTGCTCCCGGGGCTCACGGGTGAGCTGCGGGAGCTCGGCGCCCCCCGGGTGGGGATGCCCGAGGACATGATCCAGTGGCAGAACGGGCGCTGGTTCAGCCGCCTTCCGGCCACGACCCACCTCTACACCGGGCCCCGGGCCCAGTTGGAGTGGCTGGTGCGCCGCCGGGTGCTGGCCGACCCGCGTATCGAGGCGGTCCAGGGCACCGAGACGATCGGGCTGATCGGCGACGCGTCGCGGGTGCGGGGCGTACTGCTCCGTGAGCGGGGGGCGGGGAACTCGCGGGAGAGCCGCACCCTGAAGGCCGATCTGGTCGTGGACGCCTCGGGCCGAGGCACGCACGCCCCGGACTGGCTCGCGGCGATAGGGGCGGAGGCCCCGCACGAGGAGACCATCGACACCGGTCTCGCGTACGCGACCCGGATGTACCGCGGCGCGGCGGACCCGGGCATGGACGCGGCGGGTTTCAACGTCGTCCCCAACCCCGAGCAGGTCTACGGCGGTGTCGTACTGCCCATCGGGGACGGACTCCACCTGGTCACCCTGTCCGGACTCAGGGACGACCGGCCGCCCACCGACGACGCGGGGTTCGAGGCCTTCGCCGCGAAGCTCCCGCACCCCGTCCTGAGCGAGTGGATGGCCAAGGCCACGCCCGAGTCCTCGGTGCACGGCTTCCGGCAGACCGCCAACATCCGCCGCCGGTACGACCGTCCGGGCCGCCGGCCGGCGGGCTTCCTCGCCACGGGCGACGCGCTGTGCGCCTTCAACCCGATCTACGGACAGGGCATGACCGTCGCAGCGCTGAACGCGGTCGCCCTGCGCCGGGCGCTGGCCGATCTCCGGACGACGCCGACCACCCGCGCCGTCCAGAAGGCGGTGCTCGACTCCTCGAAGCAGGCCTGGGACATCTCGTCCGGTGCGGACAGGAACATGCCCGGCGCCACGGGCAACGCGGTCGGGTCGCGCGCGACCGACAGGCCGGTCGGCTGGTACATGCGGCGACTGCAGCAGCGGTACGGCGGGGATCCGGTCGTCGGGGCCGCGTTCCGCTCGGTCCTGACGCTCACCGCTCCGATGACCTCGCTCTTCGCACCGCCCGTGGCCCGGGCCGTACTCTTCGGCCCGGTGCCGCGGACGCCGGCCGAACCGCCCATGCGGCGCGGGGAGTAGGCCCTGGGAAGGCGACGCGAGGCGTAGGACGTGTCGCGGCGGCGCGAGGCGCAGGGCGGTGACGGCGGCGGGGCCGCCTTGACGGTGACGGCGGCGGGGCCGGTCGTTCACACGCCCGGCGCCGCCGTGATCACACCTGCGGCGATCGCCGCGCTCAGTGCCGCGTAGTCGTCGGCGTTCTGGCTCGCGTACCGCATCGCGAAGTCGGCGACGGCGCGGTCGAACACGTCCGAGGAGCCGAGGTAGGAGGCGATCGCGATGCGGTCGCCGGATCGGGCGTGCGCGCGGGCCAGAGCCCGGCCGCAGAGGCCTGCGTAGGCGCGGAGCATGGCGGGGGACAAGGTCTCCACCTCGGCAGAGCCCTTCATGTCGCGCAGCTGGCGCCAGTAGAAGTGCCGCTTCTCCGGGCCCGTCATCCAGCCGAGGAAGATGTCGCTCGCGGCCTGCGTGAGGCGCTGGCCGCGGACGACCCGCTCCCCCTGGTGCGCGTACGCGCTGGACGAGAGGTACGGCTCCAGGACCGACCGCCCTGCCTCCTTGATCTGGAGCATCAGCGGATCGCCGTCGTCACGTCCTTCGAGCAGCAGGATGAAGCAGCGGGTGCCGACGCTGCCGACGCCGACGACCTTCCGCGCGGCGTCGACGAAGTGGAAGCGGTCGAGGAGCATGCGGCGCTCCTCGGAGAGGGAGCTGCGGTAGTCGCTGAAGATCTTGCCGAGGCTGACGCGGTCGAGGCCGACGGTCCGTTCGAGCAGCGGCGGGTCCTCGACGATGCGCCGGACTCCGCTCGCGTCCGGTGCGGTGAGCTTGCCGAACGCCTGGAGGCTGGTGCGGCGGCGGGCGTGGGCGATGCGGCTCTCCAGCAAGGCGCGCCGACCCTTGCGGACCAGCGGCGCGAGGTCGTCGGCCTCGATCCGCTCGTACCAGACGGCGAGCTCGCCGAAGCCGGAGAGGCGGCGCATGGCGATGCGGTACGCCTCTGTGGTGACCAGGGCCGCGCGATGGGCCTTGGCCTTGGTGGTGCCGTTCTGGAGGGAGGCGACGGCGACACTGGCGGCGAGCCGTTTCACGTCCCACTCGAAGGGGCCAGGCAGCGTCTCGTCGAAGTCGTTGACGTCGAACAGGAGCGCCCGTTCGGGTGACGCGAAGACGCCGAAGTTGAGGAGATGGGCGTCGCCGCAGAGCTGCACGGTGAGACCGGTGTGGCGTTGCGCGCCGAGGTCGGCGGCCATGACGGCGGCGGCGCCGCGCAGGAACGCGAACGGCGAGACGGCCATCCTGCCGTACCGGATGGGGACCAGTTCGGGCACCCGGTCGACGGACTGCCGCTCGAGGACGGTCAGCGGGTCCGGGCGCTGCGACGAGGGTATCCAGCGGCCGTGCGAGGACCGCGCCACGTTCTTGCGGGCCGCCTTGCCCTTTTCGGCCCGTGCCGCCGGTGTCGTCATCCGGCCTCACCCGCTTCTTTCGCAGCCACAGGGGGTTGTGACTCATTACAAGGTCAGAGCGGTCCGCGCGCACCTCGGGGCGGTTCCGGATTCGGCCACTCCCTTCGCCGCCTCTTCCTTAATGGTTTAGACCAATGATAGGAATTGATCACCCCCGCGGATCAGACTGTCACGCTGAGCAAAGAGAGGGGTTGGAACATGACCGAGACCGAACCCGAGCAGGATGCGGCGGTCCCGCTCTACCTGAAGGTCGCCGCAGCCCTGCGGGGCGACCTCGCCGACCGGCGTATCGCACCGGGGACGCGGCTCCCGTCCGAGCGGTCCCTGGCGCACCGCTACCACGTCAACCGGCAGACGGTCCGCAGCGCGCTCCATCTGCTGCGCGAGGAGCGGCTCGTCGTCACGGACCGCCGTGGCACCTTCGCCGCGGGCTCCGAACACGAACCGCGCGTACCGGCTCTGACCGCACGTCGGCAACTCTTCCCCGGTGGCGCGGACGCCGCCGAAGCCCTGGTGCGCGCCTCACTGACGTGGGAGGCGCCGCCGGCCGGACTGGTGGGGCGGCTCGGGGTCGTGCCCGGCGAGCCGACACTCGTCCACCGGCACGTCGTCCTCTCCCCCGGCGGCATCCCGATGCAGCGGTCGGTCTCCTGGTTCTCCCGGGCCGCCCTCGCCGAGATCCCGCAGCTCGCGAGGTACCGGCGGACCCGGGGCTCGTCCACTCTCCAGCCGGACCTCCGCCTCCTCTACCACTGGATGCACCAGGCCGGACTCCGTCTCACGCGACGGGAGTCGATCGCCGTGCCGCCCTCCGCCATGGCGGGGGTCGGGGGCGGCGCGCCCCGGCTGGCCGTGCACCGGGTGGTGTGCGACCAGCACGGGCACGCGCTGGAGATCACGGACATCGACTGTGCGGCGCAGGGGGCCTCCTGGACGTACGAGTTCAGCGGATAGGGATGCGGATGGAATCCACCGCACTGGATCCAATATCCGACATCCGATATCCAGGATCAATGATCCGTGATCCGTGATCCGTGCTCCGTCACACGATCCCCTCCGCGATGTCCGCCTCCTCGCGGGCCGTTCCGTACGCCGACGGCGTGCCGTACGAGCGCCGTGCCACGTACCACCAGACGCTGGACAGGACGAGGACGACGGCCAGGGCGATGACCGCGTAGTTCATCGAGTCGATCGTCACCGGTGACTTCTGCGGCAGGCAGAAGAGCACGGTGACGCCGGCCACCCAGATCACGGCGGTCCAGCCGATCGGACGGCTCCAGCGCCCCAGGTTCCAGGGCCCCGGGACGAACCGCTTGCCCGCGCGCAGGCGCAGGTAGATCGGGATCGCGTAGGCGGGCGTGATCCCGATGACGTTGATCGCGGTGACGGCGCCGTAGGCGGTGGCGGAGTACAGGGACGGCACGGCGAGGAGCGCGGCGACGCCGACCGAGAGCCAGACCGCCGGAACCGGGGTCTGCGTACGGTGGCTGACCTTGCGCCAGAGCGTCGAACCCGGCAGGGCGTTGTCGCGGCTGAAGGCGAAGACCATGCGGCTGGCGGCGGCGACCTCGGCGTTGCCGCAGAAGAGCTGGGCCACGATCACCACGAGCAGCAGCGCGGCGGCGCCGCCCGAGCCGAGGGCGTCGAGGAGGATCTGGGCCGGCGGGACGCCCGTCGCGCTGTTCTGGGTGCCGGCGTAGTCCTGGATCGCGAAGGTCAGTCCGGCGAGCAGGGCGAATCCGGCGATCCAGGAGACCCAGATCGCCCGCACGATGCCCTTGGCGGCGCTGACCGAGGCGTTGGAGGTCTCCTCGGAGAGATGTGCGGACGCGTCGTAGCCGGAGAAGGTGTACTGGGCGAGGAGCAGGCCGACGGCCGCGACGTAGAACGGGTTGGCCCAGCCGGTGTCGTTGACGAACTCGGTGAAGACGAACTCGACCGACTGGTGACGGTCGGGAACGAAGGCGAGGGCTCCGACGATCACCGCCACGCCGCCGAGGTGCCACCAGACGCTGACGGAGTTGAGCACGCTGACGAGCCGTACACCGAAGAGGTTGAGCACGGCGTGCAGCAGCAGGATCGCGAGGAAGATCAGGAAGGTGGATCCGGCGGTGGGCACGATGCCCCACTGGAGGTTGAGGAAGGCTCCGGTGAACAGGGCGGCTCCGTAGTCGATGCCGGCGATCGCGCCGAGCAGGCCCAGGAGGTTGAGCCAGCCGGTGTACCAGCCCCAGCGGCGGCCGCCCAGCCGGTCCGCCATGTAGTAGAGCGCGCCGGAGGTCGGGTAGGCGCTGGTGACCTCGGCGAGCGCGAGTCCGACGCAGAGCACGAAGAGTCCGACGCCGGCCCAGCCCCACATCATCACCGCGGGCCCGCCGGTGCCGAGACCGAAGCCGTAGAGCGTCATGCAGCCGGAGAGGACGGAGATCACGGAGAAGCTGATGGCGAAGTTGCCGAAGCCGTCCATCCGGCGGGCGAGGACGGGCTGGTAGCCGAGTTCCCTCAGCCGGGCGGCGTCGTCGCGGCGGTCGGCTGAGGGCTTGCGTATCTCGTCGGGGGCGGTGCGGGACATGCCGGTACCTCCGGTGGTCGGGGGTGGGGGGTGGGGGGCAGGACGAGCGGGTCCTGGCCGGGTGGGGCGCAGAGGGCGGGGGCCCAGGCGGTCATGGTTCGAGACAGCGGGCACGGGCGCGCACGAAGACGTCCGCGGCGAGGTCGCGGTCGTCTGGGCGATCGGTGCGGTAGGCCCAGGGCAGCACGGTGTAGAAGGGCCCGAGGGCTTCGAAGACGCGGGCGGCTTCGGTGAAGTTCTGGGCTCCGAAGAGGGCGTGCGCGAGGTGGTTGAGGTCGAGGAGGGAGGCCTCGTCGGTGGCGCAGAAGAGGAACCAGTGGTGCAGGGCCCGCTGGGCGTCCCGCAGGGCGTCCTCCGCGACCCAGTGCAGGTCGAGGGCGTGCTGGTGGCCGCGGTCCCGTCGGTAGCGCTCGACCCGTACGTAGAGCGGCAGGGCGTGCAGGGCGGATCCGGTGGGGGCCGAGGCCGAGGCCCACTGGGCGTAGTTGACGGCCTCGGAGAGGGAGCCCGCGTGGCGGGCGTAGAGGAACTGCAGCATCCGGTGGTGCGCCTCGCGGTTCTGCGGGTCGCGTCTGTCGACCTCGGCGAGGAGCCCCCATGGGCCGGGCGGGAGGAGGGGGGCGGGCGGCGTGCGCCGGTGCTCCGCCATACGCTGCCGGTCGTCCAGCGCGGCGAGGGCGAGGAGGCAGATCCAGGGGACGGGGTCGGCGGGCGCCCGCTCGGAGGCGTCGCGGCAGGCGGTCCAGGCCGCCTGCCAGAGTTCGCGGGTACGGGTGTGGCCGCCGCGGTGTGCGCGTACCGCCCGCTCGACGGCGACGCGGGTGGACATCACGGTGGCGGAGACGCTGTCCGGCTGCTCGGTCCGCCAGGCCTGGACGACGTCGCCGGCCGCGGCGACGGTGGCGAGCACCTGGGTACGGCGCGTCCAGTCGGCCCAGCCGGACGTCTCGTCGAGTAATCGCGCCGTGGACACCCAGCGGCCGGTCCGCAGGTCCTGGAGGGCGTGACGAAGGGCGTGGTCGTGGCCCGCCGGATGGTAGACGGGCCGGAAGCCGTGTCCAGCCATCAGGGAGCGGGGCGTGCGGTGGATGACATGGGTCCTCGGTGGGTGAAGGGGGTGGTCAGTCCCCCGATGGGCATCCCGGGCCGTTGATCGGCGATCACTATAGGGTCCGCTGGACGAGAGCGATCCACTTTCGGATCTGACCGTAACTATCCGGCCACGGACCGAATATGAACATGTGTCATCTCCTTCGCCGAAGCCGACGGAGTCACCACGCGTGGCTTGACGGGAGGGAGCGCGTGCACCAGTCTTGCCGGTTCCGCGATCAAGGCCGCTGCCCCTTCGAGGACGGGAGTACGAGATGACGGGCCCGGTGCTCGCCGTCGACCAGGGAACGTCGGGGACCAAGGCGCTCGTCGTGTGCCCCGAGCGGGGTGTCATCGGGACCGGCTCCGCGCCCGTGCGGCCCCGCTACCTGCCCGGCGGGCTCGTCGAGGTCGATCCGGCGGAGCTGTACGGCTCCGTGGTCGCCGCCGGACGGGCCGCGCTCGCCGAGGCGGACACCCCGGTCGCGGCCGTGGGTCTGGCCAACCAGGGGGAGACCGTCCTCGCGTGGGACCCTGCGACGGGCGAGCCGCTCACCGACGCGATCGTGTGGCAGGACCGCAGGGCCGCGGACATCTGCACCGAACTCTCTCTGCACGCCCACGAGTTGAGGCGGCGGACCGGGCTGCCGCTCGACCCCTATTTCGCCGCTCCCAAGATGGCCTGGATCCGTCGGCACCTCACCGGAGCGGGCGTGGCCACGACGAGCGACTCCTGGCTCGTCCACCGGCTCACGGGCGAGTTCGTCACCGACGCCGCGACGGCGGGCCGGACCGGGCTGCTCGACCTCGACACGGTGTCCTGGTCCGCCCCGGCCCTCGACCTCTTCGGACTCGGCGGTGAGCGGCTCCCCCGCGTGGTCGACGCCGACACGCACGTCGGCACCACGACCGCGTTCGGACCGGCCATCCCGCTGACCGGCCTCCTCGTGGACCAGCAGGCGGCGCTCCTCGCCCAGAGCGTCACCGCCCCCGGCGCGGCCAAGTGCACCTATGGAACCGGGGCGTTCCTGCTGGCGCAGACGGGCGCGACTCCGCGCCGGGGCGACTCGGGACTCGTGAGCTGTGTGGCGTGGCGGCTCGCGGGCCGGACGAGCTACTGCCTGGACGGCCAGGTGTACACGGCGGCGTCCGCCGTCCGCTGGCTCACCGACCTCGGGGTGCTCTCGGGAGCCCGGGACCTCGACACGGTGGGCGCGACGGTGCCGGACAGCGGCGGTGTCACCTTCGTCCCGGCGCTCGCGGGCCTCGCCGCGCCCTGGTGGCGGGGCGACGTCCGGGGCTCCCTGCACGGTCTGGGCCTGGACACCACCGGCGGGCACCTGGTGCGGGCGCTCTGCGAGGGGATCGCCGCCCAGGTCGTGGAGCTGGCCCGCGCGGCCGCCTCCGACCTCGGCCGGCCGCTGACCTCGCTGCGCGTGGACGGCGGGCTCACCCGCTCCGCTCTGCTGATGCAGACGCAGGCCGATCTGCTCCAACTCCCCGTCGAGGTGTCCGCGTTGCCCGACGCCACGGCGCTCGGGGTCGGCGCGGTCGCCCGGCTCGGGCTCGACCCCGGCCTCACCGTGCACGACGCCGTACCGGAGTGGAAGCCGTCGGCCGTCTACGAGCCCGCCGTGACCGGTGCGGAGGCCGACGAGCGTCTGGAGCGGTTCCGTTCAGCCGTGGCGGCGCTCCTCGACGCCGGAGGGTCGTCGCCCGGATGACGGCGGAACCACGGCCCGGGACCGTCACCCGCAGGGGCGCGCTGCCGGACACCTCGGCGCCGGGAGCGGCGTACGACGTCGTCGTGGTCGGCGCAGGGGTGGTCGGCTGCGCGCTCGCGCGCGAGCTGGCCCGCCGGCCGTTGCGGGTCGCGCTGGTCGAGGCGTCCGGCGACGTCGGCGACGGCACCTCCAAGGCCAACACCGCGATTCTGCACACCGGTTTCGATGCCGTGCCGGGTTCGCTGGAGGCTCGGCTGGTGCGGGACGGCCGACGCCTGCTGGCCGACTACGCGCAGGAGACCGGCATCCCCGTCGAACCGGTCGGCGCGCTGCTCGTCGCCTGGGACGAGGAGCAGTCGGCCGCGCTCCCCCGTCTCGCCGAGAAGGCCGGACGCAACGGGTACGGGTCCACGCGCATCCTGGGCCGCGGGGAACTGCGCGCCCGGGAGGCCCGTCTGGGGCAGGGGGCGCTGGCGGCGCTCGAGGTCCCGGACGAGTCGATCGTCTGCCCGTGGACGACGACGCTCGCGTACGCCACCCAGGCCGTACGCTCCGGGGTCGACCTGCATCTCAACTGCCGTGTGGAGAGGGCCGATCCCGGGCGCGGGGCCGACGCACCGCATCGGCTGGTCACTCCCCGCGGAGTGCTGCGGGCCCGCTATGTGGTCAACGCCTGCGGTCTCCACGCCGATCGCTTCGACGCGCTGTTCGGCCGGGCGGACTTCACGGTGACCCCCCGGCGCGGGCAGTTGATCGTCTTCGACTCGTTCGCCCGCTCGCTCCTGTCCCACATTCTGCTGCCGGTGCCCGGCGCGCTCGGCAAGGGCGTGCTCGTCGCGCCGACGGTGCACGGAAAGGTCCTGCTCGGTCCGACGGCCGAGAACCTCGACGACCGCACGGCCACCGAGTCGACGGCGGAGGGCCTGCAGGGCCTGCTCGCCCAGGGCCGCCGTGTCCTGCCCGCCCTCCTGGACGAGGAGGTGACGGCGGTCTACGCCGGCCTGCGGGCCGCGACCGAGTACGACGACTACCGGTGCGCCGCACATCCCGGGCTGCGCTACGTCACCGCGGGCGGCATCCGGTCCACCGGTCTGACCGCCTCCCTGGCGATCGCCGCGCACCTGGTGGAGCTGCTCGCGGAGAGCGGGCTCGTCCTCGGGCCGGAGCGGCCGCTCGCCCCGGTCCGGATGCCCAACCTCGGCGAGGCGTTTCCCCGCCCGTACCGTGATGCCGAACTCATCGCCCGGGAACCGGAGTTCGGCTCGGTCGTCTGTCACTGCGAGCGGGTGACCCGGGGCGAGATCCGGGACGCGCTGGCCTCGACCGTTCCCCCGGACTCGTTGGACGGGCTGAGGCGAAGGACGCGGGCGCGGGGCGGCCGGTGCCAGGGGTTCTCCTGCGGCGCGACGGTCCGGTCGATGTTCGAGGAGGGGAGGCCGCCGTGGCCGGAGCGGTGAACCGGGTCGTCGACGTGCTCGTGATCGGTGCGGGGCCCGCGGGCCTTGCCGCCGCCGCGCGGCTCGCCGCCGCCGGAGGAGGGCAGTACCGGATCGAGGTCCTGGAGCGCGAGCGGGAGTCGGGTGGCGTCCCGCGGTACTGCGCCCACGGCGGTTTCGGCCTGGCCGACCTCGGGCGGCCGCTGGACGGCCCGGGTTACGCACGCCGACTGACCCGTGCGGCGGTCCGGGCCGGCGCCACCCTCCGTACGGGCGTCTCGGCCACCGGGTGGTCGGGGCCGCTCACACTGGACGTCACGGCCCCGACGGGCTTGGAGAGGATCACGGCCAGGGCGGTGCTTCTGGCGACGGGCGCGCGGGAACGGCCGCGCAGCGCACGGCTGGTGCCTGGCACACGGCCCGCCGGGGTGCTGACGACAGGCGAGCTCCAGCAGTCCACCCATCTGTACGGGGTACGGCGGGAGCGCCTCGGACGGCGTGCCGTGGTGATCGGTGCCGAGCCGGTGGCCCACCACGCGGTGCGGGTGCTCCGCGGGGCGGGGGCGGACGTGGTGGGGATGGTGACCGAACAGTCGTGCGGCCCCCGGCGGTTCGGGGGCCTGGTCGCCCCGCCGCTGCTCACCGGGACGACGGTGGCGGAACTGCTGGGAAGGGGCCGCCTCGCGGGGGTCCGCGTGCGTCACGCCGACGGGCGGACCGGCACGATCCGCTGCGACACCGCCGTGTTCACGGGCGACTGGATCCCGGACCACGAACTGGCCCGGTCCGGTGGGGTGTCGCTGGACTCCGGCACGCGCGGACCCGCGATCGACGACGCGTTCCGTACCGGGTCGGCGGGGATCTTCGCGGCGGGCAATGTGCTGCGCGGCGTCGAGTCGGCTGGTGCGGCGGCGGCCGAGGGACGCGGTGCGGCCGATGCCGTACTGCGGCATCTGTCGGGCGAGCCCTGGCCCGTCTCCGCGGTGCCGTTGGCGGCGGAGGACCCGGTGGTGTGGGTGGCGCCGAACCGTGTCGTCGGCGCGGTGGCCGGGCGGCCGTTCCTGGTGCGCGTCCGCGAGCCGCTGACCCGCCCGGTCGTAGAGGTCGGCCAGGACGGCCGGGTGCTCCACCGCGCCCGGCTCCTGGGCACGGTGTGGCCGCACCGTTCCGTACGCCTGCCCGCGGCGTGGACCCGCGAGGTCGATCCGGCGGGCGGGCCGGTGGAGGTGCGGGTCGCGCGCTGAACGGACGGGCGGGGCGGCCTTGAGCGGGCTGAACCCCCGGAGCTCCTGAACGCGCCTGAACCGTCAGTGGCCTGATCCACTGGCAGATGCCCCGCACCGTTGACCGGCTCGCCACCTCACCCCATCCTCATGGTCATGTTCATGACGGATAGTTCCGACGGAGGTCCCGGAGCACCCCGGAATCCCCTCCCCTTCCCACGACACGGAGGTGTCATGGTCCGGCGCATGGTCAGATCCCTGCTCGCCACGGTCCTGGTGGTGGTCGCCGCCCTCACGGGCACGGTCGCCACCTCCGGCACCGCCCACGCCGACGCCTGCTACACCTGGGGGCGCACCCTGTCCTCGGGCATGTCCGGGGCGGACGTGACACAGCTGCAGATCCGCGTGGCCGGCTACCCCGGCTACGGCGGAGTGCTCGCCGTCGACGGCTCCTACGGCCCTGCCACCAAGGCCGCGGTGACCCGGTTCCAGCAGGCGTACGGGCTCGCGGCGGACGGTGTCGCCGGTCCGGCGACCTTCTCGAAGCTGTACGCCCTCCAGGACGCGGACTGCACCCCGATCCACTTCACCTACGCCGAGCTGAACAAGTGCAACGGCGACTTCTCCGGCGGCGCCGTCAGTGCCGCCACCGCCAGGTCCAACGCCCTGCGCGCCATGTGGAAGCTGGAGGCGCTGCGGCACGCTCTGGGCGACGTGCCGATCTCCGTGAGCAGCGGCTTCCGCTCGTACTCCTGCAACTCGGCGGTGGGCGGGGCCTCCGACAGCCGCCACCTGTACGGCGACGGGATCGACCTGACGGGGTCGCCCTCGCTCTGCACGCTGGCCAAGCAGGCGCGCAACCACGGCTTCAACGGAATCCTCGGCCCCGGCTACCCGGGGCACGGCGACCACGCCCACGTGGACACCCGCAGCTCGCGTTTCTGGTCGGCGAGCAGCTGCGGGATCTGAGCCGCTCGGCCACACTGTGGCGTATGCCGGACAAGCGCAGTGCTGGGCTCCTTCTCTTCCGCGGTACGGCGGACGGCGGTTTCGAGGTGCTCATCGGCCATATGGGCGGGCCCTTCTGGTCGTCGAGGGACGTCGCTGCCTGGTCGATCCCGAAGGGCGAGTACGGCCCCGAGGAGACACCGGAGGCCGCCGCCCGCCGCGAGTTCGAGGAGGAGCTCGGCCTGCCCGCGCCGGACGGCGAGCGGATCCCGCTCGGCGAGGCCCGGCAGGCGAACGGAAAGACCGTCACGATCTGGGCGGTCGAGGCGGACCTCGACCCGACCCGGATCGTGCCGGGCACCTTCACCATGGAGTGGCCGCGCGGTTCGGGCGAACGGCGGGAGTTCCCGGAGATCGACCGGGTCGGTTGGTTCGCCCCGCCGGCGGCCGCTCCGCTCCTCGTCGCGGGCCAGCGCGTCTTCCTCGAACGGCTCACCGCGTGGCTGGACGAGCGCGGTGCCCGCGACACACCCTAGGCCGGCACGGCGGCGGTCTCCGGCTCGTCGCTTTCCGGGCGGGCCGCGGGTTCGGAGAGCTGTTCACGCAGGTAGTTCCAGACCACCGCGATCAGCGCGGCCACCGGCACCGCGAGCAGGCTGCCCACGATCCCGGCCAGGCTGCCGCCCAGCGTCACGGCCAGCAGGACCACTCCCGCGTGGAGGCCGAGGCCCCTGCTCTGGATCATGGGCTGGAACACGTTGCCCTCCAGCTGCTGCACGACGACGATGATCGCGAGGACGATCAGCGCGTCCGTCGGGCCGTTCGACACCAGTGCGATGAGGACGGCGACCAGGCCGGCGAAGAGCGCACCCACGATCGGCACGAACGCGGAGACGAACGTCAGTACGGCGAGCGGCAGGACCAGGGGTACACCCAGGACCCAGAGTCCGAGGCCGATGAAGACGGCGTCGAGCAGGCCGACGAACGCCTGGGACCGCACGAAGGTGCCCAGCGTGTCCCAGCCGCGCTCGGCGACGGCCGGCACGTCGGTGGCGAACCGACCGGGGAGCTGACGCGCGAGCCACGGCAGGAACCGCGGGCCGTCCTTGAGGAAGAAGAACATCAGGAAGAGGGCGAGGACGGCGGTGACGACGCCGTTGAGCACCGTCCCGAGCCCCGAGGCCACTGCGGTGACCACACTGCCGACGCTGTCCTGCACCCGGGCCATGGCGGTGTCGAGAGCCCCCGAGATCTGGTCGTCACCGATGTTCAGCGGCGGCCCGGCCGCCCACTCGCGCACCTTCTGGATGCCTTCGACGACGCCGTCGGCCAGTTCGCCCGACTGGGAGGCCATCGGCACCGCGATCAGCGCGGCGATGCCCGTGACGACCAGCAGGAACAGGACGGTCACGGACGCAGCGGCGAGGGCGGGAGGCCATCCGTGCCGGCGCAGGAAGCGTGTCAGGGGCCAGGTGAGGGTGGTGAGGAACAGGCCGACTATCAGCGGCCAGACGACCGGCCACATGCGACCTACGAGCCAGAGGGTCACGGCAGCCATCAGCAGGACCAGCAGTGACTCCGCGGAGACACGTGCCGCGGTGCGGAGCGCGGCGGCGGCTTTGGTGGAACTCAACGTGGCAGACATGGGGCCACCCTATTGAGCCCGCGGCCGCCCTCCGGATCCGCCTGCCCTCGCCCGGCGGCCCGGCGTCCGGCCGCAGGGGCTCTCCGGCGTCACGGCGGCGGGTCTTCGGGCGGGAGTTCGTACGACTCGGGCCGCGGCTCCAGCTGGGCGACCATCTCCGCGAACCGCAGGCACACCCGCTTGATCTCCTCATGGGTGGCGTCGCGTTCGGTGATGACCGCCGCCAGCAGAAGGTCGCCGGTGGCGGCCGGAACCGCCAGCGTCGAGACCACGAGCGCACACGGCGCCGCGCCGGCCAGCTGGAAGCGGAAGGCCGCCCAGATCAGGACGGGGGAGACGAGGAAGAGCAGGGCCGAATCGGTCGTACGGGTGGCCAGGAGGGTGACGGAGACCGTACCGGCCGCCAGCGTCACAGCCTCGATCCACCGCACCCGCCGGGCGCGCACCGGCCACCGGACCTGCGGAGCCTTGCGCAGCATCAGACAGGCACAGACCGGTGCCAGGGTGCTCCCCACGGTGATGGCCGCGACGGCGACCGCCGACGGCCCGAGGAACGCGTTCGCCAGGATGGACTGTGTCCGCGCATCACGGCTCCGGGTGCTCCGGCCGACTCTCCATCTCACCCCAGCCGCGTCCGCCGTCCGCCTCCGCAGGGAGCCCTACGGCGGCCCGGCGGCCCCGCTCGCGGGCTCGTTGTCAGACCCGTACGAGAGGGTAGAGGCCGCCAACCTGTCGAGAGGGAGCCCGACATGACCACGATCACCGTCCATGAGCGCGCCGCAGCCCAGGCGTACCTGCGTCTGCTCGAGTCCACACAGGCCGTGTTGACCGATCCGCACCTCGTTCCCTACGCGGCGGCGATGCTCACCCACCCCATGGCCGAGGCCGACGAGGCGCTGCGGGCCGCGGGTCTCGTGGGGAACGAGGCACATCTGCTGCGCCTCGTCTCGGCCCTGCGCGCCTCCCCCGCGGGCGACCTCGGCCGGGCGGGGTGAGGCGGGCACGACCACGGGCGTGGGGGGGGTGGGGGACGCTAGCGCAGGCGTACGGGTAGCGCGCGGACGCTGTTGCCGACGAAGCTCGCGTGGCGCGTGAGGTCCTCCTCGGGTACGGCGAGGTCCAGATCGGGGAAGCGGGTGAAGAGCGCCTCCAGCGCGATGGCCGCCTCCATCCGGGCGAGCGGGGCACCGAGGCAGTAGTGGGGGCCGTGGCCGAGGGAGAGGTGCCTGGCCGCGGGGACGCGCGTGATGTCGAAGCGGTCGGCGTCCGGGCCGTGCGCCTTCGTGTCCCGCCCGGCCGCCGAGTAGGCGGCCAGGACCGGTGTCCCCTTCGGGATGAGCGTGCCGCCGACGGTGAGGTCGCGGGTGGGGTAGCGGAACGGGAAGTAGCTGACGGGGCTGTCCCAACGCAGCGTCTCCTCTACGACGTCGGACCAGGCGGCAGCCCCTTCGGTGAGGAGGGCGAGCTGGTCGCGGTGGGCGCAGAGCGCGCGGACGGCGTTGGTGACGAGGTTGAGCGTGGTCTCGTGACCGGCGATGATCATCAGGACGAGCGTGCCGATGAGTTCCGGCTGGCTGAGCCGGTCGCCGCCCTCGTCGCGGGCGGCGATGAGGGCGCTGGTGAGGTCGTCGCCGGGCCGGCGGGCCCGGTCGGCGGCGATGGCGGTGAGGATCTCCAGGAGCTCACGGTTCGCGGCCATGACCTCCTCGGGGCCGATGTCGGTGGCGACGACCTGGTTGGAGAGACGGTGCAGACGGTCCTGGTGCCTCTCCTCCACACCGAGGAGTTCGCAGATGACACCGAGCGGCAGCGGCAGGGCGAAGTGGCGGCGCAGGTCGGCGACTCCGTCGCCCTCGCGGGCTGCCTCGTCCAGCCGGTCGAGGAGCCCGGCGGTGAGCGTCTCGATCCGGGGCCGCAGCGCCTCGACCCGGCGGGCGGTGAACGCCTTGCCGACCAGCGAACGGAGTCGGCGGTGATCAGCGCCGTCGGCGGTGGTCATGCCCTGGACGGTGGCGAAGGTGTGCAGCGGCCAGCCGTCGGGGACACGGCCCTCGGCGAGTGCGGTGAAATGCCGGGCGCCCTTGCCGACCTCGGGATGGGCGAGGAAATCCCGCAGCGCGTCGTGGCCGAGGACGGCCATGCCCTCCACCTCGCCGGGCAGGACGACGGGGGTCACGGCACCCTGGGCGAGGAGGCGCGCGTTGGCCGCGTGGGGGCAGCCGCCGGTGGGGTCGAGGCGGTGGGGCGTGGCGTTCATCGGGTCACTCCTCAAGGCGGGGACGGGCCGAGGCGGCTCACGGGCGGTCAGATCCTACGGCGCGTGGCGGCGGCCGTCGTGGGTGTCAACTCGGCCTGTGCCGGACGGAGTCGGGCCCGGACTGGCGAGGCGGCCGGGGGTGGCGTCCGAGGAGCTCCGCGAGACCGCGCCGGGTGGTGGCGACGAGGACGCGGTCGCCGGCGGCGAGGACGCGGTCGGGCTCCAGCTGCCAGACGAGCCCCGCGCCGTATCTGCCGAGGGGCGCGGAACCGGTCGCGAGGGCGATGACCCGCCAGGCCCCGGGACGGAAGGCCTCGGCGATCGTCCGGCCCTCCAGGAACGGGTTCTCCGCCGCCTCCACGGCCGCGAAGAGCAGCACCCGGCGCTCGACCGGGATGGCGCCCAGGATCTGGCGGCCCATCATGGCGCCGGCGAAGGCGGGCGCGGCCAGATGCGAGACGCTGCGGCTGCGGGTCAGCGCCTCGGGGTGGGCGGCCCGCAGCGTCCGGTACACGGCGGTGGCGAAGTCGTCGTCGTACAGGCGCAGGGCGACCCGCAGGTCGGGCTTGACGGAGCGGGCGGACAGCGCCGCCTCCAGGTTGGTGATGTCGATGCTGGTCAGCGCGAGCAGTGCCTGGGCGCGGTGGATACGGGCGGCCTCCAGCACGCCTTCGTCGGTGACGTCCCCGATGACGGTGGGCACGCGCAGCCTGCGGGCCAGGGCGACACCGCGCGCCTCGGGGTCGGACTCGACGCAGACGACGGGGATGTCCAGCCGGCGCAGTCGTGCGAGGACACGGGTGCCGACCTTGCCGAGGCCCAGGAGTACGACGTGGCCGGAGAGCCCGCGGGGCGGGCGGCGCAGCGAGGTCGCGGTGCGGAAGGTACCGAGGGCCTCCAGGATGCCGGCGATCAGGACGGGCATCAGGAGGAGCCCGACGAAGCCGGCGAGGATCTGCAGCACCTGTCGGCCGGTCGTCTCGTCGACAGCCGGGTCGCCGATGGCGAAGATGTCGAGGAGGGTGAGGTAGGCCGCGTGCAGGGGGTGGTCGCCGGTGGTGAGCCAGGAGGCGAGAGCGATGGCGGCGACGGCCGCGGTCACTCCGGCGAGCGACCAGCGCAGGCGCCGGGAGAAGAGCGAGCCCACGGGCAGGGCCGAGGCGCCGAACCGGGTGGCGGACAGGGTGGGTCCGGCGTAGCTGATCGCTTCGAGGGCGACCGTGCCGCGACCGGGTGCGGCCGCGACGGCCTGGTCGTCGGGGAGCAGCAGCGGACCCTGGGCTCCGCTGCGCTCGGAGCCCTCCACGCCCGCCGGGTCGTTGGTGGTGGCCGAGAGCAGCGCGAGCGTGCAGAGGCCCGGGTCGGCGGTCTCGCCACGGGCGGGCGGGGTGCGTTCGACGGCGTGCAGGAGCAGGCCGCCGGCCTGGACGACCTTGCTGGTGCCGGCGACAGCGGTGGCCGCGAGGGCGGGGGCCGCGGTGTCCGCGTCGGAGAGCACGGTCGTGGCGGCGTCGAACGCCCTGGGATCGATGCCCGGCTCGGCGACGGCGGCGGCCTGGTCGAGGAGTGTCTCCAGGTGCTGGCCGAGCTTGCGGTTGTAGAGCCGGATGACGAGCCGGAGCCTTGGGTTGAGGCGGCGGGCGGCGAGCGCGGCGCGGATGTTCGTCTCGTCGTCGTCATGGACGAGGGCGAGCGCGGCGGCCCGCTCCACTCCCGCGTCCAGCAGCACCGTGTCATCGGCCTCGCTCGTCTCGACGACCCGCACGGACCTGCCGCCCTCGGAGGCCTCCCGTGGCTCTCCCACGGGCGTCCGCGTCATGACGGCCGTCACCCGGCCGAAGAGCGATGCGGCGCGCCCCGGACGGCCCGTGTGCTGCCGCGGGGCGTCCGCGCGCGCGGGGACGAGCAGGGTGACCCTCTCCCCGTAGACGTCGTGGAGTTCGCCCGCCAGCCGGTGGGCGAGCACGTCGTCCCCGCAGACGATCATGTGGCCGGCCGGGGCGGTTCGCGGCTGCCCTTCGGACCTGATCGCGGGTGCGCCCGCGGGGGCGGCGGGGAGGCCCGTCGTGGGCGGGCCCGGCACGGGCTCCGGCGGAACGGGCATGCTCTGATACGGAAGTGAGGACACGTCACCAGCATGCCGTGCCGCGCAAAGCGGTCCGGCATCGCCCGAATGCCACCCTCAGTACGCCGGTCGGCGCACTTCGTTCTGCGGGTGTCCCCCGCGCTTCCTACGGTGGCTGAATGATCGTCATGTCAGCTGTCCGTCATGCGGCCGCCGGCGCCGCGGCGCTGCTGCTCGTGCTGCCCGCACCGGCGGCGACGGCGTCCACCGTCACCGAACCCACGCCCCCTGTCGAACGTTCCGTCGATCCCGCCCGGCTGTACCGCTCGGGCACGCAGGTCCAGGCCCTCCGGGGTGCGCCCGATGCGCCGGACGGCGTCTCCGCGCTGTCCTGGGTGGTCGCGGACGCCTCCACCGGCGACGTCCTGGCGGCGCGCAACGCGCATCGCAAGCTCCCTCCGGCCAGCACGCTGAAGACGCTGTTCGCCGTCACCGCGCTGCCGCGCATGGACCAGGAGGAGCGCCACACGGTCTCCGAGTCGGAGCTGGAGGGGATCGGCAGCGGCAGCAGCATGGTCGGGGTCCAGGCCGGATACACGTACAAGGTGTCGGACCTCTGGAACGGTGTCTTCCTCAGCTCCGGGAACGACGCGGTGCGGGTGCTCGCGGCCATGAACGGCGGCTGGGAGTCCATGGCCCGTCAGATGCAGGAGAAGGCCCGCGCGCTGGGGGCGAACGACACGCGCGTGGTCTCCCCCGACGGGTACGACGAGCCGGGCCAGGTGTCCTCGGCCTACGACCTGGCGCTCTTCGGACGGGCCGGGCTGCAGGATCCGGCGTTCGTCCGGTACTGCTCCACCCGGTACGCGGACTTCCCCTCGGGCGACTGGTCGTACGGCATCCGCAACACCAACCGGCTGCTGACGGGGGACAACGGGGTGGACCGCTATCCGGGGCTGATCGGTGTGAAGAACGGCTACACCAGCGGCGCGGGGAACACGCTGATCGCCGCGGCGCGGCGGGGCTCGCGGACGCTGGTCGTATCGGTGATGAATCCGCAGTCGGGCAGCGGCTTCGCGGTGTACGAGGAGGCGCGGACGCTGCTCGACTGGGGCTTCGCAGCGGCGGGCGAGGTCCGGCCGGTGGGCTCGCTCCTTCCCGAGGCCGCACGCGACAGGGCGAAGAACCTGCCGGAGACGAAGCCTGTGAAGGGGGTGGGCGAACGGCCCGCCGGGACGTCCTCGGCGAGCCCCGGTGTGAAGGCCGCCGGCGGCTCCGCCGAGAAGCCGGGAGGCGCCCCGGGCCAGAAGTCCGCGCCGCAGGCGAGTGCCGGGGCCCGGCCCGGAGCGGGCGGGTCCGCCGGCGCCGAGGGGCGGCCGGGCGCGGCGGTGTCCAAGGACGTGGGTGCGCTGAGCGCCCCGGGGAGGACCGTGTCCCGGGAGGACCTTCCGTCGCGTCCCTGGGCGGGTCTCCCCCTGGCCCTTGTGGGCGCGTCGCTGGGCGCCGCGCTCTCGCTCTGGGTCTGGCGGCGCCGGTCGACCGGGCGGGGCGACGGGGGCGCCGACGGGGGCCTGTGACGGCCGGTCGTGCGGCGCCTCCGGAGACGCCGGGGCCCTCGCCACAGGCCCCGGCGCAGGCCGCACGGCCGGCGCTCGGCCGCACCCCCGGTCAGGGCGGGAGGGTCACGCGAGCAGGAAGTCGCCGAGCAGCACGGCGAACTCCTCCGGGTCCACCAGACGGATGCCCAGCTCCTCGGCCTTGGTCCGCTTGGAGCCGGCCTTCTCGCCGGCGACGACCAGACCGGTGCGCTTGGAGACGCTGGAGGAGGCCCTGCCCCCGGCGCGCTCGATGAGTTCGTTCATCTCGTTGCGGCTCAGCGCCTCCAGCGGCCCGCTCATGGCTCCGGTGACGACCACCGCGAGGCCGGCCAGCGGGCCCGCCGCCACGCCGGAGGTGGCGTCCGAGGGCGCGTCCGGACCCGGAACGGGCGCGTCCGGCTCCGTCGCGGACCCGGGCGGGGGCGGCGGGGTGGCTCCGGGCTCGGTCATGTTGACCCCGGCGGCGACCAGTCTGTCGACGATCGCGCCCAGCTCGGCCAGCTCGGCGACGATGACCGGGGCCTTCTCCGCCCCGATCCCCTCGACCTCGCGCATCGCCTCGGCGTCGGCCGCCCGGATCGCGTCCATGGTGGCGAAGTGCCGGGCTATCCGACGGGACATGGAGCGGCCCGTTCCGCGGATGCCGAGGGCGCACAGGACCCGGGCGAGCGGACGGCTGCGCGCGGTGGTGATCGCAGCGAGCAGGTTGTCCGTGCTCGTCTCGCCCATCCGCTCCAGGCCGAGCAGCTGCTCGCGGGTCAGGGTGAAGAGGTCGGCGACGTCGGCGACGAGGCCCGCCTCGACGAGCTGGACGATGCGGCTCCCGCCCAGGCCCTCGATGTCGAGCTGGTCGCGGCCGACGGCGTACGAGAGGGAGGCGACGAGGTGGCAGTCGCGCCCGCGGGCGCACCGCCAGCGCTGCTCGCTGCGGTCGATCTCCGAGCCGCACTGCGGGCAGGCCTCGGGGAAGTCGATGGGCTGCTCCTCGCCGGTCCTCAGCTGGGCGACGGGTGCCTCGACGCGGGGGATGATGTCGCCCGCCTTGTAGACCATCACGTGGTCGCCGAGTCTCAGGTCGCGGCGCGCGATGTCGGAGGGGTTGTGCAGCGTGGCGTAGGTGACCGTGCTGCCGTCGATGTCCACCGGCTCCAGGACGGCGCGCGGCGCGATGATGCCCGTACGGCCGACGTTCCACTCGACGCCGAGGAGACGGGTGACCTTCTCGACGGCGGGCAGCTTGTACGCGATCGCCCAGCGGGGCGCACGGGAGCCCTCGCCCGCCTCGCGGCGGTCGGCGGCGAGATCCGCCTTGACGACGATCCCGTCGATGCCGAAGGGGAGCTCCGCCCGGAGAGCGGCTATCTCCTCCACCCGGGCGAGGACCTCGGCCACGCCGGTCGCCCTGCGGCCGGGGACGGCGGTGGCGCCCGAGGTGTGCAGGCCGAGGGCGACGGCCCGGGCGAGCAGCTCGCTGTGCGCCGCCTCGTCGAGTCCGGCCGTGCTCGCCGCGCCCTCCCCCGGCACGTTCAGCGGCAGCATGTCGTACGCGAAGAAGGTCATCTCCACCCGGTACGGGCGGTCCTTGGCGCGCAGGGTGCCCGCCGCCGCGTTGCGCGGGTTGGCGAAGGGCTCGCCGCCGTGGGCGACCCGCACCGGGTTGGCGGCCTCGAACTGCTCGGTGGTCATCAGCACTTCGCCGCGGATCTCGACCGTGACGGGCTCGGTGAGCCGCTCCGGCAGTCCGACGATCGTCCCGACGGCGTGCGACACGTCCTCCCCGGCCGTGCCGTCACCTCGGGTGATGAGCCGCGCGAGCCGCCCCTCCTCGTAGCGCGCGGCGATCGCGAGGCCGTCGAGCTTGGGCTCGACGCTCCAGTGCTCGACGCTCCGTCCGATCCTGCGCTCCAGGGACGCGGCCCAGGCGGTGAACTGCTCGGCCGAGAAGACGTTGTCGAGCGAGAGCATCGGCCGCGTGTGCGGCACGTCCCCGACGGCCGCACCCCCGGCGACCTTCCCCGTCGGGGAGTCGCTCCGCACCTCGTCGGGGTGGTCGGCCTCCCAGACGGCTATCGCCCGGGCGAGCCGGTCGTAGGCGTCGTCGTCGAGCGGGGACGTGCCGCCCGCGTAGTAGGCGGCAGCGGCTTGCTGGGCGTCCTCGACCGCACGCGCGTACGCGGCGGCATCGGCGAGAACCGGAGTCGTCGTCATGTGTCCATCGTGCCGGGCACCACTGACAACGGGCCCTCGCGACCTGGGCCCTCGTGACCACGGGCCGCCCTCGCGACCAGGAGCCCCCGCGACCCCGGGCCGTCCTCGCGGCCACGGGCCCTCGTGGTGACGGGTTTTTCGCGACCCCGGGTTCTCGCGACCCCGGGCCGCCCTCGCGGCCACGGGCCCTCGTGGTCACGGGCCCCACGACGAGGGGCCTCGCCGCTCCCGCCGACGCTCAGTCGCCGAGGGAACGCTTCAGTTCGGCCTTGTTCATCGACGAGCGGCCGTGGACGCCGCGCCGCTGCGCCTCGGCGTAGAGCTGGTCGTACGTCGGCCCCTGCGAGCCGCTGTGCGAGCGCTGCCCGCCCCGCTTCGAGGACGACATGTCCTGGGTCGAGCTCTTGCTCGCCGTCTCGGACTCGCCGGAGCGGGCGCGTTCCTTGTTGACCGTCCGCGCCGCGATCTCCTTGGCTCGCTTCGTGCTCTCGCCCCTGTCCAGGGCGCTGTCCTTGATGTGCTCGTACTGGCGTTCGCGCTTGGGGCTCGATCCACGCGGCATGACGTGCTCCTCTCCGATGTGGGATACGTGCGGCGGCCGGCCCGGAGGGCGGCGCCGGATCGTCAGGGGGGCCACGACCTCGGCTTCAGCCGTCGGGACCAGCGGACGACGAGACGCAGCAGGCCGGACAGGGTGATCACCCAGACGGCCGCGAAGGCCCAGATCAGGGCGGGCTCGGCGGTCGCGACCGCGAGCACCAGCACGACGAGGGCCACGGCGCTCAGCAGGGTGACGGCCACCGCCTCGCGGCGGCCGGCCCGACCGTGGCCCGGCCGTCCCCGCATCCGCGAGCCCGCACGCCGCGCGCGCATGGTGCGGAGCCCGCGCTCCAGCGAGGAGTCCTCGCCGAGCGCCTCCTCGATCTCGGCCAGGACGCGCCGCTCGCGTGGCGAGAGACCGGCTTCCTCCTTCACCGGGCACCTCCCGTCCCGACGCCGGTTCCGTTCCGCCGTGCGCATACCCGGGACGGGCGTTCGGACACACGTCGGCAGGGCGCACAACGGTAGAATACGGAGCGAAACGGTGCGTGTACGGACATTCTCATGGCGGAGGGACGGCTGGAGTCGTGACGACGTCCACGCAGGGGCCCCAGGGGCCCGGGACCGCCGGCCTGTCGGCCGAGAACCGGCGACTGCGGGCCGAACTCACCCGTCGCCATCTGATCGATCTGGCCACCGGTGTCCTCGCGGCCCAGATGGGGGCCTCCCCCGCCGACGCGGCGGAGCACCTGGCCGCACTGTCCAGGGCGACGGGGCTGGGCGTCGAGGACCTCTCCGCCGACATCCTCAACGGCGTCGCCGGGGCATCCGGGGGCGCGCCCGCCGCCCCCGCCCCTTCCCCCGCTCCGGCCGAGGCGGAGGACGAGCCGGCTCACGTCGTCTTCAGCACCCCCGAGGAGCGGCGGGCTCGGCGGGCGGCCAGCACGGCGGAGACGCTGGACACCGTCGGCGAGGCGGCACACGCCCTGCTCGACGGCGCGCTGGTCCCGCTCGGCGCGGAGAGCCTGTGGCTCTGGCGCCGCGACGCATGGGACTGCCTGCGCCTGGCCGGACACGCGGGTGCCGGTGCGGCGGAGGCGGCCGCCTGGCAGTGGATCCCGCCTGCGGCCCCGTCCGCGTTCCGCTCGGTCCTCGCAGACGGCGAGCCCGTCTGGCTGGACGCCGGACCGCCGGCCGGGGCGGTGCTGCCGGGCTCCGCGCCGCGCGCGGGGCGGGCCGTCCTCCCGCTGCGGCTGCGCGGTGCGACGGTCGGCCTGGCCCTGGTCGCCTGGCCGGGCCCCACGACCTTCGACGAGCCCCTGCGCAGGGCCCTGGTGGGCCTCATGGACGTGGCGGGCACCGTGCTCGACGCGACGGACTCGCCCCCGCCGGGCGCTCCGGCGCTGGTGGACGTCCTGGACGCGCTCTCGCACCCGGCGATGCTGCTGCGGGTGGCCCCGGCCGCGTCGCCGCCGACGGTCGAGCATCTCAACGACTACGCCGTGGGGGCCCTCGGCGGGGCCCACCCGCCCGGAGACCGGTCCCTGGCGCTCGCCCTCCCCCTCCTCCACGCCGACATCGCCCATCTGGCGCGGCGCGCCCACCGGACGGCGCGCACCCAGCGCGTGGCACGGCTCCCGGCTACCGCGTCCTCCGGAGGGGACGACAGCCCGCCGCTGGTCGACGTACGGGTCCTGCCGGCCGGCGACGAGCGGGTGGTGGTGCTCTGGCACGCCGCCACCGACCCGGGACTGGCCACGGAGCGCGCTGTCTCCCGGCTGCAGAGCGTGGCGCTGTTCCAGGACAGTCTGACCGGCGGCGACACGGTGTGGTCGGAGCAGGCGTACGCCCTCTTCGGCCGGAGCCGTGAGGAGCCTCCCGTACCCCTGCTCGGGCTGCGCGGGCTGGTGCACCCGGAGGACGGGGAGGCGCTGACCGACCTGCTCAGGATCCTGACGGAGCGGCGCACCGGGGCGCAGACGGTGCTGCGGATCGTCCTCGGCGACCGTGCCGTCCGTCATGTCCGGGTGGCCGCCGAGCCGCTCCTGGACGGTGGGAAGGTCACGGGCTTCGCCGGGGTGTACCAGGACGTGTCGGCGAGCCGCCGCACAGAGGCGGCGCTCACCGCGACCTTCGACCAGCTGACGGCCGTACAGACCCGGGCCGAGCTGCGGCACCAGATGGCGCAGCAGCTGCAGCAGGCGATCGTGCCCGAGGTCCCCGACCTCCAGGAGTTCCCCGGTCTCGTGGTGGCGGCCCGGTACCGGCCGGCGGCCGCGGAGTACCGGGTGGGCGGCGACTGGTACGACGTGCAGCCGCTGCCCAGCGGCAAGGTCCTCGTGGCCGTCGGGGACGTCGCCGGGCACGGGATCGAAGCGGTGACCGGCATGGTGTCGCTGCACAACGCCCAGCGGGGGCTGGCCTGCACCGGGGAGTCGCCGCGGCGGCTGATGGGGTGGCTCAACGAGATGACGCTGCGCACGAGCGGGTACCCGACGGCGACCGCGGTGTGCGCGCTGTACGACCCGGCGGACCGGGAGCTGGTCTGGTCGAGCGCGGGGCACCTGCCGCTGCTGCTCGTGCGGGACGGCGTGGCCCGGCTGATCGACCCGCCGCAGGACATCCTGCTGGGCGCGGTGCCCTCGTACGCGTACGAGGAACGGCGGACGGCGCTGCGGCCGGGCGACACGCTGCTGCTGTTCACGGACGGGCTGGTCGAGCGCCGCCACGACGGCCTGGACGACGGACTCGCGCGGCTCGCCGCGCAGGCGGAACGGGTCAGCGGCTACCCGCCGAGCGAACAGGTGGATCGCCTGCTCGACGTCGCCGACGGCGACACGGACGACGACACGAGCCTCGTCGCCGTACTCGTGCTCTGACGAGCCCGCCGCCGGGGTCCACGCCTTGGGCCCCCGGGCGGGCTCCACGCCCCGGTCGGGGCGTGGCGAGCGCATTCACGGCACGCGCGGCACCGGGTCATCCGGCAGCGCCGCGGCAGGCGTGGCGCTGCCGGATCGGGAGCCGGCCGCCCCGGCTCATGGCTCCGCGCCGTTCCGGCGCGGCGGGGTGGTCAGCCATTGGCGGACCTTGGCCATGAGTTCGTCGGCGTCCACCGGTTTCGCCACGTAGTCGCTGGCGCCCGCCGCGAGGGCCCGGGCGCGGTCGCCCGGCATGGCCTTGGCCGTGACGGCGATGACCGGAAGCCCGCCGCGGCCCGGGAGGCCGCGGATCGCCTCGGTCGTGGCGTAACCGTCCATGCCCGCCATCATCACGTCCATCAGGACGAGTTCGACCTCGTCGTGCTGCTCCAGAAGCGCGAGCGCCGCCCTGCCGCCGTCGGCCTGGAGCACCTGGACACCGTGGCGTTCGAGCATCTCCGTGAGCGCGTAGACGTTGCGCCCGTCGTCGTCGACCACGAGCACCGTACGGCCGGCGGTCCTGGGGTCCTGGACGCCGCCGGCGGACGTTCCGGAGGCGTCGGTGGCCGTGGTGCCGCCCACGTCGGTCCCGGCCGCCTGCGCCCGCGCGCCGGCCTGGGCGGGCCGCGGGGCGGGCAGGTAGAAGGTGAACCGGCTGCCTTTGCCGGGGGTGGAGTGGACATCGATCGCTCCACCGAGCAGCCCGGCCACCTCGCGGCTGATGGAGAGGCCGAGCCCGGTGCCGCCGTATCGGCGGGCCGTCGTCCCGTCCCCCTGCTGGAACGCGTCGAAGATCCCTTCGAGCCGCTCCGCGGGGATGCCCACGCCGGTGTCGGCGACCCGGAAGGCCAGCACGGACCCGCTGCCCCGCAGCGCGACGGGCGGTTCGTCGTCCTCCGCGTACTCGATGACGAACTCCACCCCGCCCTCGTCGGTGAACTTCAGCGCATTGGAGAGGAGGTTGCGCAGGATCTGCCGCAACCGCGACTCGTCGGTGGTCAGTTCTTCGGGCACGTCCGAGGAGACGGTCACCGAGAAGGTGAGGGCGCGCTCGTCGGCCACCGGACCGAACGTCGCCTCCAGGTACTCCAGGAGCTGGTGCAGCGCGAACCGTTCGGGCCGGATGTCCATCTTGCCCGCCTCGACCTTGGACAGGTCGAGGATGTCGTTGATCAGCTGGAGCAGGTCGGATCCGGCCGAGTGGATGACCTCGGCGTAGTCGACCTGCTTCTCCGTCAGGTTCCCCTCGGGGTTCTGCGCGAGCAACCGGGCCAGGATCAGAAGACTGTTGAGCGGCGTGCGCAGCTCGTGGCTCATGTTGGCGAGGAACTCGGACTTGTACATGGACGTCCGGGAGAGCTGCTGGGCCCGCGCCTCCAGCTCCTGCCGGGCCTGTTCGATGACGAGGTTCTTGGACTCGATGTCCTTGTTGCGTTCGGCGAGCAGCGCCGCCTTCTCCTTCAGTTCGGCGTTGGAGCGCTGGAGTTCCTGCTGCCGCGCCTGCAACTCCTGTGAACTGGCACGCAGTTCGTCGGTGAGCCGCTGGGACTGCCCGAGGAGTTCGTCGGTACGGCGGTTGGCGACGAGCGAGCCGACGACGGCGCCCGCGGTGTCGACGAACCGGTCGAGGAAGTCACGGTGGATGGTGGTGAAGGGCAGGAGCGAGGCGAGTTCGACGGCGCCGAGGACCTGGTCCTCGACGACGATCGGAAGGATGATCAGCATGGCCGGTTCGCCGGAACCCGCCCCCGAGGCGATGGTGGCGTACCCGGCGGGGACGCCTTCGACCACGAGCGTGCGCCGGTCGCGGGCCGCCTGGCCCACGAGGGACTGGCCCAGCCGGAAGCGGCGGGCCGGGGCGTCGGGTTCGTCGGAGGAGCCGTAGGCGGCGGTCACCACGAGTTCGGTGCCGCGGTCGTCGTGCCGGGCGAGGAAGAAGGCTCCGTACTGGGCGGAGACCAGCGGCGGCACCTCGGTCATGATGAGTTCGGCGACGTCCGGCAGGCTGCGGGTGCCCTGCATGAGACCGGTGATCCGGGCGATGTTGGTCTTGAGCCAGTCCTGCTCCTCGTTGGCACGGGTCGTGGCGCGCAGCGACTCGACCATCGCGTTGATGTTGTCCCGCAGGTCGCCGACCTCGCCCGGGGCCTCGACGGTGATGGAGCGGGTGAGGTCGCCCTCGGCGACGGCGCTGGTGACCTCGGCGATGGCGCGGACCTGCCGGGTCAGGTTGCCGGCGAGCTCGTTCACGTTCTCGGTGAGCCGCTTCCAGGTGCCGGAGACTCCCTCCACCTCGGCCTGGGCGCCGAGCTTGCCCTCGGTACCGACCTCACGGGCCACCCGGGTGACCTCCGCGGCGAACGAGGACAGCTGGTCGACCATGGTGTTGATGGTCGTCTTCAGCTCCAGGATCTCACCGCGCGCGGCGACGTCGATCCGGCTGGTGAGGTCGCCCTGGGCGACGGCCGTGGTCACCTGGGCGATGTTGCGGACCTGGTTGGTCAGGTTGTCGGCCATCGAGTTGACGTTGTCCGTGAGGTCCTTCCAGGTCCCGGAGACGCCGTGCACGGTGGCCTGGCCACCGAGCTTGCCCTCCGTGCCGACCTCACGGGCCACCCGGGTGACCTCCTCGGCGAACGAGGACAGCCGGTCGACCATCGTGTTGATGGTCTCCTTCAGCTCCAGGATCTCGCCGCGCGCGTCGACGCGGATCTTCCGCGTCAGGTCGCCCTGGGCGACGGCGGTGGCGATCTGGGCGATGGACCGGACCTGGGAGGTCAGATTGTCGGCCATCGTGTTGACGCCGGACGTCAGTTCACGCCACACCCCGCTCACGCGCGGCTCGCGCGCCCGGCCGCCGAGCAGGCCCTGTCCGCCCACCTCCCTGGCGACCCGGGTGACCTCCGAGGTGACCAGGGAGACCTGGTCGACCATGTCGTTGTAGACGGACGCGATCTCGCCGAGGATGCCCCCGGCGGACTCGGGCAGCCGGACGGAGAGGTCACCGTCCCGTACGGCGGTGAGTCCGGCCAGGAGCACGCCGAGCCCGTCCTCACCGAGTCGGTAGGCGGGCGCGTGCGGATCGGGGTGGGGGGGCCGGGGGGAACTCTCCATCGCGGACCTCACGCTCCACGGAGGGGGTACGAGAGCGGTACGGACGCGGCGCCCGCGCCACGGAGGGTCCCGGTACGAGTACCGGGCGCACCCGCGGTGGGGGCCGTTCCGCTTCTCCACTCTAGGCACGCCGTCCCGGGGTCGGCAGCGCCTTCCAGGCAGGGCGCGCGAGTCCGGTGCCTTAGGTCACCGCCATGGCGAACCAGACCGCCTTGCCCTTGCCGCGAGGGACAGAGCCCCACCCTGCGGAGAGCCGCTCCAGCAGGTAGAGCCCGTGGCCCGAGGTGCTGCTCGCCCGGTGCGGACCGCGTGGCCGAGGGTGTACCGGGCTGGTGTCGCTGACCTGGACCCACAGTCGGCGGCCCGTGCGGTCGAGGCGGAGTTCGTACGGGGTTCCCCCGTGGTCGCAGGCGTTGGCCACGACCTCGGAGACGAGCAGCAGGATGTCGTCCACGGCGACGTTCCCGACGACCCGCGCGCCGAACCACTCCTGGAGCGCCCGCCGTGTGAGGTCGCGGCATTCACCGACCACGCCCGGGCCGGCACCCAGCGTGAAAAGCCGGGACCTGTCCCCCGTGCGGGTCGTCATCCCGCCGCTCGGTGCACTCGTCATACGTCTCCGCTTCCCGGTCATTCCGTGTCAAACCACACGGAAGGGGAATGATTGCCCATGGACGCGCGAACGACGGAGCCGGCCGCCATCAGCGGCGGAGGCTCACCCCATCCCTTCCAGGAGTTCTCATGTCCACCCTCCGCAAGCCCACCGACACGACCCGCACTAGAGCCGACGAGGCTGCGGCCGTGCGCGAGCGCGCGCTGGGCGGTCTGCCCGAGATCGACCGGCCCACCGAGGTGAGCACGGCCGACGCGCAGACGCTCTCGACCGCCCTCTTCACCCGCCTGGAGGCGCTGGAGGAGGGCACGGCCGAGCACGCGTACGTGCGGAACACCCTGGTCGAGCTGAACCTCAGCCTGGTGAAGTTCGCCGCCCGCCGGTTCCGGAACCGGGCCGAGCCGGCGGAGGACATCGTCCAGGTCGGCACGATCGGCCTGATCAAGGCGATCGACCGGTTCGAGGTCAGCCGGGAGGTGGAGTTCTCGGCGTTCGCGCTGCCCACGATCGTGGGCGAGATGAAGCGCTTCTTCCGTGACACCAGCTGGGCCGTCCAGGTGCCACGACGGCTCCAGGAGCTGCGCATCGAGCTGGCGAAGGCCGTGGACACGCTGGAGCAGCGCCTCGGCCGGCGCCCGACGCGGGCGGAGCTCTCCGACCATCTGCGCATCGGCGAGGAGAGCGTGGCCGAGGGCGAGCAGGCCTCGAACGGCTATGTCGCCCGGTCGCTCGACACTCCGGCCGGGGACGACGAGTCGGCCGTCACGGCCGGTGCACGACGGCTCGCCGAGGAGGAGCGCGCCTACGAGCTGATCGACGCGCTGGAGTCGCTGAAACCGCTGATCGCGGGGCTCGACGAGCGCGACCGCCTGATACTCGCGCTGCGGTTCGGCGAGGAGCTGACGCAGGCGGAGATCGGCGAGCGTCTCGGCCTCTCCCAGATGCACATCTCGCGCCTGCTGGCGCGCATCCTGGACGAGCTCCGCACGGGCCTCCTGAAGGACCCGGCGGACCACCGGGCCGTGACGCGCCGCTAGGAACGCGCCACGCGTCGCGCCACTGGGAACGCGTCGCCCGGGGAATCGTCGCCGAGAAGGACGCCGCTCTGGCGTGCCGCAAAGGACGCTGCTCGGACGCGACCTTCCCGGTTCAGCGTCCGCCGGCGTGAGGTGCGGGGCGGGTGACCTCCAGCCACACGACCTTGCCGTGGGCACGGGACTCGGAGCCCCAGGCCCCCGCCAGGCGGTCCAGGACCATGAGGCCGTGGCCGCCGGGCAGCGAGGGGGCGCGGGGCTGGCGTCGGCGCGGGTGCTCGGGGTTCCCGTCGGAGACCTCGACCCGCAGGTGGTCGCCCCGGCGGTGCAGGACGAGCTCCTCGGGGCCGTCCGCGTGCAGACAGGCGTTGGTGACGACCTCGGAGACCAGGAGCAGGACGTCCTCCGCCCGCTCGCGGCCCTCGTCGTCCTCCGCGGGGATCCAGCCCCAGTCGCCGAGCGCCTCGGCGGTGAAGTCGCGGCATCGCATCACGACGCCCTTGGTGCCGAACAGCACCAGCCGCCGCACCTGTCCCTCGTCCACGGCTTTCCCGCCCACGACTCCCTCCGCCATCCGCGCCTAGCCGCCGGCCCGCCGGTCGCCGAGCGCCTCGGCCACGTTCTCGTACACCCGGAACACCGTCCGCGCCCCCGTGATCTCGAACATCCGGGCGACGGGCGGGCGGAGACCCGCCAGTTCCAGGCGACCGCCCTCTTCCAGGGCGGCCAGACGGGCGCGGAGCAGCACGTTCAGGCCGGTCGAGTCGCAGAAGCTGAGCTTCTCGCAGTCGACCAGGATCCGTTCCGCGCCGATCCGCTCCTCCAGAGCGCTCCGTAGTGTGTCCGCGGTGTCGTGGTCGAGCTCGCCCGTCAGGGAGAGCACCACGGCACCGGGCTGCGGTCCGGCTTCGGACGTGACGGCGAACCGCTCCGACGTCATCGGATCACCCGCCTCCCTCCATGGTCGTACGAGTCACGGTTCTACCCCTCTCATGCCCCGGAAGGATCCCGCCACGCGGCTCTCGCCCCGACAACCGGGACGACGCGCCCGGGACGCGCCGGCCCTCAGGAGCCGGGGAGGCCTTCCAGTGCAGCCCGCGGCGCGGGGCTCGTCCCTCCCACGTACCGCTCGGCGGCGTGTACGGCCTCGCGCGGGGTCCGCTCCCCCATCAGCACACACAGCGTGTACGCCGTGTCCTCGAACCGCCTGCGGATCGACAGGTCGCACGGCCGGGCCAGGACCACTCTCTCCTGGGCCCGGTAGTGCCGCAGCAGCCGGTCGATCTTGTTTCTGTCGGGCAGCAACATCATGCTCCTCCTGGCGCGGCCCCCACTCCCTCCGTCGCTCCATATTCGGGTCCCCGCCTCACCCGCGCGACCCATGCGGACACGATCCGTCACGGGGCGCGGCCGACATGCGCTTCCGCCGGGAATGACGGAAGGTCGATGCATGAAGGCGAGTACGGGACTGAAGGTCGTCGTGACGGGTGCCACGGGCAATGTCGGAACGAGCCTGACGCGCGTCCTGGCGCGCGAACCCCGGATCGCCTCCGTCCTCGGACTCGCGCGCCGCACCCCCTCGTTGACGCTGGAGAAGACCGAGTGGGCCGAGGTGGACCTGTCGCTGGAGAGCGACGAGCCGCGGCTCGCCGAGTACATCGCGGACGCCGACGCGGTGGTCCATCTGGCATGGCGGTTCCAGCCGACCCACGACCCCGTCGAGACCTGGCGCTCCAACGTCCTCGGGTCGCTGCGGGTCTTCGACGCGGTTGCGGCGGCGCACGTGCCGACCCTGGTGTACGCCTCGTCCGTCGGCGCCTACTCCCCGGGACCGGAGAACGGCCCGCCCGTCTCGGAGTCGTGGCCGACCCATGGCTGGCCGGGCGCCGCGTACACCCGCGAGAAGGCGTATCTGGAACGCGTCCTGGACACCCTCGAGCGCGACCACCCGCAGACCCGCGTGGTCCGGATGCGGCCCTGCTTCCTCTTCAAGGAAGAGGCGGCGAGCGAGCAGCGCCGGATCTTCGCCGGCCGGTACTTTCCCGGCTGGCTGTTCCGCCCCGATCTGCTGCCCCTCCTGCCGGAGCTGCGGGGACTGCGCTTCCAGGCACTGCACACGGACGACGTGGCCGACGCGTACCGCCGTGCGCTCGTACGGGACGTCCGTGGCCCCTTCAACCTCGCGGCGGACCCGGTGATCGACACCGCGGCGCTCTCCTCGCTGCTCGACGCCCGGCCCGTGAAGGTGCCGAGCGGCGCGGCGCGGAGCCTGCTCGCGGCCGCCTGGCACCTGCGGGTGGCGCCCGCCTCGCCCGACCTGTTCGACGCGGTGCTGAGGCTTCCGCTGCTCTCTGCGGACCGGGCGCGGCGGGAACTCGAATGGGAGCCGTCCTCGACCTCGCTGGAGGCGCTGGGAGCCTTCCTGCGGGGTGTACGGGCGGGCAGCGGGGACGCCACCGGGCCGCTCACCGGGCGCCGCGTAGGCTGAGAGGGTACGGGCGCGTCGCGCGCGCCCCCTCCTCGCCGCGCCGCCCATCGCACCAGGTCCCGCCCGCATGCGCGGGGGCGAATCGGGTAGCCGCTGGTGCGTCGTCGTACCGTCCCCTCGTTCGCGAGGCCTGCCCCGGGAGGCGCGCACACCATGGTTTCCCTCGCCGACACGGCCCCGGCTGTACCTCCCCGGGAACGCCCTGCCGTCCGGTTGCTCGGACTGGAGCTGCAGTACACGGGACACGAGGACATCTGCGTACCGGTGCCTGCGGTGGAGAATGCGTCCGCCCCGTTCACGGTGAAGGAAGGCACGGAGTGCCGTGCCGTGGTCCGCTTCCGGGTGGACGGCTCGTCGGTGGCCGGCCTGAAGGTGGTCGACGTCAGGCACCGGGCCGGAGCCGAACTCGGCGGCCGCGAGGTGGCGCTCGGGGACTTCCGGCACGGCGGCCCGTACGAACTGGCACTCCCGCCCGAGCGGGTTCCCAACGGCCCGCGGGCCCGGGGTCTGTACGAGGTGAGCGCGGCGCTCGTCGACGGCGAGGGGCGGGTGCTCGACCGGAGCAGCTACCGCTTCGAGGTCAGGAAGGACTGGGAGCCCGCCTCCGCCTGAGGGCCACCGAAGGCGAGGGGGCTCAGGGTTTCGGGGCCGGCCCCGTCGTCGAGCGCGGACGCGAACGCCGGGTGTGCGGAGAGGCGTCGGGCGTAGGACCAGAGCGTCCGGTGCTCCGCGATCCGGTCCTGGGTGGCGGGGTCGAGCTGCCCACGATGAACCGTGTCGAGGTGGACGAGCGTCACCCACACATGGACGTCGGCCGCGGTGAGGGTGTCGCCGAGAACGTACGGCTGCCGCTCCAGCACGCTCTCCAGCTCGCCGAGGGCGGCGAAGAGGACGACGAGCGGGCCCTGACGGGCGGCTTCCGCGTCGAGCCCCGGCTGCCCCGCGTCCCGCGCGGCGCCTTCGATGCCGCGGGTGCAGAGGTCGCCGATCGCCTCGGTCTCCGCGTCGCACCCCGGAGGCAGCAGGTCGGGCCGGTCCGGGCAGCGGAACCGGAGGGCGAGGTCGCGCAGGATGTCGGGTGCGTGGGTGCTGACGATCCGGCCGGTCCACCGGTCGCTGAGGACGGGCGCGGCCGCGGGCCCGGCGTACTGATGGGCGCTGGCCTCGTACAGGGCGCGCAGAGCGGTGTAGCCACCGCCGGGCGCGTCGGGGGTGGCGGGGAGGCAGGTCAGCGGGACGGTCTCCTGGAGACCGAGGAGGGCGTGGGTGACGGCGATGCGCAGACAGCCGGGACAGCCGCGCGCCACATGGAGCCGGTAGCGGTGCGGAACGGGGTAGTGGCCGCTTCGGACGTCCTGACCGATCCGGCCGGAGAAGGCGGGCCGGGCGGCCGCCGGGGGGACGAACGGGGCGAGGTACGGCGGTGCGTACGGGCCGAGGTGCTGGATGACGGACATGCTTCTCCCTCAGGGTGCTCGGTGTTGGGTCACGACAGCGCTCGACGATGTCGGCACCCGCCCGGAGGCAGCGGCGTTTCCCATCATTCCCTACCTGTTCACTCGGATTCCCGTCCCCGAGTGTCGGCGCGGTCACGGTCCGCGTCAAGGGCGCGGACCTCCCCGGACACGCCTCCCCCGGCCGTACGAATCCGGTCACGCACGTGCGGAATAATGCGGTCATGCGCATCTCAGCCAGGGCCGACTACGCGGTACGCGCCGCGCTTCAGCTGGCCGCCGCCCAGGACACGGGGCCGGTGAAGGCCGAGGCGATCGCCGACGACCAGGACATCTCGCACAAGTTCCTGGAGGGGATCCTCGGCGACATGCGCCGGGGCGGGCTGGTGCAGAGCCAGCGCGGCGGGAACGGCGGGTACTGGCTGGCCAGGCCGGCGGAGTCGATCACCGTCGCGGACGTCATCCGCTGCGTGGACGGCCCCTTGGTGTCCGTCCGCGGGGTCCGGCCGCCAGAGCTGTCGTACACGGGTCCGGCGGAGTCCCTGCTGACTCTCTGGATCGCGCTGCGGGCGAACGTGCGCCAGGTCCTCGACGGGGTCTCCCTCGCGGATCTCGCGGCGGCGAGGCTGCCGACCGAGATCTCCGGGCTCGCCGAGGCGCCGGACGCCTGGACCAACCCCTGACCCGCCCCTGACCGGCCTTTGGCTCTCCGCCCACGCGTCTCGCCTCACGAGATTCAACTGTCCATGATGTGAACGCCTCTTGGCGTCGGGGCGACCCTCTGAAAGTATCCCTACCATTCCAGTGGGAAACCTAGGGAACCTGAGAGGTGACGTGAGAACGCCGAAGAAGTCAGCGCTGCGCCCCACCTCCCGACCGGCCGGCCGCCGTGGTGACGACGAGATCTGGCCCCGCGTCACCCGGGAGCTCGCCGACGACCTGGCCTTCGACGCCCCGGCCAGGGACCGGGCGGGCAAGCCTCCGTTCGACGAGGTGGCCCGGCTCCAGGAGGCCGGACTGCCCGCACTGCTCGCTCCGCCGGGTCCGGGCGGCCGGGGCACCGACTGGCGGGCGGCCTGCGCGGTCGTCCGGGAGATATCCGCGGCCGACAGCTCGATCGGCGAACTCCTCGCCCACCATCACGTCCTCTCCTGGACCGCCCGCTTCCTCACCGGCGGCGAGGCATCCGCCCTCGTGAGCGAGGCATCCGCCCCCGTGGGTGAGGCATCCGGCCGCGTGGGCGAGGCACCCGGCCCCGCGAGTGAGCCGCACGGCGCCTTCGAGGGCGCCACGGCACGAGAGGGCCGGCTGCTGGCCGGCGGCATCGAGCCGTCCCGTACTCCCGGGGAACCCGGCCTCACCCTCACCCCGGCGCCGGGCGGACACGTCCTCCACGGGCGCCGTTCCTTCGCCTCTGGCGTGAGCGTCGCCGACCGACTCGTCGTCGGGGCGCGCTGTACGGAGACCGGGGAGCTGCTCGTCGTCCTGGTGGACCCGGCGGATCCGGCGGTCTTCACCGAGCCTGCGGCCGAGCGGGTCGGGCAGCGCCTCGCGGGCGCCGGGACGGTGACGTTCGATCAGGTACGGGTGGACGCGCGGAACGTGCTCGGTTCGCTCCCCCGCGACGAGCACGCCGTCCCGCCCTTCACGACGCTGGCCCCGCTCGCGCTCCGTCTCCTCCTCGTCCATGTCGGGCTCGGCATCGCCGAAGGCGCGCTGGCCGAGGCCCGGGACGTCAGTCGCGCGACCCGGGCCGTCCCCCGGCACCTCGCCCGTTCCGCCGGATCGCGTACGGGCACGCCCGACGACCCGCTCGACGACGCGTTCGGCAGCGAGGACCCGTTCCTCCTGCTGGCGTACGGGGAGCTGGCCACCTCCGCCCATGCCGCCGCGGCCGTCGTCGAGCGGGCGACGGACGCCCTGGCGCGCGGTCTGATGGCAGGAGACGCGCTCGGGGTCGAGGAGCGCGCCGACATCGCCGTCCTGGTCGCCGCTGCCGAGGCCGTGACGAGCCGGGCGGCGGTACGGATCACGAGCCGGATCCTCGAACTCGTCGACACCACGGAGCCCGCCGGCGCCCCTGGCGGCGGCCCCGGCTTCGACCGCTTCTGGCGCAACGCCCGCGCCCTGACGGCCCGGACGTCCGCCGCGCACCGTATGCGCGACATCGGCGACCACTACCTCCACGGCACGCGGCCAGGGCTCAGACTGCTCGCGTGACGTGCCGGGTCGGCGTGTCGGGACCTCCGGCCCTCTCGTCGTGCGGCGGTTTGACCCAAGCTCAGGAGGAAAGGCGCCGGTCGACAGGCCGGAGTCGTTGAGTGAGGGAGGCAGCCTGATGAGCCGTGGGATCGTCGCCGGAGTGGACGGTTCGCCCGAGAGTCTGGCAGCGGCGGACTGGGCCGCGCGGGAGGCCGTGCACCGCGGACTCGCCCTGCGGCTGGTCCACGCCTGGCGGCCGCAGCCCTTCGACCTCCCGCTGACGCAGGACCCGGTGCATCAGGAACACCTGGCCGACAAGGTGGTGCGCGGGACCGAGTCGACGATCGCCTCGCGGTTCCCCGGCCTCGCCCTCACCGCAGAGGTCCTGCCCGACTCGCCGGTCGCCGCGCTGCTGAGCACCGAGGAGCGGGCCGAGATGCTCGTCATCGGCTCGCGCGGGTACGGCCCGGTGAAGGGGTTCCTGCTCGGCTCACACGGTCAGCAGATCATCGCGGGCGCCACCCGGCCTGTCGTGGCGGTCCGTGCGCACGGTGGCGAGGAGCCGGACCCCGAGGGCGGCGAGATCGTCGTCGGTCAGCTGGGCGGGCCGGAGGACAGCGCCCCCGCGCTGGAGTTCGCGTTCGCGACGGCGGCGGCGCGCGGTGCGTCCGTACGGGCCGTACGGGCGTGGAACCTGCCGTCCCTGTACGCCTACAGCCCCGGGTCGATGGCGCTCGCCGACGAGGCCGGCGGGCTCGTCCCGTACGAGGAGAAGGCGCTGCGCGAGGCTCTGGCGCCATGGCGGGAGCGGTACCCGGAGGTCCGGGTGACGGAGCAGGTGGAGATCGGGAGCGCCGCGCAGGTGCTGCTCAGCTCGTCGGGCGGTGCGTGGCTGCTCGTGGTCGGGCGGCGGGCCCGGCGCGGGGCGGTCGGCCCCCGGATCGGTTCGGTGGCGCACGCGGCCCTCCATCTGGCTCCGTGCCCGGTGGCGGTCGTGCCGCACGGGTGATGCGGTGGCGCTACGGGTTGACCCGGCGGGGTGACGCGGCAGGTTGACGCGGTGTGTCGGCTGGTCCAGGCCCGGAAAGGGTCATGACCGCCGCCCCGGCGGCTCTCCCCCTCCGCCGGACCGTCCGGCGGGCCCGGAGAAGAGAGCGGAGCCCATGGAGCACCACGACGAGCCACGCCCCCACGAGCAGCGGACGCACGGCGGTGGCCGGCACCGCAGAGGCGGGAGTCCTCGGCGCAGGGCCGGGCGGGCGCCCTCCTTCCGTACCAGCGTGGCGCTCGCGGGTGCGGCCACGGCGGTGCTGACGGTCGCTGCCGGGGCGTACGTGGCGTCCCTGGGGAGCCCCTCAGGCACGGACACCCGTTCGGAGGGGGGCGCCCTGACGAATGTGGCGCCCCTCATCGGGAGGTCCGCGCCACCGCCCCAGGGTCCGTCCGCACCGGCAACCTCGCCGGCCACCCCGGCCGGGGCCACCGGCACCGGGGTCACCCCGTCGGTGACGCCCTCGCCGCCCCGGTCCGCACCCCCGGCACCCGCCCCCAAGGGGTCCGCGTCCGACTCGGCGTCGGCGGCTCAGGCGCCTTCCCGGGCCCCCGCGTCCGAGAAGGCGGTGGTCGCCGCGGCCCCGCAACCGGGCGGTGCCGGGACGTCCGCGCAGTTCGTCGAGCAGGTCGTCGCGCTCGTCAACACCGAGCGGGAGAAGGCCGGTTGCTCCCCGCTGCGCGCCGACGGCCGGCTGCACGAGTCGGCACAGGCGCACGCGGACGACATGGCGGACCGCGACTACTACGCCCACACCACCCCCGAGGGCCGGGACGCGGGCGACCGCATCACGGCGGCCGGGTACACCTGGTCGAGCTGGGCGGAGAACATCCACCGCGGCCCCAAAACCCCCGTGGAGGCGATGGAGGACTGGATGAACAGCGACGGACACCGCCGCAACATCCTCAACTGCTCGTTCAAGGACCTCGGCGTCGGAGTGGCGCTGACCTCCGGCGGCCCCTGGTGGGTGCAGAACTTCGGCGTCCGGCGCTGACCCGCTGCCCCGGTGCGGCGGTACGGTGCTGCGGCCCGGTGGGCCCGGTGCGGCGGTACGGGCTCAGGAGGCGGGCGTGGCCAGCTTCTGCACCCAGACCGTGCCGTCGGGACCCGGCACGGCGGCGACGCCGGTGTCGCGGTAGCGACAGTTCAGCATGTTCTGCTGGTGCATCGCGCCGTCCATCCAGCCGTCGAAGACGTCGGCCGGATCGGACGCGCCGCGCGCCAGGTTCTCGGCCCAGGCGGACCAGGCGTACCCGGCGGCCGTGATCCGCGCGTCGGCGAAGCGTCCCTCGGGACTGCTGTGCGCGTAGTAGCCGCGGCGCACCATGTCCCGGGCGTAGGCGCGGGCCGCCTCGGCGAGGCGGGGATCGTTCCTCAGGGGTTTGCATCCCGCCTCCGCCCGCCGCTGGTTGACCAGGCGGTTCAGCCGCTCCTCGGGGGTGGCCGTCCGTGTCGGGGTGGGCGTCGGGGTCGGGGTGGGGGTGGGCGAGGGTGTGGTGGGGCTGGGCAGGGGCGGGGTGGTGGTCGGGGCCGGGGGCGGGGCCGCCACAGGAGGGACCGGGGGCGCGGGCTTGCGGGCATCCGGCTCGGAGGGCACCAGCAGGATGATCCCGCCGAGCACACCGAGGGTGACCGCCCCGGCGACCCAGGCCCGCCGCAGCGAGCCCCCGGCCGCCCCGCCCGCCCCGGCCCCGGTGTCCAGAGGAATCGGGTCCGCCGGCGCGCCAGCGTACGGGGCCGGTTCGGATCCGGTGGTCGGGTACGGAGCCGGGTTCGCCGCGTCCGCCGCCCAGGCGACCGTCTCCGCTCCCTGCGGCGGCGTGGCCCAGAGCAGGAGCGGGGGTACGAGGGCCAGGCCCACCAGCAGCGCCTCGGCGGGGGCGAGGTTCGCTCCGGCGGGGACGCACCGGGCGCAGCTCGTCACATGGCGGGCGAGGCGCTTGCGCCAGAGCGGGGAGGGCCGGCCGTCCCAGTCCGCGGTGAGCTGCGCGAGCTCCGCGCAGGTCGGCCGCCCCGCCAGGGCGCGTACGACCTCCCGGCCCGTCTCCAGGCGCTCCTTCATCCGCTGGACGCGGACGGCCGCGTGGGCGGTGGTGACCTCCAGCGCCTCGGCCAGCTCCGCGCGGCTGAGTTCGCCGCCGGCCTCCAGCCACCACAGGGCGAGCACCTCGCGGTCGCTCTCGTCGAGCCAGCGGGTCGCCTCGGCGACCTCGCGCCGCTGGCCGGAGAGCCCGAGCCGCAGGATGGTCACGTCGACGAAGTCACCGTCGGGGTCGGCGAGCTCGGCGGCCCGGTCGAGGCCCGGGACGGGTCCGTTCTGGCGTTCGCGCCAGCGCCGGCGGATCTGGTTCATCGCGATGGCGACGAGCCAGGACCGGAAGCGCTCGGGGTCCCGGAGGCCGGGGAGTCCGTCGAGGGCGCGGACCATCGTCTCCTGGACGACGTCGTCGACGTCCGCGTGGCCGTCGAGCGCCCGGCCGACGATGTTGTAGACCAGCGGAAGGTAGGCGCGTATCAGCAGCTCGCCGGCTTCGGTGTCTCCGGCCGCGGCCGCGTCCACCAGTGCGGCCGTGCCGCGCTCGTCGCTGTGCATGTGCCCTGCTCCCTCGTACCTGGGTCTGTCCGTCCCCGTCGTGAGGAGACCCGTGGGAGCGGGCGGGATAACACTTCGCGGCCGGGGACGCGAGGTTACCGGGCCGCCGGGCAGGCTATGCGGGTGGGTGGGGCATGGACGGCACGGTCGCCTCGTGCCCTGCCCGTACGGCCTCGACGGCGGCCTCGTGGAGTTCGCGGCTCTCCGCCTCGGAGGAGCACGGCACCGGACTCCCCGACATCGTGAACCAGTCGGATGCGCCGGTGTACTGCACGGCTACGCGTGCTTCCCCATCTGCCCAGGTGGTGTGCACGGTCAGGTCGCCGGTGACCGTACCGACTTCCTCGGTGAGCACCCCACCCCGCCCGGTGTAGACGCCGGGGGTCGTCCATGAAGCCCAGCTCATCCATCCAGGTTCACACCCGGATGCCACATGCGCCACCGACGGGACCGCCCCGGCCGGAGAATTCCGGCCGGGGCGGCTGAGCTGTCGTTCCGCGATCAGACGAGGGAGGCGATGGCCTCGTTGAAGGTGGCGGACGGACGCATCACGGCCGCGGCCTTGGCCGGGTCGGGCTGGTAGTAGCCGCCGATGTCGGCCGGGGAGCCCTGGACCGCGTTGAGCTCGGAGACGATGGTCTCCTCCTGCTCGGTCAGGGTCTTGGCCAGGCCCGCGAAGGCCTCCGCGAGCTGCGCGTCGTCGGTCTGCCTGGCCAGCTCCTGGGCCCAGTACAGGGCCAGGTAGAAGTGGCTGCCGCGGTTGTCGATACCACCGACGCGACGGGTCGGCGACTTGTCCTCGTTGAGGAACGTGCCGGTGGCGCGGTCGAGGGTGTCGGCCAGGACCTGGGCGCGGGAGTTGCCCGTGGTGGTGGCCAGGTGCTCGAAGCTGGCGGCCAGGGCGAAGAACTCGCCCAGCGAGTCCCAGCGGAGGTAGTTCTCCTTGACGAGCTGCTGGACGTGCTTCGGGGCGGAGCCGCCGGCGCCCGTCTCGAACAGGCCGCCGCCCGCCATCAGCGGGACGACCGACAGCATCTTGGCGCTGGTGCCCAGCTCCAGGATCGGGAAGAGGTCGGTCAGGTAGTCACGGAGGACGTTGCCGGTGACGGAGATGGTGTCCTCGCCGCGGCGGATGCGCTCCAGGGAGAACTTCGTGGCCTCGACCGGGGAGAGGATCTTGATCTCCAGGCCCTCGGTGTCGTGCTCCGGCAGGTACTGCTCGACCTTGGCGATGAGCCGCGCGTCGTGGGCGCGGGTCTCGTCCAGCCAGAAGACGGCCGGGGCGCCGGTGGCGCGGGCGCGGGTGACGGCGAGCTTGACCCAGTCCTGGATCGGCAGGTCCTTGGTCTGGCAGGCGCGGAAGATGTCGCCCTCGGCGACCTCCTGCTCCAGGACCACGTTGCCGGCCGCGTCGACGAGACGGACGGTGCCGGCCGCGGCGATCTCGAAGGTCTTGTCGTGGGAGCCGTACTCCTCGGCCTTCTGCGCCATCAGACCGACGTTCGGGACGGAGCCCATGGTCGACGGGTCGAAGGCGCCGTGGGCGCGGCAGTCGTCGAGGACGGCCTGGTAGACACCGGAGTAGCTGCTGTCCGGGAGGACGGCGAGAGTGTCGGCCTCCTGGCCGTCCGGGCCCCACATGTGGCCGGAGGTGCGGATCATGGCCGGCATCGAGGCGTCCACGATGACGTCGGACGGCACGTGCAGGTTGGTGATGCCCCTGTCGGAGTCGACCATGGCGAGGGCCGGGCCCTCGGCGATCTCGGCCTCGAAGGACGCCTTGATCTCGGCGCCGTCCGGGAGGGCGGCGAGGCCGTTGAGGATGCCGCCGAGGCCGTCGTTCGGGGAGAGGCCCGCGGCGGCCAGCGCCGCACCGTGCGCGGCGAAGGTCTTCGGGAAGAAGGCGCGTACGACGTGGCCGAAGACGATCGGGTCGGAGACCTTCATCATCGTGGCCTTGAGGTGCACGGAGAACAGGACGTCCTCGGCCTTGGCGCGGGCGACCTGCTCGGAGAGGAAGGTGCGCAGGGCGGCGACGCGCATCACGGAGGCGTCGACGACCTCGCCGGCGAGGACGGGGACCGACTCGCGCAGGACGGTGGTGGTGCCGTCGGCGGCGACGTGCTCGATGCGCAGGGCGCCGGCCTCGCTGACGACGGCGGACTTCTCGGTGGAGCGGAAGTCGTTCTGGCCCATCGTCGCGACGTTGGTCTTGGAGTCCGAGCTCCAGGCGCCCATGCGGTGCGGGTGGGTCTTGGCGTAGTTCTTGACCGAGCCGGGGGCGCGGCGGTCGGAGTTGCCCTCGCGCAGGACCGGGTTGACGGCGCTGCCCTTGACCTTGTCGTACCGGGCGCGTACGTCCTTGTCCTCATCGGTCTGCGGGTCGTCCGGGTAGTCCGGGAGGGCGTAGCCCTGCGCCTGGAGCTCGGCGATCGCGGCCTTCAGCTGCGGGATGGAGGCCGAGATGTTCGGCAGCTTGATGATGTTGGCCTCGGCCGTCTTGGCCAGGGCGCCGAGCTCGGCGAGGGCGTCGTCGATGCGCTGCCCCTCTTCGAGACGCTCGGGGAATCCGGCGATGATGCGCCCGGCCAGGGAGATGTCACGGGTCTCGACATTGACTCCGGCCGTCGAGGCGTAGGCCTGGATCACGGGCAGGAACGAGTACGTCGCCAGGGCGGGCGCCTCGTCAGTGTGGGTGTAGATGATGGTCGAGTCAGTCACCGGGTGTGCTCCGCTCCACGTCTGCGTCTGCGAGATTGCTCGACATCAAGATATCTCGTGATCGGCCTCGGTGGGAAAGGGCCCTGTCGGCTCCGTCGCGACGGTGCCTGTGAGCCGGTACGGGACGGGCGTGGCGCCCAGGTCGACGCGGCGGAGCAGGGCGAGCAGCACGAGCGTGACCGCTGCGCCCGCCCCGGCGACGAGGGCTTGCCCGGCCCGGTAGGCGAGGCGCGGGACGGACGGGTCGGTGGGTTCCAGGACGAACATGGAGTCGACCAGGAGGACGGTCCCGGTGCCGAGGCCGCCCACCGCGACGAGCGCGAGGGGCGCAACGACGAAGAGCGTGCGGATCGGGAAGCGCCGGGTGAGTGCGGGGGCGACCTTCCCGCGCCGGGCGAGGACCGCGATCAGCCCGCAGGCCACGGCGAGGACGAGCAGGTCGGCGCCGATCACGTCACTGGGGCGGTGCCATCCGGCGGCCACCGTGTACGCGCCCACGGCCAGGGCCCACAGGGCGCAGAGGCCCACGGCGAGAGTGCGCGCCCCGTAGGGGACGACGAGGGTGAGCCCGAACATGACGCTCATCGCGATGGCGGTGTGCCCACTGGGGAAGCTGTTCGGCGACAGGTGCGCAGGGGCCTCTGCGAGGTCCGGACGGGCCAGGAGGAAGCGCCCGAGCACCTCGGCGAGGAAGAGGGACGCGGCGACGGTGCCCAGGGCGGCGACCGTGAGCGCATACCGCCGGCGCAGCATCCCGATCGCGGTCAGGACGAGCAGGGCGACGGCGAGGGAGTAGACGGTGATGTGCTGGAGGGCGCGGTTCGTCTCGTGGGCGGCGGCGAGCGTCTCGTCGGTGAAGCGGCCGGCGAGGACGGCGTTCTCCCAGCGCTGGCCCGTCGCGGTCAGGACGAGTCCGGCGTAGACGACTGCCGTGAGCAGCACCGAGCCGAGGCAGGCACGGCGCATCCGCTTGCGTACCCTGGTGCTGAAGGAGTCGGCCGCTTCACCGGCGACGGCGGCGTACCACCAGGTGCCGTTCTCCAGCGTCGGCACTCTGCCGTCGGTGCGGAGCCTGTCGTAGGGAGCCATGCTCCGATTCGAACCCGATGGCGTCCGGCGCGCCCGCTGGACGCACCCGAACGAATCGCCGAGCGGTACTTGCGGCGCCTGTGACGGTCGTGGGGCGTCGGGCGTCGGCCGGTCTGCTCGTCAGCCGTCCTCGCGGGGCCACTGGGCGTACCCGGCGAGGCCGAGACCGCGGAGCAGCCCCACCAGACCGACAGCCCAGCCGAAGTGCCACGACATGCCCGGCCTTCCCTCCGCACCTCCGCGCCGGCGCCGGGCGGATCATGCCACAGCGGACCGTCCCGCGGGTGAACGAGCGTGGCGGCGCGTGCCGAAGAGGGTGAACGCCGTGTTCACCAGGGCCACGTGACTGAGCGCCTGGGGCGTGTTCCCGAGCTGGCGGCCCGCGTGCGGGTCCCACTCCTCGGCGAGCAGCCCCACGTCGTTGCGGACGTCGAGGACGCGCTCGAAGGCGGTACGGGCCTCGGCCGGCCGGCCCGTCATCGCCAGGGCGTCGGCGTACCAGAACGTACAGGCCAGGAAGGCTCCTTCGGCGCCGTCCAGGCCGTCCACCTCGTGCACCTCGCCGTTGCCGACGTCCGCGTACCGGCGGACGAATCCGCGGTCGTCGAGCCGGCCCATCGCCTCGACCGTGCTCAGTACGCGCGGGTCGGACGGCGGAAGGAAGCCGAGCCTGGGAATCAGCAGCGCCGTCGCGTCGATGCGCCGGGCGCCGTAGTACTGGACGAACGACTGCTGCTCGTCGCTCCAGCCCCGCGCGCACACCTCGTCGCGCAGTTCGCTCCGCATGGCCTGCCAGCGCTGGACGGAGGCGCGCAGACCGGCGACGCGGGCGAGGCGCACGGCGCGGTCGGCGGCGACCCAGGCCATGACCTTGGAGTGGACGAAGTGGCGTCGCGGACCGCGCACTTCCCAGATGCCCTCGTCGGGTTCCCGCCGGCGCTTGTCCACGTAGTCCAGGAGGGAGGCCACCAGGCTCCAGACGTGCGGGTCGATGGCGACTCCGGCGCGTACGGCCGAGTAGATCGTGCTCAACACCTCGCCATAGATGTCCAGTTGGAACTGGTCGACGGCCGCGTTGCCGAACCGGACCGGCGTGGAGTTCTCGTAGCCGGGCAGCCAGTCGGCACGCACCTCGGGAAGGTTGCGCTGGCCGGCCACGCCGTAGAGCGGCTGGAGGTCGGACGGGTCGCCCGCGACGGCGCGCACGAGCCAGTCCTTCCAGGCGAACGCCTCGCGCCGGAATCCGCTGCGCAGGAGGCAGGACAGGGTGAAGGTGGAGTCGCGCAGCCAGCAGAACCGATAGTCCCAATTCCGTTCTCCCCCGATGCGTTCGGGGAGTGAGGCGGTCGCCGCGGCGACAATGCCGCCGGTCGGTTCGTACGTGAGGGCCTTGAGGGTGACGAGCGATCGGAGAACGGCATCACGGAAGGGACCCTCGTACCGGAATTGCGCTGTCCATTCGTCCCAGAAGGCGAGCGTGCGCGTCAATTCCGCCGCCACGTCGGGTTCCGGGGGCGGTGCGGAATGGGAGGGGCTCCAGGCGAGGACGAAGGGAATGCGCTGACCCGCCGTCACCGATGCGTCGAGCGTGATGCATTCGTCGGTGACACCGATCTCGACGCCCGGCCCGCACCGCAGATGGGCGGCGTCCGGGCCGGCCACGGTCGCCACCGTACGGCGGTCGACACGCCGCGCCCAGGGGACCACGCTGCCGTGATAGAAGCGCATCCTCAACTCGCCGTGCAGGTCGACGCGTCCGGAGACGCCCTCCACCAACCGGATGATCTGAGGCGTCCGTTCACGCGGGGGCATGAAGTCGATGATGCGCACCGCGCCGGATACGGATTCCCAGACCGACTCGAGGACGAGTGAATCGCCTCGGTAACTCCGGCGACTGCACAGACGATTTCCGACGGGCGCCAGACTCCACGCCCCGTGGGACTCGTCTCCGAGGAGTGCGGCGAAACAGGCGGGCGAGTCGAAGCGAGGCGTACACCACCAGTCGACAGCTCCGTCCTTTCCGATGAGGGCAGCCGTCTCCAGATCGCCGATAAGGGCGTAGTCTTCAATTCGCCCTGCCATGAACGGATTGTATACCGCGAGGAATGCGGCGCACGGACGGAGAGGCGGGCCCTTGACGTCACGGCATTCCGCGCAGGATGCTGAAAGTCGCTCCCGCGATTCTGGAGAAAGCCGTACCAATGGGTAACGGGCCACATCCGATGCGCCGGTCGACCGACCGTTCACCCCACGCGGACACCCGCACGGTGAGCGTGGTGATCGCGGTGCGTCCCGGGGACCACGACACGGACCGGCTGCTGGAGCAGATACCGGCCGAAGTCGGCGAGATCGTCCTGGTCGGGGCCGCGGAAAGCGCGTCGGCGAGGACGCCGGAGGGGCGCGACGGCAGGGCGGGCGACGGCAGGGCGGGCGAGGCGGGCGGTGCCCGCGCCGCGGTGACCGTACGCCGGCTCGGACCGTGGGACTGCGCGGCGGGCGACGTCCCGCACGCCGGGCTGCTCGCCGCGACCGGCGAGTTCATCGTGCTGATGGGGGCCGACGGCAGCATGTCGCCGATGGAGATCCCGCACTACCTGCACTACCTGGACAGCGGGTACGACTTCGTCAAGGGCTCGCGCTTCATCGCCGGCGGCGGCGTCGCCGACTACCCGCTCGTGCGCAGACTCGGTCACAGTGCGCTGCTCCGCCTCGCCAGGCAGCTCTACGGCCAGCGTCTGACAGACCTCTGGTACGGCTTCTGCGCTTTCCGCCGAGGCTTCGTCGACCTGCTCGACCTGCGGGAGCACGGTGTGGAGCTGGGTGCCGAGCTGGTCACCCACGCCCTGCACTACGGGCTGCGGATCGCCGAGGTGCCGAGTCTCGAACTGCCGCGCCGCCACGGCCTGTCGCCCGCTCGCACGTTCCGTGACGGGACGCGCATCCTGGGCGGGCTGCTCGACGAGCGCCCGCACAACGCCCTGCATCGGCTGGCGCCGTCACCGCGTCTCGCGGGCCGGGCGGAACGGGCCGACCACGCTTGACGGATCAGAAATCCGATGCTAACGCTAGAAGTCAGGCATTTTGGCGCATGACAGACCCTTGGCAGGGTCCGGTTGCCGGAAGAAGTTCCTCGTGAGGTCACATCTGATCGGCAGGACGCCGGCGGCACCCGCACCGCATCCGCTGCGACGGGTGACCGACTGGCCCTCCGCCGAGTCCCGGCGCCGTAGCCCGTGCGTCCCGGCCCGCCGCCCCGCGGCCCATCCCGGACGACGGGCGACCGACCGGCTCCTGCCTTCGGTCCGCACCCACCGTTGCGCCGTGCGCCGTCCGCGTACGGCAGCCAGGCGCCGGCGTTCCCGTACCGTCCGCGCCCGCGCCGCGCACGCCCGACGCGGCGGCGGATCACACGGCTCACCCTCGGAACACGCCGGACACGGGGGTCCTGTCCGGCCCGAAGCTCGCACGGACTCCGCCTTCGACGCGCGTTCCGAGGCGCCCTTCGACGTGCCTTCCGAGGCGCCCGTCGGGGCGTCCTTCGACGCGCGTTCCCAGGCGCGCGAGCGCCCCGCGCAGGCCACCGGGGCGACGAGGCGGGCCGCCCTCGACGAAGACCGCTTCCGGCTGCCGCCGCACCGCCATCGCTGTGACGAGGTGCGCGCGCCGGAGGCCCTGAGGGGGCTCGACGTGCGCGAGACGACGGTCTTGCCCGCCGGCGGCCGGGACGTACTCGTCGGCACGCCGAGCCCTCCGTGGGGGACCCGGCCATGAGGACCGCCGGACCCGTCACCCTTCGCGCGCCCGTCTTCCGGGGCGACGCGGTGCTGCGCCCCGTGGTCCTCGGCCTGCTCGTGTACGTGTCCGGCCTGACGGCCGGCTGGTCCGCCGGCGGCGTGCCGGGGATGGTGATCGGCGGGATGTGCGGGACGGTGGTCGCTCTGGGCGTCCTGCTCGTCCGTGAGGCGGGTCGACGTGGACCCGCCTCACACGCCGGCCCATCACCGCGCGCCGCCGCGCGCACGCGCCTGGCCCGCTCGTGGCGGCGCCTCCGCCGCCGCGCCCCCCACCCGGACGGCAGGCCCCCGCCCGCGACCGCGCCGGAAGCGGCCGGTCCCGACAAGGCCGGAGCGCACGGAGGGTGGCCGCACGAGCCCGGGCCGGACGGGGGGCCGTCGGGCGAGTCCCGCCCGCAGGGGAGCGAGCCGCACGGGACCGCACCGGGTGGTTCGGGGCCCGGCGACGACACCGCGCACGAGACAAGGCCGCCTGAGTCCCCGTCGCACGCGTCCGGGCCGCGCGGGCCGGAGCCGCACCGACTCCCGCCGGACGAGTCCGGGCGGGGCGGCACCGCACCCGAGGTCGCCGGGCCCGGTGAGGGCACGTGGCACGAGACATGGCCGGACGAAGCCGTGACCGACACGCCTCTCCCGCACAGGACCTCCCCCGAAGTCGCCGGGCCCGGCGGGGGCACGACGGAGCGGACCGCGCCGGACGACACCGCGTCGCACGCGTCCCGGCCGGCCGGCGGGCCGCAGCCGGGTGGGGCGGGCGCTGGGCGGGGAGTCGAGCGCGCCGTTCGTCTGCTGGTCGACGCCGTCTGGCGGGGCGACGCCCCGGCGGCGTCCGACGAGGAGCTGAGGGCCGCGCTGGCCGTCGCCCGCACCAACCAGGTCGAGGGCCGACTGGCGCAGGCATACCCCCGCCAACTGGCCTCGACCCTGCACGCGGTGGACGACGCCGGCCGGATCTTCCGGCGCAACGTCGTCGAGTCGACGGACCGGCTGAGCGCGGCAGCCGTGCCCACGGTGCTCGTCAAGGCCGATCTGCCGGGCGACCTCACGCACGGAAGCTTCGACCTCGTCGTCCCCACGGACCGCTGGAAAGCGGCCCAGAAGGCGCTCGGCGGATGGTACGTGGAGCGGTCGGCGCACTGGCTGGAACGGTCCACCTCGGTGCGCCTGACGCCGCCCGACGGTCCCTCGGCCCAGCTGCACACCGCCGTGGCCTGGCACGGCGTCTCGGTCATGGCGACCGACCGGCTCTTCGCCCACGCCGTCCCCGACCACGACGGCCGCGCCTGGCTCGTCCCCTGCCTCGCCGACCGGCTGAGGATCTGGCTGGCCCACGGCCTCTTCCTCGACCAGTCCCTCGACCTGTCCGAACTCCTCGCGCTGCGCGAGCTGCTGGCTCCCGAGGTCGTCGCCGAGGCGCGCGCCCAGACCGCCCGGGAGGGCTGGTCCGTCGGCGGAGACCGGGCCCTCGAGCTCGCGACCGGGGCGATGGCCGCGCTCGACCGGGGCGAGTCCGTACCGCTCCCCCTGCCGCTGCCCGTCACGACGTCGCTCCGCACCGGCGTGGAACACGCCGGGCATCTGCTGACCCGCGGGCGGGCCTCCACTGCGGCCCGCGAGGTCGCCCTGCGGGTGCCGCTCGCCGTCACCGAGCGACTGCGGAGGCGCACGTCATGAACACGGCGCGGCCTCTCCTGATCGCGGTCTCCGGGCCTGACGGCGCGGGCAGGTCCGCGCTGGTCCGGCGCGTGGCCGGGCTGCTGCGGCAGCGCGGCGTGGCGGTGACGACGCTCCACGGCCACGGCCGCTTCCCGGGCCGTGGGTTCGGCTCTCCTCCACGGGTGAGGGATGAGGAGGAGACGGTACGGCGCCCTGACGGTCCCCCGCACCGGGGATTGTGGGCGCGTCGTGCCCATGCCCTGCTCGACGCCGGCGACCTCTCCGTACGCACGCGTGCCGTCCGGCGCGCGCTCGCGACACGGTCCCGAGCGCGTGCCGTCCGGCGCGCGCTCGCGACACGGTCCCGAGGAGGCCCGGCCGTCGTGCTGACGGACGGCGGGCCGCTGGACGGGCTGGTCGCGTTCGGCTTCACCCCGGGGCACCGGGCCTCGGACCGCTTCGCCCGCCTCGTCCGGCGTTACGACCTGACCCTGCTGGTGGAGACCGGTCCCGCCCCCTCGCTGTACCGCGCCTGGGCCTCGCGCCTGCCCCGGGTGGTGCGGCTCGACGGCGAGCGCGCCCCGTCGCGGGTCGCCGCCGAGGTGGTGGAGCGGGTGCTCGACTCCGTACGGACCCGGCGTCTCCCGGAACCCGAGGAGGGCATGCGCGCGGCGCGCCGGAAGCGGGTCGTCGTCTCGCTCTACGACGAGACGGGCGAGTTCGACCACCGGGACGGTGGTGCCACCGTGGTCGAGAAGGTCTCCCGGCGGCTGTCCGACGAGTTCGACGTGACGGTGGTGACGGCCGGCAGGCACGGTGCCTCCCTGCGTCGTGACGGCATCCGCTACGTCTATCTCCCGGTCCGCTGGGCCGGGCAGCGCACCGGGCGGCTGCTGTTCCTGACGCTCCTCCCCTTCGTGGCCCGCAGGCTTCCCCACGACGCGTGGCTGGAGAACTTCACGCCACCGTTCTCGACGAGCTTTCTGCCGCTGTTCTCCCGGACGCCGGTCGTCGGGATCGACCAGGGTCGCAGCGCCGAGGCGCTCTGGCGCCGCTACCACGTCCCGTTCTTCCTCGTGGAGCGCCTCGGGCTGCGCTGCTACCGGCACATCGTGGTGCTCAACGAGGCCGACGCCTCCGTCGTCCGCCGGCTCAGCCCGCGGGCCGACGTCCAGGTCATCGCCAACGGCGTCGAGCAGCGGCAGATCGACGAGGCCGGGATCGGAGCGGGCCAGCACATCCTCTTCCTGGGGCGGATCGACATCTGGGTCAAGGGGCTCGACCTGCTCCTGGAGGCGTACAGCCTGAGCCGTCCTCCGCTGCCCCTGGTGCTGGCGGGCAGCGGTACGCAGGGGGAGGAACGCAAACTGGCGGCGCTGCTCGCCGCGCACCCGGGCAGCGTCCGCTGGGTGGGGTTCGCCGGGGAGGAGCTCAAGCGGGACCTCCTGCGGAACAGCGCCTTCCTGGTCATGCCGTCGCGCCGCGAGAGCTTCGGCCTGGTGGCGCTCGAAGGCATGTCGTACGGGAAGCCGGTCGTCCACTTCGATCTGCCCGCGCTGCGCTGGATGCGCGACGGAGGCGACGTGGCCGTACCGCCGTTCGACATCGTGGCGCTGGGCGACCGGATGCGGATGCTTGCCACCGACGAGCGGGCGCGACGCGCGCTCGGGCGGCAGGCCGGGCAGGCGGCGCAGCACTACACCTGGGACGAGATGACGGGCCGGTACCTGGCCCTGACGCGGCGCCTGGCGGACGACTCCGCCCGCGGGCGGCGGCCGAGGAAGGACAGGAGGGCCGGGGCATGGCCAACGAGCCGATGACCACAGCGATCGCGCCGGACCGTCCGCCGGTCGTGCCGTCGCCGCGTCCCGGGGCCGGCGTCGCGTCGAACGGGACGCTGCCGCCCCGAACCGACCGCGGGCCCGGATCATGACCGTCGGCCCGCGGCCACCGCGTGTCCTGCTCCTGACCGGCAGCCCGCTGGACGGCGCGGACGGCGCCGACGTGGCGCTGGCGAGGGACGTGCTCGGGGCGCTGCCCGACACGGACTTCCTCTGGTTCCGCCAGTGGCCCGCCCGACGTGGCAGGCCTCCCCCGCCGGCCGGCCGGGCGATCCGCCTCTGGACCCCGGACGGTCCCCCGCACCGGCGGCCGGTCCTCCTGCAGGCCGCGCTCGCCGGGGCCGTCGCCGCACGTCGCGTCGATCTGGTCCACGCGTTCGTGACCATCGGACGGGCGTTCCCCGCCTTCTCCTGGCTGCGCCCCGTGATGCTGGGGGCGCGCCCGGTCGTCCACACCGTGCCCGGTGTGGACGAGGCGCGGCTGCTCGCGAGGACCCGGCCGCTGGGGACGACGGTCGCGCTGTCGGATGCGACGGCCCGGCGGCTGCGCGCCGCGAACTTCGGCGACGTCCGGGTGGTGTCGCCCATGATCCGGCTGAGCGAGTGGCCCTTCCTGCCGCGCCCCGGCGGTGTGCCGACCGTCCTCTACGCCGGCCGTCCCGATCCGCGGGGCGGTGTCGTGACGGCCGTCGAGGCGGCGGCGGAGGCGGCGCGGTCCGGGGCGGTGTTCCGGCTGATCCTGGCGGTCCGGGGGCGGCCGGGGCGGCAGACGGCCGCGCTGCGGGAGGAGTTGAGGGAGCGGGCCGGTTCCGGGGGCCTCACGGACGTGGAGGTGCGGGGCCATGTCGACGACATGCGCGCCCTGTTGGCCTCGACGCACGTCCTTCTCCTCCCGCCTCCCGTGGTCGGCGGGACACCGGACATCCCGCTCACGGTCCTGCAGGCGATGGCCACCGGCCGGCCGGCCGTCCTGAGCGACCTGCCGCAGTTCGCGGACTTCGGGGACGCGGTGCTGCGGGCTCCCGCCGGAGACGCCCGCAGGACCGGGCAGCAGCTTGCCTGGCTGCTCGAACAGCCGCGGGTCTGGGACATGCTCGCGGAACGCGGCCGGGCGACCGTGGAGGAGTCCTTCGGGCCCGAGCGCTTCGCCGACCGGTACGGCGCCCTGTACCGGGAGTTGCTGGCCTGAGGCCGTCGACGCCGCGTCGGACGCTCTTGACGCGGGGCACCAAACGGCGCAAAGTGTATGTATACGTCGTAAATGGGCGTTGTTGGTCTACAGCGGATATGTCCGGCTGTTCTTCGTGGGGCCGGAGCCGCACACGGAGTGACCTGCGATGAGCAGTCTTTCGGTTGTCATGCCCGCATACAACGAGGCGTCCAACCTGCCGTCGGTGATCGCCACCGTTCCGGTGGCGGAGCTGGCAGACGCGGGTTGGGAGACGGAGTTGGTCGTGGTGGACAACGCGTCCACCGACGGTACGGGGGAAGTCGCCCGCTCGCTCGGGGCGCGTGTCGTGCCCCAGCCCGAACGGGGATACGGGAACGCCTACCACGCCGGGTTCGCGGCGGCGCGGGGCGACGTGATCGCCACGGGCGACGCCGACTGCACATACCCGTTCGACGCGCTTCCAGGGCTGCTCAAGGTCCTGGACGCCCTGGACGTGGAGTTCCTGACGACGGATCGGCTCGGCGCCGCCAACCGCGACGCGATGCAGCCGACGCACTCCATGGGCAACCATGCGCTGAGCCTGGTGAGCCGCATGCTGTTCCACAACGGGCTGCACGACTCGCAGTCGGGCATGTGGGTCTTCCGCCGCTACGTCTGGCAGTCCCTCGACGTCCGGTCGACGGGCATGGCGTTCTCCCAGGAGATCAAGAACGCGGCGACGCTCTCGGGCTGCCGTTGCCTGGAGGTCCCGATCACGTACCGCGTCCGCGGGGGTGAAGTGAAGCTGCACGCCCTGCACGACGGCACGGCGAACCTCTGCCAGCTCTTCGCGCACCGGTTCCGCCGCAGGAGCACCTCCGCCGCACTCCCCGCCGCGGGAGAGCCGGCGCAGGCCCCCGAGCCCCTCACCAGCCGCACTGCGGCGTGAACCCGCCCTACGGCTCCGCGCCCTACGGGTTCTCGCCCTACGGCTCCTCGCTCGTGAACCGGTCGAGCAGCGCGTCCAGGCCGGCGATGAGGCCCGCGTAACCGCCCCGCTCGGCGAGTACCGGAGTGATCTCACGCAGGGTGGGCAACTCCTGCGCCGGCATGCGGTGCAGGCCGAGACGGAACGAGGGATCGGGCTCCGCGGGGTTGTCCACCATGGCACCCAGTTCCACCGAGACGTATCCCAGGATCCACGCCGTGACGGCACGGAAGGCGGCCGCGGCCTGGACCGGCCCGAGCCCCGCGGTCCTGAGCAGAGCGAGCATGCGCTCATGACTCCTGAGGACCGCGAGCGGTCGCTGAGCCAGGGGGACCGCCAGCATGCGGGTGGCGAGCAGCGGCACGACATGGGGGTGCCCGAGGCACGTCTGGTACGTCTGCAGTGCCATCCGGTGCAGTCCGGCTCGCCAGTCGGTGTCCGGGGCGCCCGCCTGCGCGTGGTCGGGATGGTGCTCCAACTCCAGGTAGAGGGCCTCGACCAGCCCGTCCAGCAGAGCGTCCTTACCATTGGCGTAGCGGTACAGCGCCATGGCCTCCACGCCGAGTTCGGCACCGAGGCGGCGCATGCTCAGTGCGGACAGACCCTCCCGGTCGACGAGCTCGAGGGCCGCCGCCAGCACGACCTCCCGGCTGAGCCTGCCGCGGTGCCCGTGGTCGCCCGCCCGACGCGCGGGGCGGGCTGCCGAGTCCTGTGCCATGAGCGTTCCTCCTCACCACCCGACCTTATGGGTGCGTCGCCGTCTTGACTCTGCCCGAGCGAGGGCACAGTATGGACGTATACGGCGTAAATAGACGAAATCATCTTATGATGGATATCTTCCGTATACGGGGTTCTACCCCGATCGGGAGGTCATGTGCGCCTTGCGTGCTCGGGGCTGTGTTGTTCGCGCGTGTGCGCTGAAAACGTCCCAGGGCCCGGTTCGGGTGTTCCCACGGAGAGACCTGCGATGAGCAGTCCGTCGGTTGCCAAGCACGCATGGAACGAGGCGTCGGAAGTCTGCCGGCGCTCGATGCGCCGGCTCCGCCCCCGCCCTCGCAAGAGGCCCATGTCGCCCCGCCTGCGCAAGGTCGTCCTGGTCCTGCTGGCGGTCGTGGTGGCCGCCGTCGTCGCCGTGGCGACTCCCGCGATCCGCAAGGAACTGACGCAGTCCTTCTCGCCGGTGCCGGCCCGGTACACCGAGCTGTACTTCACCAGCGCCCCGGTCGTCACCGGAGGCTCGGTGCTCGTCCCGGTCTCCGTGGAGGACCGCGGGCCCGGCGAACGAACCCACCGACTGCGGGTCTCCGTCGAGGCGTCCGACGGCCGCACCACGGCATCGACCACCACGGCCCTCACCCCGGGCCCCGACGCTCCCGCGTCGGCCGTCTCCCGGCTGCCGCTGCGCGAGGGTTCCGTCATCGTCCGCGTCGCGCTCCTGGACAGCGGCCAGAGTCTGCACTTCCGGCTGCCCGCCCAGGACGCCACGGCACCCGGGAGTACCCCATGACCGACGAAGGACGCGCGCGCTCCCGCGTCGTCGTGACGACGAGCTGGGACGACGGGCACAAGCTCGACGACCGCCTCGCCGCCCTGCTCGACCGGTACGGCATCGCCGGCACGTTCTACATCGCGCCCCACAACGCCGAGATCGCGGCCCGCGACCGGCTCTCCCCGGCGGGCGTCCGTGACCTGTCCGAGCGGTTCGAGATCGGCGGGCACACACTGACGCACCAGCGCCTGCCGCGGCTGACGGACAGCGCTGCCGCCGACGAGATACGCGCCGGCAAGGAAGAACTCGAAGGCACGGTGGGCGCGGCGGTCACGAGCTTCTGCTATCCGCGCGGCGAGTACACCGCGGCCCACGTCGACTCCGCCCGGGCGGTGGGCTTCGAGCGCGCGCGCACCGTACGCCGCAACTCCCTCGCCGCCGGTCCGCCTCTGGAACTGCCCACCACCGTCCACGCCTACGCCCACCGCGTCGACGGGCCGGTCGCCCTGCGCCTGGCGCGGCTGCGGCCGCGAAGGGCCGCCAGGATGTTCCTCCAGTGGGACGAGCTCGCCGTCAGCTGGTTCGACCTCTGCCTGGAGCGAGGTGGCGTGTTCCACCTCTGGGGCCACAGCTGGGAGGTCGACGCGCACCGCGACTGGCAGCGACTGGAGCGGGTGCTCAGCCACGTATCGGGCCGCCCGGGGGTCGGTTACCTCCCCAACCGCGCTCTCCCGGAACGGGCGCGGTGATGACCGCCCACCCGCCCGGAGGAGGCCCCACGACGACTGCCCCGGCGGTGGAGCGTGCGGCGGACCGCGTCGGACGGCGCCTCGTCGCCCGCCGGGGCATCCTCGCGACGACCGTGCTGGCCGCTCTTGTCGAGCTCCTGCCCGGTGGGCTCACCCCCTTGGCGACCCTGGCCGGGATCTGGCTCCTCCTCGTCGCGCCGACCGCTGTCTGGTACGGGCCCGCCTCCCGCATCGTGTCGACCCGGGACGGGCGCGTGCTGCTGGCCGCCGGACTGAGCGTGCTCTCCTCCATCGTCGTGGCCCTGGTGGTCAACTCGGTGCTTCCGCTCGTCGGGGTGGACGGGCCGCTCACACGCGCGGCGCTCGCCACCGCCTCGGCCCTGGCCGTCACGGTCACCGCCGCCGTGGTGGACCCTCCGGTCAAGGACCCGGCCGCTGCCCCGTGGTGGCTGCGGTTCCGCGCGCAAGGCCTGCCGACCGGCCTCGTCGCCGTGACGGTCCTGGGCACGCTCGCGCTCGTCCTGTCCGTCGCGGGTCCGGTACGGCTCAACAACGACCTGGGCTCGGGAGCCGGTGTCGCCGCGCTGGTCGTCATCGGGGCCCTCCTGACGCTCCTGATGGTCAGGCACCGGCGCTACTCCTCGTCCGTCGTGGGAGTCGGCCTGTTCTTCGCCGCCGCGGGACTGCTGTTCCTCAGCTCGCTGCGCGGCTGGTACATCACCGGTCACGACATCCAGCGCGAGTACGAGGTCTTCGGGCTGACGTCGGACCAGAGCCGCTGGGACATGGCCGCGTTCAGCGACCCCTACAACGCCTGTCTGAGCATCACCCTGCTGCCGACGTCCTGGGTGCGGCTGACCGACATTCCCGGCCCGTACGTCTTCAAGGCCGTGCTGCCTCTCCTCTTCGCACTCGCACCCGTGCTCGTCCACCGCTCGGTGCGCAACGTGGCACCCCCGTTCGTGGCGGTGCTGTCGGCCGTCCTGTTCATGATCTTCCCGACCTTCTTCACGGACATGATGTTCCTGACCCGTCAGGAGATCGCGTTCCTCTTCCTCGGATGCGCGATGCTCGTGCTGACGGACAGGGGCCGGGCGCTGCGCCGCCGCCGGATCACCTTCCTGGTGCTGACCGTCGGCGTCGTCCTGGCGCACTACTCGACGGCGTACGTCTTCCTCGCGGCGCTCGCGCTGGCGCTCGGAGCGGACTTCTGCTGGCGGCTGCTCTCGCGCACCCGGGGTGCGAAGCCCGCGGCCGCCGGGGAGCCCGCCTTCGTGGCCTGGTGGATCGTCGTGTCCGCCGTGGCCGCCGCGCTCCTGTGGACGGGCCCGCTGACCCACACGGCCGGCCAGCTGAGGTCCACCGTCGTCGCCACCGTGCAGGAGGTCACGGGCGGCGGCAGGCAGCCCGCGGCCTGGTCGTCCGACGTGGCGTACAGCCTGTTCGGCGGGGAGCGGAGCAGCCCGGAGGAGCGGCTGCGCGACTTCCAGACCGTCACTCTGCGCGGCACGGCGGCCGAGCGGGCGGACGGGGTGTACGTGCCGTGGTCGGCGGCCCCCGACGGAGCGGTCGAGCCCGCACCGGAGCCGCGCCTCCCCCTCACCTCGCTCGGGCAGGCGGCGGAGGACCGGGGCGTCGACGTGTCGGCGGTCGGCGACTTCCTGCGGCAGGCCGTCGCACGGCTGTGGCAGGTGTTCCTGCTGCTCGGCATCGTCACCTCCCTCTGGGGGCGGCGCAAGGAGTTCCGGCCGACCCGTGACCAGGTGACACTGGCCGCCGGCATGGTCGCGGTCGTGGGGATGCTCACCGTTCTCCCGCAGCTCTCCGTCGAGTACGGCGTGCTGCGCGCCTTCCAGCAGGGGCTCTTCGTCTTCGCACCCTTCATCGCGGCCGGGGTGGTGTGGGCGTGCCGGTGGGTGGGACGGCGGTGGACCGAAGCGCTGGCCTGCTCGGTGATCATGCTGCTCTTCTTCGATCTGACGGGTGTCCTGCCCAAGCTCTTCGGCGGGAATCCGCCGCAGCTGCACCTCGACAACGCGGGCACGTACTACGACATCTACTACCCGCACGCGCAGGAGCGCGCGGCCCTGGCCTGGCTGGCGACACATACTCCGCCCGACGAACTCGGGGACGTCCAGTCGGAGAACCTGAGCGACCGCTACAACCTGAGCCATGACGGGACGGCAGTCCCGACCACGGCGAGGAACGACATCTACCCGCTCCTCATCCGCGAGGACGCGACCGTGCTCCTGGGCACGACCACGGTGCGCAGCGGCGAAGCGACCATCTTCCACCGCGGTGACCTGGTGACCTACAAGTACCCCACCAGCCTGCTGGAGGAGACGAAGAACAAGATCTACAGCAGTGACGGGGCGGAGATCTTCCGATGAAGGCGCAGGCACGGCCGTACTCGGGCTCCCCCGCCGGCTCGGCCGGCGGCGGAAGGAGCGCACGGCGTCAGGACCAGCTGACCCGCAGCTCGTTCTTCCTGATGGCCTCGTCGGTGGCGATGGCCGTGCTCGGCTTCGTCTTCTGGATCATCGTCGCGCGTCTCTACCCGCCCGAGCAGGTGGGTCTGGCCACGACCCTGATCTCGGCGACCGAACTGATCGCCTTCTTCAGCCTCTTCGGGCTCAACAGCACGCTCATCCGCTTCCTCGCTCCCGCGGGTACCCGGAACGCGCAGATCACCAAGTCGGTACTTCTCGTGGCGGGCTCCGCGTGCATCCTGGCGTCGGCCTACCTCTTCGGCCTGCGCTGGTACGGCCACGACCTGGTGTTCGTACGGTCCGACCTGCTGCTCGCGGCAGCCTTCGTGGCCTTCTGTGTCTTCGCCGCCCTCAACCAGCTGACCGACGCCGTCTTCATCGGCGCCCGCAAGCCGCAGTTCAACCTGGTCGTCGACGGAGGCGTCCAGGGACTGACGAAGATCCTTCTTCCCCTGTTCCTCGTGGGTGCGGGATCGTACGGGATCGTCACCGCGTCCGGCGGCGCCTGCGCCGCCGCGGTGCTCGCCTCGTTCTTCTTCCTGTGGCGCAGGGTCGGCTTCCGCGTCGACCTCCGGCTGCGCCGCGCCCCTCTGCTCCCCCAGGCCGGCTTCTCGGCCGCGAGCTACGCGTTCAGCGCGCTGACCCTGGTGCCGATCCTGGTGACGCCGCTGATCGCGCTGCACTGGCTGGGCGCCGCCGCCGCGGGCTACTACTTCGTCGCCTTCCAGATCGCGAACCTGCTGAACACCCTGTCCGACAACGTGGGAGAGGCCCTGCTCGCCGAAGTCTCCTACGACGAGACGCGGTTCGCGGTGATGCTCAGGCGTTCGGCCCTCATCCTGGCCGCGGTGCAGATCCCCGCCTCGGTCGTCCTCGTGGCCGCCGCCGGCCTGGTCCTGCGGTTGTTCGGCGGCTCGTACGTGGACCACGCCCGTGGCCCGCTGATCATCCTGACGGTCGGCGCCCTCGCCGTCGCCCTGCGGACGTGGGTCAGCTTCGGGCTCAAACTGGCCGGCCGCCTCGGGCACCTGGTCGCGAGCGGCGTCGTCCTCACCGCGGTGACCGTCGGCCTCGCCGTCGCGTGGGCGCCGAAGGGGCTGCTGTGGATCGGCTTCGCCTGGCTGGTGGGCAACCTCGCCTCCGGCGTCTACGGCTGCATCGCACTGTTCGCCCGAAGGCGGACCGCCCGCCGCCCGGCGACCACACCGGGGCCCCACCCGCCCGAGGGAGCCGAGGGAGACGTCCGATGACCGTCCACGCGTCCGTCGTGCCGCCGCTCGTACGGCGGCCGAGAACCCCGGTCCTCATACGGACCCCACGCCTCACCACGTCGTCACACACCTCTCCTGTGACGAGACACGCGCCGAAGGAGGAACCGTCATGACACCGCGCGCCGTCCTGCTCGCCTCCCCGTACTTCCCGCCCGCCCTCGGAGGGCTGGAACAGTACGTCTGGAATCTCGCGCGATCGCTGAGGACCCGGCACGGCATGCGGGTCGTCGTCGCCACGACCGCGCCCCACGGAACACGCGGCGGACGGTACGACCACCCCGACGGCTTCCCGGTCTACCGCCTGCCCGCTCCCCTGCGGATCTCCCACACCCCGCTGGGCCTGCACTGGAGCGGCCGTCTGCGCACCGTGATCGAGCACGAGGGAGTCGAACTCGTCAACGCGCACGCGCCGGTGCCCCTCTTCGCCGACGCCGCCGCACAGGCGTGCGGCGACCTTCCGTTCGTGCTGACCTACCACACGGGCCGGATGCGCAAGGGCCGCCTCCTGCCCGACCTGGTCTGCGCGGCCTACGAACGGACGCTGCTGGCCCGGACAGCCGGACGCGCCCAGGAGATCGTGTGCTCGTCCGACTACGTCCCGGGGGACCTGCCCCGGCTCTTCGCGGGCCGGTGCACGACCATCTCACCCGGTGTGACCCTGGAGAGCTTCCCGCCGAGCCCGGTGCCCGACGCGCCACGCATCGTGTTCGTCGGTTCGCTGGACCGGGCCGCCGCCTACAAGGGGCTTCCCGACCTGCTGCGAGCGGTGCGGCAGCTCGTCGGTGAGTTCCCCGATCTGCACCTCGACGTGGTCGGAGACGGCTCGGGGGCCGCCGACCACAAAGCGCTCGCACACCGTCTCGGCATCTCACGGCACGTGGCGTTCCGGGGGCGCGTCGAGGGCGCGGACCTGGCCTCGGCCTACCGTGACGCCCGGGTCCTGGCGCTGCCCACGCACTTCGACAGCTTCCCGTGCGTGCTCGTCGAGGCCATGGCCGGCGGACGCCCGGTGGTGACGACCCCTGTGGGCGGCATCCCCTCGCTGGTCGAGGACGGGGGCAACGGGCTCCTCGTGCCCCCCGGGGACGCGCGGCGCCTCGCGGACGCGCTGGCATCGGTGCTCGGCGACCGCGCCCTGGCGCAGCGCCTCGGCAGCGCCGGCCGGGAGCACGTGGCCCGCGAGCTGACCTGGGATCGGCAGAGCGACCGTACCGTCGAGGTCTTCGACCGCGCCGCCGATCCCGGCCGCCGGGCGCGCACGGTCGCCGTCGTCGCGCCCAACTTCCCCCCGCGGCGCGGCGGCGTCGAGCACTACGCGCACCGCGTGGCGCAGGCGGTCGCCGCGGAGCCGGGCATGCGCGCCGCGGTCATCACCGCGAGCACGACGGGATGGCGTACCTCGGTGGGCGTCGAGGACGGCGTGCCGGTCGTCCGTCTGGGCACCTGGCTACGCCATCTCAACACCCCGGTCAACCCGTTGTGGCCGTTCCAGCTGCGGCGCTGGCTGCGGCGGCTCCGCGTCGACGTCGTCCACGCCCACGCGCCCGCTCCCGGCCTGGGCGACCTGGCGATCGCCTGCTCCGGGCGCAGGCCGGCCGTCTTGACCTACCACGCCGGGTCGATGGTCCAGGGGCACAAGGACGTCGATCTGCTGGTCCGCGCATACGAGCGGTACGCCCTGCCCCGGGTGTTCGCCCGCGCCGACGCCCTCGTCGCCAGTTCCCCGGTCTCGCTGGCCTTCGGCCGTCCAGGGGCCATGGAGATCAACCCTGGGGTGGACGTGGAGCGGTTCACACCCGGGCCGAAGGCGTCCACCCGGCCGCGTACGGTCGTGTTCGTGGGGAGGCTCGACCGGGCCTCCCCGTGGAAGGGCGTCGACGTGCTGCTGCGCGCGTTCGCGATCCTGGGTGACGAGCTCCCGGAAGCCGGGCTGCGCCTGGTGGGAGGCGGAGACGCGGCTGCCGACCATGCGGCGCTCGCCGCGCAGCTCGGCATCACCGACCGTGTGGAGTTCACCGGGAGCGTTCCGGGAGACGTACTGCTCGACGCGATGCGGAACGCCGCCGTGCTGGTCCTGCCCTCGCTCACCGCCGCCGAGTCCTTCGGCATGGTGCTCGTCGAGGCGATGGCCTGCGCCACCCCCGTGGTGGGCTCCGACGCCGGCGGCATCCCCTACGTCATCACCGACGAGGACAGCGGACTCATCGTGCCGAGCGGCGATCCGCACGCTCTGGCGAAGGCCTGCGCACGGGTGCTGAGCGACGGCGACCTCGCCGACCGGCTCGGCGCCAACGGCAGGCGGCGCGCCGTCGAGCACTACGCCTGGCCCACCCTCACCAACCGCTACCTCGACCTGTTCCGCTCACTGCCTCCCGCACCTGCCGGCAACGGTCTCCGGCACTGATCCGGGCAGATTCAGCGTCAGGAGCCCTCCCATGAACTTCCGTTCGGTTCTGATCGTGGCGCCGCATCTCCCGCCCGACGACACCGGTCCCGTGGCGCGGCACGCGTGGCAGCTCGCGCGTCTCCTGAACTCCCGGCACGATCGCCGGGTGGTGGTCGCGGCCCCCTCGGAGCGGGGTACGCGGCCGCGGCGCCGCGAGGACCGCGACGGCATGAAGGTGTACCGGCTGGCCGCGCCCGGTACCCCCTTGGCGCTGCGCTGGGGGCACGACCTGCGCCGCATCGTCGAGAGGGAGCGGGTGGACCTCGTCGACGTCCACCTCCCCGCGCCCCTGCTCGCCGCCGCCGTGGCTCGGTCCTGCGGCGACCTGCCACTCGTGCTGACCTGCCATGTCGGCCGGCCCGCGCGGGGCCCACATGGGCCGCTCGCCCGGTCGGTCCCGGCCCGAGTCGCCTCCCGGGCCCGCGAGATCGTGTGCGTGTCGGGCTCCACGGCCGACCTGCCCGGGGTCCTCGCGGCCCGGGCCACCGCGATCGGCCGGCGGAGCCCCGGGGGCGCGCCGGGCGAACCACGCTGGGAGGAGCTGGTGGACCGTACCGTCGAGGTCTTCGACCGCGCCGCCGACCCCGGCCTCCGGGCGCGCACGGTCGCCGTCGTCGCGCCCTACTACGCGCCTCACATCGGCGGCGTCGAGCTGTACGCGCACCAGGTCGCGCACGCGGTGGCCGCGGATCCGGGGATGCGCGCCGCGGTCATCACGGCGAGCACGACCGGACGGCGCACCTCGGTGGCCGTCGAGGACGGCGTGCCGGTCGTCCGCCTGGGCACCTGGACAAGCCGGTACGTCAACACCCCGGTCAACCCGTTGTGGCCGTTCCAGCTGCGCCGCTGGCTGCGCCGGCTCCGCGTCGACGTCGTCCACGCCCATGCCCCGGTGCCGGGCCTCGGCGAACTGGCGGTCGCGGTGGCGGGCAGGAGGCCGGCCGTCATGACCTACCACGCCGGAACCATGGTGAAGGGCGACAGGATCCGCGACCGGCTCCTGGGCTGCTACGAGCGGTACGCCCTGCCCCGGGTGTTCGCCCGCACCCGCGCACTGGTCGCGGTGTCACCCGCCTCGCTTGCCTCCGGCCGTCCCGGGGCTCTGGAGATCACGCCGGGGGTGGACGTGGAGCGGTTCACACCGGGGCCGAAGGCGTCCACCCGGCCGCGCACGGTCGTGTATGTGGGAAGGCTCGACCGCACGTCCCCCTGGAAGGGCGTCGACGTGCTGCTGCGCGCGTTCGCGATCCTGGCGGACGAACTGCCGGAAGCCGGGCTGCGCCTGGTGGGAGGCGGGGACGCAACGGCCGACCACAAGGCGCTCGCCGAGGACCTCGGCGTCACCCACCGCGTGGAGTTCACCGGACCGCTCACCGGCGCCTCGCTCGTCACCGAGATGCGGAACGCCGCCGTGCTGGTCCTGCCGTCGCTCACAGCCGCGGAGTCCTTCGGCATGGTGCTCGTCGAGGCGATGGCCTGCGCCACCCCCGTGGTCGGCTCCGACGCCGGCGGCATCCCCTACGTCATCACCGACGAGGACACCGGTCTCATCGTCCCACGCGGCGATCCGCAGGCCCTGGCCAAAGCATGCGCACGCGTTCTGAACGACGGAGACCTCGCCGACCGGCTCGGCGCCAACGGCAGACGGCGCGCCGTCGAGCACTACGCCTGGCCCACCCTCACCGACCGCTACCTCGACCTGTTCCGCTCACTGCCCTCCCCTAGCCGCGGTTGAGGTGGGCGATCGCGTCGCGCAGCGCGTCGAGGGCGGGCTTCGCGCTGCCGTCCGCCCGGCGGAGGCCGTAGAAGTTCTCGCTGTCCCGTCGGTCCGTGCCGAGATCGCGCTCCGCGTACCAGATCAGGGCGCCGACGAGCGGGGTCGCGGCGGCCGTGCGCACGGCGTCCGCGGCGATCTGCGCCTGACGCGCCTCCGGTACGTGTGTCGTATCCGCACCGACGGTGCCCGGCCGGCCGTCCGACGCCGTACCGGGACCGTTCGTCGGCGCGCCGAACTCGGTGATCCACACAGGCAATTTCGGAGTGCCGTTCGCGACGAGCACGCTCCTCAGGCTGTCCCGTGCGCTGTCGATCCGCTCCCATGGAGTACCCCACTCGGTCACGGAACTCGCCAGGAACGGGTAGGTGTACGGGTGGTAGCCGACGGCGTCCACCAGGTGGTTGCCGCCGCGCGCCGACACTCCCTGCAGGAACGCGGTCTGGGAGATGTCCCCGTCCTTCGTCGTGGTCGCCGCGAGCCCGCCCAGAATGACGTACGCCTCCGGATCGCTCTCCCTCAGGGCCCGGCTCGTCGCCCTCAGCAGGGCCGTGTACGTGCCTTCGTCAGGTGCCGGTGCCCAGGCCTGGGCGAGATTCGGCTCGTTCCAGACCTCCCAGGTGTGGACCCCTCGTGGTGCGTAGCGCGCCGCGGCGGCGCCGGCGAACGCGGCGAACTCCGCCGGGTCGGCGGGCCGGCACTGCTTCTCCGCGCAGTCGGCGGGGCGTGCCCACTCCGGTGTGAATCCGAGGACCGGCAGGAGGGTCAGGTCGCGCTCCGTGACGGCGGCGACGACTCGGTCGAAGGCCTCCCAGTGGTACGCGTCCGGCCCGTCCGGCTGCACGTTCGACCAGAGCAGATCCGCCCTCACCCATCGAGCGCCGACGTCCACGGCGTCGTCGAGTGCGGCGTCGAGGTCCTTGTCGGACATCCAGACCAGACGGTCGCCGTAGGCGATTCCCACGCGCAGGTCCGGGGCCCCGGAGGCACATCCGGTGGACAGGAGCGTGACGGCCGTGAACGCGATCACCGCCATCATCGTGACCGACCGACGACGTCGGTGGTTTCCTCCCATCGAACCATCCTAACGTGGGGGCCCGTCGCGAAGCCGCAGGTGAGGGCGGTGTCCCGCGCCGGTCAGGGTCGCGGTGGCCGCTCCGTCCGGCGGGCCGTGAGGAGGAGCAGCCCCGTGTCTCCGTACTCGGGCAGGGTGCGGTCCTTCGCCAGCCGGCTGATGCGCAGCCCGTCGGTCAGCGGCGCGAAGACGGAGCGGATCGCACCCGCGTCCACCGGGCAGGCCGGCCAGTTCGGGCCGTCGCCGATGCGGTAGCTGGGCATGCGTTCCATGAAGGCGGCCACGAGATGCCCTCCGGGCCGGACCGAGCGGACGAAGTCGGCGCACAACGCGGCGACCTCGGCGAAGTCCTCGGTGACGCTCTCGGCGACGAAGTTCATCGAGGCCAGGTCGTACGTCCCCGAGGGGACGTCGTCGGCGTCGCCGGGGACGATCCGCACCCGGGCGAGGGCCTCGGCGGGCGTCTCGGGAAGGCCCGGGTCGAGTGCCCGGCAGAGGGCGTGGAAGGGCCGCCAGCTCGCGTCGGGCCCGTGGGCGAGCTGTTCACGGAGGTATCCGACGCTGGCGGTGCTGGGTTCGAGGGCGTCGATGCGCCGGCTCGCGGCGGCGGCCAGCATGAGGGGGTACAGATTGGGCCCGGCGCCGAACTCCAGGGAGCGGGCGACGCTGCCGGGCGCGAACTGCCGGTAGAAGGCCGAGTGGTGGTGGATGACGCCGATGTCGCACGGGTGCAGCTGCCGGTAGTTCTCCGCCAGGTAGTCGGAGACGGGCCAGGAGTCCCAGTCCGCGTCGTGGTTGTGCCGGAGCGCCCGCGCCGACGGGCTCATCGGGAGTCCGCGGGCCGGCCGGCGGCGACGCCGGGGTGGGGGTCTCCGTGCACCCGCTGCAGGGCGAAGCGTAGCGAGAGGTCGGTCAGCGCCGCGTTGAGCTGGTCGATCTCCTCGTCGGTGTTGGCGGCAGTGACCTGGACGCGGAAGCCCACGCGGTTGCGCGGGACGAGGGGGTAACTGGCCAGTGTGACGTAGATGCCGCGCGCCCACAGGAACGAGGCCACCGCTTCGAGGTCCTGTGCGTCGGCGAGCGGGATCTCGATGATCGGCAGGCCGTCGGTGTTGGGGGTGGCGATGTCCAGGGCGCGTACGTGGTCGAGGATCCGCGCGGTCTTGCGGAACAGATCGGCCCGGATGGCGTCCCCTCGCTCGGCGTTGACGTCGAGTCCGGCGAGGGCGGTGGCGAGCGAGGCTGTCGGGGAGGGCCCGGAGTAGAGGTAGGGCGCGGCCGCGACCTTGAGGTGGTCCTTCAGCCACTTCGGTACGGCGAGGAAGGCGAGCAGCGACGAGTACGCCTTGGAGAAGCCGCCGACCAGGACGACACCTTCGTAGGACTCGCCGAGGTGGCGGACGATGCTGTTCCCCCGGGAGCCCCAGGGCGAGGACTCGCCGCTGCCCCGTTCGCCGATCACGCCGAATCCGTGGGCGTCGTCCACGTAGAGCAGTGCGCCGTTCTCACGGCAGATCCGGGCGATCTCGCGGAGGTCCGGGAAGTTGCCGGTCATGCTGTTGACGCCGTCCATGCAGACCAGGCGGCTCTCCCCGGCGGGGACGGCCCGCAGTTGTATGTCCAGTTCCCACGGGCTGTCCGCGTGGAAGCGCTGCACGGTCGCACCCTGGCCGCGGGCCACCACACACCCGTCGTACACCGTGCGGTGGGCCGTCGCCTCGACGAAGACCTGTCCGTCGCCGGCGAGCAGCGGGATCACCGACTGGTGGATGAGGGTGATCGTCGGCAGCAGCAGGGTGTCGGGCGCGCCGAGGAGTTCGGTCAGCCGCTCCTCGATCCGGGGGTACAGCCGGGGGCTGCCGATCAGTCGGGACCAGCTGGGGTGCGTGCCCCAGCTGCTGACCTGCGGGCCGATCGACGCCATGATCTCCGGTTCGAGGTCGAAGCCGAGGTAGTTGCAGGAGGCGAAGTCGACGAGCCATTCGTTCTCGACGCGCAGCTTGCGGCCGTCGATCTCGTCGATGACGGCGTCGCACATCGGGCTGGTGCGCTTCAGCCGCTCCAGGTCGCGCCACCGGCGATCGCGCTGCGCCGCACCGCGGCGTGCGCTGCCGGTCGGCCGGTTCACCGCCGCCTGCGCCCCGGCGGCCTGGGCCCGGGCCGCCTCGGCCGCGGCCTGCTGCGCCGTCATCGGCCGGACGGGCGCGGAGGGTCGCCCGGCGACGGCGCTCCCGGCCGGTGCGGACGCGGTGACGGGCGAGGAGCGGCGCAGGAAGGACTCGGCCTGGTGGGCGGTCATGGGACGGGCGAAGAGAAAGCCCTGGCCGTACTGGCAGCCCATGTCGGCGAGGAGCTCGCGCTGCCCCTCGTGCTCGATGCCCTCGGCGACCACCTCCAGTCCGAGGACGTCGGCGATCCGGACGATCCCCTCGACCAGGGCGAGCTGCTGCCGGTCGGTGGCGATGTCGTCGATGAACGACTTGTCGACCTTGAGCACGTCGATGGGGAACTCCCGCAGATAGCTGAGCGAGGAGAACCCGGTGCCGAAGTCGTCGATCGCGATGGAGACCCCGAGTTCACGCAACTGCCGCATGGTGGTGCGGATCTGCTCGTCCCTGCGCATGAGCACGGTCTCGGTGAGCTCCAGGACCAGGGTGCCGGGTGCGAGCCCGGAGGAGTTGAGGGTACGGCGGACGTCGTCGAGGAGGCCGGGGTCGCGGAACTGCCGGGGCGAGACGTTGACGTTGATGTACAGGGGCGGCTGCCGGTCCGGGCGGGCCCGCTGCCAGCGGGCGACGTCGAGCGCCGCGTGTTCGAGCACCCAGGCGCCGAGCGGCATGATGTGGCCGCTCTCCTCGGCCAGGGTGATGAACTGGTCGGGCGGCACCATCCCGCGCCGCGCGTGCGGCCAGCGGATCAGTGCCTCGAAGCCGGCGACGGACCCGCCGGCGACGTCCACGATCGGCTGGTAGCGCAGGGCGAAGGCGTGGTCGGCGATGGCCGTGTCCATGCCCTCCTGCAGTTCGTGGCGGGCGACGAGACGGGCGTGCAGTTCCGGCCGGAACCGCCGCCAGCGCTTCTTGCCCGCGGCCTTGGCGGCGTACAGGGCGAGGTCGGCGTGGCCGAGGAGCTCCTCGGCGTGGGCGCTGTCCAGGACCGTGGCGATGCCGACGCTCGTCGAGACCGAGACGGCGCCGTCGGTGAGGTGGAAGGGCTGGCTCAGGGTGTGCACGATCTGGGCGGCGAGGGCCTCGGCGTCAACGGGTTCCTTGGCGCCCTCGATCAGGACGGCGAACTCGTCCCCGCCCAGCCGCGCGGCGGTGTCGCTGAGCCGCAGGACGGAGGTCAGCCGACGGGCCACCGCGACGAGCAGTTCGTCGCCGACCGAGTGCCCCATGGTGTCGTTGACGACCTTGAAGTCGTCGAGGTCGACAAAGAGCATGCAGGTCAGCGTGGAGTCGCGGCGTCCGCGCAGCAGTGCTCGCTCGATCCGTTCGAGGAGCAGGACCCGGTTGGGCAGGCCGGTGAGCGAGTCGTGGAAGGCGCGGTGGGTGAGCTCCCGTTCCAGCTTCCGCTGCTCCGTGACGTCCCGCAGGGTGAGGACGAGACCGTGGACGGTCTGTTCGTAACGGAGGTTGCTGCACCGGACCTCGACGTGCAGGTCCGTGGACTCGTCGCGGCGCAGCTTCCAGTCGTCCCGGGCGTCCACGTCGTCGCGCGAGCGGACGCCCGCGAGGATCCGCAGCGCGCTGGCGGCGTCGCCGGGAGCCAGGAGGTCGGTCAGCGGCGTCCCGGGCATCAGCGCGTGTCCGAACATCGACTCGGCCGACGGGCTGGCGTACCGCACGGTGTCGTCGTCGTCGACGATCAGGATGACGTCCGAGGTGTTGTGGACGAGGGTACGGAAGTACGCCTCGCTGGTGCGGCGGTTGACCTCCTCGCTGAGCCCGAAGCGCTCCAGGGCGAGGGCGGCCTGGGAGGCGAGGGACTGCGCGGGCCCGGAGATCTCGCGGAGCTTCTTCTCCGGGGCGGCGAGCAGCACCGCGCCGAGCAGCGGTTCGCCGGCGGCGGGCGCCTGCAGCGCCAGCGGGCAGAGCAGGGCGTGCGACAGCGGCCCGAGGGCGTGCGCGACGGTGGGATCGAGCTCGTCGGTGCCGACGAGCCGGCCGCCATGGGCGAGCAGCTCGGGCCAGGGCTGACTGTCGGGGCCGGAGAGTTCCGTACCGCGGAAGTTCCAGGGCAGATGCCCGGTCGGGACGGCGTAGAGGAAGCGCCGGCGGTCGCGGGCGAGGAGCATCGTCTTGTGCGGCGTTCCGGGCCCGACGAGGGTCGCGGCGGCCGCCTCGACGGCGCTGGCGACCTCACGGGGGCTCAGTGCGGCCACCAGGGAGGCGGCGGCGACCCGCAGACTGCGCTCGCGGGCCTCGGCGCTGCGGTGCTCGGCCATCATGTACCACAGGCGGGTGAGGACCAGCAGGAACATGATCGCGGAGAACACGGCGATGACGGCGATGTCCTGCTCGCGGTCCTCGCGGAGCGACTGGTAGAGCAGCAGGACGGGGGCGACGAGCGAGGCCGCGGCGAGCAGGGCCAGACGCCGTTCGGCGATGACCGGCGGCGGCTGGGGCGCACGCTCGGTCAGGCCGGTCATGGAGGGGTGCAGGGCCGCCAGTCCCCAGGCCGTGAAGAAGATGACCCAGCCGAGGTCCCAGCCGGTGCCGACCGTCCAGGTCCCCTTCAGCTGGAGCGCTCCGTAGATGACGTCGGACGCCAGGATTCCGCAGGTCCCCACGGTGAGCAGCTGCACCGCTCGGGATCTCAGCCCGCCGGGCACCAGGAGGCGGGCGAGCATCGCGAGCATCAGGACGTCGCCGAGCGGATACGCGATCGAGATGGCCTTCTCGATCCACGTCATGTCGGGCGACTTGCTGAGCGGGGTGATCAGGTACACCCAGGAGAGCAGGGCCAGCCCCGACGTGAGGATGAGGGCGTCGAGCGCCACGGCGAGGTCGCGCCCGGCGGCCCGGTAACGGATGAAGCCGAAGAGACCGATGGCGAACAGCGGGTACGTGGCCAGGTACAGGGCGTCCGCGACCGAGGGGAAGGGGTTGGGCTGGTCGAACAGGCTCTCAAGCAGGTTGTACGCGGTGTCGCCGGCGACGAAGGTGAAGTTTGCGCCCGCGAGCACGAGCCACGGCCACCGTTTGGCGGGCTTGTGGATGTGGACACCGGTGAGGATCGCGGCGACGCCGCTGAGGCCGATCAACGCCCAGAGAAGCGTGTGCCGGGACGGCACCGTGAGGTAGAAGCCCGTGAGCAGGGCGACGGCACACACATAGACGACGACCCACTGCCGCAGTGTCCCGGCCATGAACGACCGGTACTCCTGTCGCAGCGGCATCGTCGACCGCCCCCTTGCCAAGTTGCGCCCAGTGGCGCCGGGTTGCGCCCGGTGGCGCCAGGTTGCGCCCGGTGGCGGATACGGGCCCTGTTGCTGCAATTCTCCGGGCATCGCGGGCCCGATGCATCTTGGGAGGCGGTTCAGGACGACTCGCGGACGACCAGCTCCGTCGGGAGCACCCGGTGCGGCTGCTCACCCGACGACTCGGCGATCTCCTGGAGCAGCAGCCGGGCCATGGTGCGCCCCATCTCCTCGATCGGCTGCCGCACGCTGGTCAGCGGCGGATCCATGTGACGGGCCACGGCCGAATCGTCGACCCCGACGAGGGCCACGTCCTGCGGGACCCGGCGCCCCGCCTCCCTCAGCACGCCGCGGGCTCCCGCCGCCATCACGTCCGAGGCGGCGAAGACGGCGTCGAGCTCCGGTTCGCGCTCGAGCAGCTGCCGCATCGCCCGCCGTCCGCCCTCCTCGGTGAAGTCGCCCGTGGCGACGAGCCGTTCGTCCGCGGCGATCCCGGCCTCCGCCAGGCCCTGGCGGTAGCCGTCGAGGCGGCAGCGGGCGACGTACATGTCCAGGGGGCCGGTGACGGTCGCGATGCGGCGGCGGCCGCTCCCGGCGAGATGGGCGACGGCCGACCGTCCGGCACCGACGTTGTCGGAGTCCACGTAGGCCACCTCCTCCGCCTCGGTGCGGCGCCCGTTGAGCACGGCCGGCAGGCCGAGCGCCCGCACCTGGTCCGGCAGGGGATCGTCGCCGTGGACCGAGACGAGCAGCACGCCGTCCACCCGCTGGGCGGCGAGGTACTGCTCGAAGCGCTGCCGCTCCTTGTCGTTCCGGATCAGCGTGAGCAGCAGCTGCTTGTCCGCGTCGGCGAGTTCGGCGCTGACCCCGCGGATGATGTCGAGGAAGTACGGTTCGGCGAAGAGCCGGGCCTCGGTCTCGGGGATCACGAGCGCCACCGCGTCCGTACGGCTGCCGGCCAGCGCCCGGGCGGCGCGGTTGGGTACGTACCCGAGTTCGGCGACGGCGCGGGCGACGGCGGCCTTGGCGTGTTCGCTCACCCGCGGGGAGCCGTTGATCACCCGTGAGACCGTGCCCCGGCCGACACCGGCCCTGGCCGCGACCTCCTCCAGGGTGGGCCTGCCGGTCTGGCGCCCGCTCACCACCATCTGCCGTCTCCCCTCGTGTCCCCTGCGTCCCGTGACTGTATCAAGCGTGGGAGCGCTCCCAAGAACGGCGTAACGGATTCCGACCCGCCTCTTGACACCCGTACGGGCCAGGCAGCAACCTTCCGGCGAGACGCAGTGGGAGCGCTCCCACGCACGAGCCGCGCGGGCCGCACCGAGCCACGCTTCGCATCACCCCGGACGAGGAGAGTCGAATGCGCACTTCCAGCACGAGCCGCAGCAGACAGGCACGACGCCGCACCGCGTGGGCCGCGGTCGCCGGGGTCGCCGTCTGCGCCGCCCTGATCACCGGCTGCGGTGGCGACGGCGGCTCCGACGAGGCCGGCGGCGACGGACGGATCACGCTGCGCATCGGGACGTTCGGGTCGTTCGGCTACGACGACAAGACGGGCGCCAAGCTCTACGCCGAGTACGAGAAGGCACACCCGAACATCAGGATCGTCGAGTCGAACGTCGCCGACGGGCAGAAATACTGGGACACCCTCAAGCTGCGGCTCTCCCGCAACAGCGGACTGGCCGACATCCAGGCCCTCGAGGTCGGTTACGTCGCGGAGGCCACCGGCCCCGCCATGGCGGACAAGTGGGTCGACCTCGGCACGACCGGCGGCGCGGACCTCGGCTCCTACCTCGACTGGAAGGTCAAGCAGGCCACCACCGCCGACGGCAAGGTCATCGGACTCGGCACCGACATCGGCCCGATGGCGATCTGCTACAACAAGGAGCTCTTCGCCAAGGCCAAGCTGCCCACCGACCGCGCCGCCGTGGGCGCGCTGTGGCAGGGGGACTGGGCCAAGTTCCTGAAGACGGGCGAGACCTACAAGAAGGCCGCTCCGCCCGGAACGTCCTTCCACGACTCGGCGAGCGGTCTGTTCAACGCGGTCGTCTCCAGCGAGGCCGTGCAGTACGCGGACACCAAGGGTGAGCTGGACTACGAGAACAGCCCGGGCGTGAAGAAGGCCTGGGACACCGCCGTCGCCGCGGCGCAGGGCGGCCTCACGGCCAAGCTCCGCCAGTTCGACGAGAAGGGCACCTGGAACGCGGCCTTCAAGAACTCCGCGTTCGCCACGGTCGCCTGCCCGAGCTGGATGACCGGCATCATCAAGGACCAGGCGGGCGCGGCCAACCAGGGCAAGTGGGACATCGCCGCGCCGCCGGTGGCCGGCAACTGGGGCGGCTCGTTCCTCGCCGTCCCCAAGTCGGGCAAGCACGCCAAGGAGGCCGCGGAGCTGGCCGCCTGGCTCACCGCGCCCGCGCAGCACGCCAAGGTCTTCGGCGTGAACGGCAACATCCCCTCGACCAAGGACACGCTCTCCTCTGCGGCCGTGCAGGACGCGAAGCTGCCGTACTTCGGGGACACGCCCGTCGGCCGGATCTACTCGGAGGCCGCGGCCGGAATCACCCCGGCCCCGATCAGCCGCTGGGACGGCCAGGTGAAGACCTTCCTCACCGACAACGGCATCCTCGACATCGAGCAGCGCGGCACGGATCCCGCGAAGGCGTGGGAGAACGTCAGGAAACTGATCGAGGACAAGATCGAGCAGTAGCCGGGACGCGGAGGCCGCGAGGCCGCCCGGCGCTCCCCCGCCGGGCGGCCACCACCCGCGGCCCGCCCCACGCCCGTACCGACGGCACGCGCCCGTCCGCACGCGGCACGACCGCGCGCCGCGCATCCGCACCGATTCCGAAGGGACGCCCCCGTGGCCACCTCCCTCCGGGCGGCGGCCGACGGCTCCCCGCCGCCCGCTCCGCCCTCTCCCGCCCCGCCTTCTCCCCCACCGTCCCGCGCGGGCCTTCGCAGCCGGCTCTACCGGTGGGACCTGCGGTTCAGCCCCTACGCGTTCGTCGCGCCCTTCTTCCTCACCTTCGCCGCCTTCGGGATCTTCCCGCTGGTCTACACCGGCTGGCTCTCGCTGCACCGCGTGGAGCTCGGCGGTGAGGCGGAGTGGCGTGGCCTGGACAACTACACCTCCCTCGCGGAGAGCGAGTTCTTCTGGAACGCGCTCGCCAACACGTTCACGATCGGTGTGGTGTCGACCGTCCCCCAGCTGCTGATGGCGCTCGGCCTGGCCCATCTGCTCAACTACCGGCTGCGCGCCCGGGGGTTCTTCCGGGTCGCGGTCCTCGCCCCGTACGCCACCTCGATCGCGGCGGCCACCCTCGTCTTCGCCCAGCTCTTCAACACCGACTACGGCCTGATCAACACCGTCCTGGGCTGGGTCGGGTTCGAGCCGGTCGACTGGGAGTCCTCCAAGTGGCCCGCGCAGATCGCCATCTCGACGATCGTGACCTGGCGCTGGACCGGCTACAACGCGCTGATCTATCTGGCCGCGATGCAGGCCGTGCCGAAGGACCTGTACGAGGCGGCGGCGCTGGACGGGGCCTCCCGGTGGCGCCAGTTCCTCAGCGTGACGATTCCGTCGATCCGTCCGACGATCCTCTTCACGATCGTGGTCTCGACGATCGGCGCCACCCAGCTGTTCGGCGAACCGATGATCTTCGGCGGCAGTCTCGGCATCAGCGGTGGCAGCGGCAACCAGTTCCAGACGCTGAGTCTGCTGATGTACGAGAAGGGCTGGGTGACCGGGGCGCTCGGCCAGGCGTCCGCCATCGCCTGGGTGATGCTGCTGCTCCTGTTGGTGATCGGTGCGGTCCGCACGCTCCTCGCCCGGGCGAACCGCAAGAAGCTGGGGGCCTGAGCTCATGTCACGTCTGCGTGTTCCTCTCCGTCTCCGTCCGCGCCCTCCGGCCGGCGACCAGCACCGGGCCGGCCCGCTCACCTACGTCCTGCTCGGCCTCGCGGCCCTGATCTCGCTCTTCCCGCTCTACTGGAACCTGGTCGCCGCCTCCCACTCGGGCGAGCGTGTCGTCTCGCCCCCGGCGCCGCTGCTGCCCGGCCCACGGCTCTTCGACAACCTCACGTTCGCCTGGAACCAGGTCGACATGGGCGAGGCGCTGGTCAACACGACCGTCGTGGCCGGGCTGGTGGCGGTGTCCACGGTGCTCTTCGCCACCCTGGCGGGCTTCGCCTTCGCCAAGCTGCCCTTCAGGGGACGGAGCGCGATGCTGGCGCTCGTCGTGGCGACCATGACGATCCCGCCGCAGCTCAGCGTGATCCCGCTGTACCGGATCATCACCGACCTGGGCTGGGTCGACCAGCTCCAGTCCGTCGTCCTGCCGTCCCTGGTCGCCGCGTTCGGCGTCTTCTTCATGCGCCAGTACCTGATCGAGGCGCTGCCCGTGGAACTCGTGGAGGCGGCCCGGGTGGACGGCGCGCACAGCCTGCGGATCATCTGGCACGTGGTCTTCCCGGTCGCGCGGCCCGCGATGGCGGTGCTCGGCATGCTGGTCTTCGTCCAGGCCTGGAACGACTTCTTCTGGCCGTTCATCGCGCTGACCCCGGACGGCAGCCCCACGCTCCAGGTGGCCCTGGCCGGTCTGGGAGCCGGCAACCACACCGTCGACCAGTCGATCGTGCTGACCGGCGCGCTGATATCCACCCTGCCGCTGCTGCTCGTCTTCGCCGTGCTGGGCAAGCACATCGTCGGCGGCATCACCACGGGCGCGGTCAAGAGCTGACCCGAGGTCACGGGCCGGTCCGCGGGTCATGACCCGACCCCGCGGACCGGTGGCCGGCCCCTGCCCGTTCCTCCCCTCCCCCGTATCCCTCCCCTCCCCCGTACGCCTCTCTCACCCGGGAGCACTTCCGCATGACCGCGACAGATCCCCGACCGCACACGACGGTCCGTCAGTTCCCGCCCGGCTTCCTGTGGGGCGCCGCCACCGCCGCGTACCAGATCGAGGGAGCGGCGGCCGAGGACGGCCGTACGCCGTCGATCTGGGACACCTTCTCGCACACCCCGGGGAGGGTGTTCGAGGGCCATACCGGCGATGTGTCGGTCGACCACTACCACCGCTTCCGGGACGACGTCCGGATGATGGCGGACCTCGGTCTGAGCGCCTACCGCTTCTCGGTGTCCTGGCCTCGCGTCCAGCCCACCGGCCGCGGACCGGCCGTCCAGAAGGGTCTGGACTTCTACCGCCGGCTCGTCGACGAGCTGCTCGCGGCAGGCATCGAGCCGGTCGCCACGCTCTACCACTGGGACCTGCCGCAGGAGCTGGAGACGGCCGGCGGCTGGCCCGAGCGGGCCACGGCCGAGCGGTTCGCGGCGTACGCCGCGCTGGTCGGCGAGGCGCTCGGCGACCGGATCTCCCGCTGGACCACGCTCAACGAGCCCTGGTGCAGTGCCTTCCTCGGCTACGGCTCCGGGGTCCACGCCCCCGGCCGCACGGACCCCGTCGCGGCCCTGCGCGCCGCGCACCACCTGAACCTCGGCCACGGGCTGGCCGCGCAGGCGCTGCGCGCCGCGCATCCAGGGCGGGCGAGGATCTCCATCAGCCTGAACCTGCACGAGGTCCGTCCGCTCACCACGTCGGCTGCGGACCGGGATGCGGCGCGCCGGATCGACGCCGTCGGCAACGGAGTCTTCCTGGGCCCGCTCCTCGACGGCGCGTATCCCGCTGACCTCCTCGCCGACACCGCCTCGCTGACCGACTGGGCGTTCGTACGCGACGGCGACGCGGCCACGATCGGCGGTCCGCTGGACTCGCTCGGCATCAACTACTACACGCCGACGGTGGTCTCGTCGGTCGCCGAGGGGATGGCGAAGCCGCAGGACGACGGGCACGGGGCGAGCGACCACTCCCCCTGGCCCGGGGCGGACGACGTCGCCTTCCACCGGGCGCCGGGCGAGCTGACGGCCATGGGCTGGGCGGTGGACCCGAACGGGCTGTACGAGCTGCTGACCAGGATCTCCGCACGCTGCCCGGACCTGCCGCTGCTGATCACGGAGAACGGCGCCGCGTACGAGGACGTGGTCGGCGCGGACGGCTCGGTCCACGACCCCGACCGGATCGCCTATGTGCACGGTCATCTGGCGGCCGTGCACCGGGCGATCGAGGACGGGGCGGACGTCCGCGGCTACTTCCTCTGGTCGCTGATGGACAACTTCGAGTGGGCGTACGGCTACGCGAAGCGGTTCGGCGCGGTCCACGTCGACTACGACTCGCTCGCCCGCACCCCCAAGTCGAGCGCCCGCTGGTACGCGCGCGTGGCACGGTCGAACGCACTGGTGGACCCGCAGGAGGGCTGATCCGCGGTGCGTGAGGGGAGTCCGTCCCTCACGCACCCGGCCCCGGCCTCCGTCGCCTCCGGGGCGGCTGGTAATCTGCCCGTACGTCAATGAGCCTCTCCGGCTGGGCCGTCGCCCCGCCCGGGAGGCTTTTTTCATGCCACAGAACCCGAGAAGCCCCCTGCCCCGAGTCCCGAGGCGGCCCCTGCCGGACGTGTCCGTGCGTCGCGCGGCCCCTGCCGACCGGCCCACCGTGGAACGCCTCTGGCTGATGTTCCGCCACGACCTGTCCGAGTACAGCGGTGTGCTGCCGCGCCCGGACGGAACCTTCCGCAGCGAGCGGCTCGACTCGGCCTTCGCGGACGCCGACTGGGCCGCCTACCTGGTGACGAGCGGCGAGCACCCGGTGGGTCTCGCGTTCGTCCGCGGCCTCTCCGCACCGACGCGCGTGCTCAACAGCTTCTTCGTGGTGCGCGCCGCGCGGCGGGCGGGAGTCGGACTGCGCGCGGTGCGGGAGGTCATGGCCGCGCACCCGGGGCGCTGGGAGGTCGCCTTCCAGGACGAGAACGCCGGAGCCGTGCGGTTCTGGCGCCGGGTCGCCGCCGACATCGTCGGCGAGGCCTGGGAGGAGGAACGCAGGCCGGTACCGGGCCGGCCGGACGTACCCCCCGACGCCTGGATCTCGCTCGACGTGCCGGCGACGCCCCGGCCGGGCCCGGACGGGCCGGGCCTGGACGGGCCGGGCCTGGACGGGCCGGGCCTGGACGGGCCGGGCCTGGACTGGCCGGGTTCCGTGACATAAGGGCAGGTCAGAGCCGTCCAACATGCGTGGGCCACCCGCTCGGCGTAACGTCACGGTTGGATCTCGGGTACCCCGACCCACCGGCAGGCCGTGTGAGCGACTCCAGCGACTCCAGGCACGAGGACGACGCGACGCCGTCGTCCTCTCGCGGTCGGCGCATACGCATCGCGGTGACGGCGGCCGGAGTGGCCCTCGTCGCCGCGGGCGGCCTGTACGCGGCGGGACTCCTCGCCACGGGGAACGACATCTCCGAGGGCACCCGGGTGGCCGGTGTGGACATCGGCGGCATGAGCCGCCAGGAGGCGCGGGCGGCGCTGACGGCGGCTGCGCCCGCGTCCTGGACCGCCCCGATACCGGTACGGATCGGCGCGAGCACCGGCACCGTCGACCCGGCCGCGGCCGGGCTGAGCGTCGACGTGGAGAAGACCGTCGACAAGGCGGCGGATCCCTCGCGAGATCCGGCGACCGTGATCGGCCGGCTGTTCTCCACCGACGAGCGCAACGTCGAACCGGTCGTCGCCTTCGACGAGTCCGAGGCCCGCGCGGCGATGACCGAGGCGGCCCGTACCTACGACCGGACGACCGTCGAGGGGGCCGTCTCCTTCGAGGACGGGCAGGCGGTCACCGTCCAGCCCCGCATCGGACAGAAGCTGGACGTCGACGGCGCCGTGGACACGCTGCGGGCGAACTATCCCGAGCCCGACGAGAATCCGGTGCCGCTGCCGACCGCCGTCTCCCCGCCCAAGGTCGGCGAGGCGGAGACGGCCCGGTTCCTCAACACGTTCGGGACGCCCGCGATGTCGGGGCCGGTGACCCTCACCGTCGACGGCGAGAGCCTGCGGATCACCCCGACCACGCTCGGCGCGCATCTGACGGTGAAGGCCGACGACGAGGGCAGGCTCGTCCCCACCCTCGACGAGCAGGGGCTGATCCGTGACCCTGCCGTGGCGCGCCCGCTCGACAGGGTCGCCACCGGTCCGGTCGAGGCCCGCCTCGGGGTGGAGAACGGCAAGGTGGTGGTCCTCGCTGACGGGCGGCCCGGGCACGAGGTGACGGCCCAGGCCCTGGGTGCGGCGGTCATGCCGCTGCTGCCGAAGCGGGGCGACGCCGCGCGGACCGGTCCCGTGGCCACCAGGCTGATCCAGCCGGTGCTGACCCGGAAGTCGGTGGCGGAGATGGGGATCAAGGAGCAGATGTCGACGTTCACGGTGAACTTCCCCACCGCGCCGTACCGGACGACCAACATCGGACGGGCGGTCGAGCTGATCAACGGCTCGCTGGTGAAGCCGGGCGAGGTCTGGAGCTTCAACAAGACGGTCGGGGAGCGCACCAAGGCCAACGGCTTCGTCGACGGCACGATGATCCTGGACGGGCAGTACCACTCCGCGCCGGGCGGCGGGGTCTCCGCCGTCGCGACCACGGTCTTCAACGCGATCTTCTTCGCGGGGGTCAAGCCGGTCGAGTACGGGGCGCACTCCTTCTACATCGAGCGGTACCCGCCGGGCCGGGAGGCGACGGTGGCCTGGGGCACGCTGGACCTGAAGTTCCGCAACAACTCCGACGCCTGGATCTACATCAAGGCGAGCTCCACCGACTCCTCCGTGACCGTCAGCTTCCTCGGCACGAAGAAGTTCGACGCCGTGGAGGCGGTGGAGGGCCCCCGCACCAATCTGACGGAACCCGCCGAGCGGACCGGCTCGGGCCCGAAGTGCGAGCCGCAGACTCCGCTGGAGGGCTTCGACATCACCGTGGACCGGGTCTTCCGCGACGGCGGGGCGGAGGTCGGCCGGGAGACGTTCCGTACGCACTACACCCCGCGCGACCGCGTCACCTGCGAGGAACCGGGAGCCGACGAGGACCCGGGAACCGCGCAGGGCTCCCCCACGCAGAACCCGGGCCGGCAGGGCTCAGGGGCCGACGACTGAGCTGCGCACCAGAGGCGCCTCGGCGCCCAGCACTCCCAGCAGATGGGAGACCGCCTCCGCGACGGCCGTGCGCGCCGGGCCGAGGTAGCGGCGCGGGTCGACGGTCGTGGCGTTCTCCCCCAGGTGGGTCCGGACGGCTTGGGTGAACGCCTTGTTGAGGTGCGTGGCCACGTTCACCTTCGTCATGCCGGCGCCGACGGCCCGGCCGAGGTCGGCGTCCCCGACGCCCGAGGAGCCGTGCAGGACAAGCGGGACGTCCACGGCCTCGCGCAGTCGGGAGACGAGGTCGAGGTCGAGGACGGCATCCCGGGTGAGCATCGCGTGGGAGCTGCCGACGGCGACGGCGAGGGCGTCGACGCCGGTGGCGGCCACGAAGGCGCGCGCCTCGGCGGGGTCGGTGCGCACCCCGGGCGCGTGGGCACCGTCCTTGCCGCCCACCTCGCCCAGTTCCGCCTCCACCCACACGTTCTCGCGGTGGCAGTAGTCGGTCATCTCGCGGGTGGCGGCGACGTTCTCCTCGTACGGGAGGGTGGAGGCGTCGAACATGACGGAGCCGAACCCGAGGGCGACGGCCTCGCGCACGAGGCCGGGCGACTCGGCGTGGTCGAGGTGGACGGCGACAGGAACGGCGGCCCGGCGGGCGATGGCGAGCGTCGCGAGCGCGATGGGCTCCAGGGCGCCGTGGTAGCGGGCGGTGTTCTCGCTGATCTGGAGGATGACGGGACGGTCCGCGGCCTCGGCGCCGGCCACGATGGCCTGCGCGTGCTCGATCTGGATCACGTTGAACGCTCCGGCGCCCGCCGCGTGCTCGCGGGCTTCGAGGACGATCTCGCCGGTGGTGGTGAGCGGCATCAGCTCTCCTCCGTCGCGCCGTGGTCGAGGACGACGGACCGGGTGAGGTTGCGCGGCCGGTCCGGGTTCTGTCCCTGGGCCTCGGCGAGCAGGACGGCGAGCCGCTGGGCGCGGACGAGGTCGGCCATCGGGTCGAGTTCGCCGTCGGCGTCGCCGGACTCCGCGACGAGGGTGCCGCCGACGCGGGCCACGTCGGCGGCGAGGCCGGTGGGCACGGGGCCGAAGGACCAGGCGACCCGGCCGGGCGCGGTGATGCTGATCGGGCCGTGGCGGTACTCCATGGCCGGGTAGGCCTCGGTCCAGGCGCCGGCTGCCTCGCGCATCTTCAGGCCCGCTTCGAGGGCGAGTCCGTAGGTCCAGCCGGTGCCGAGGAAGGTGTACTGCTCGGCACCGGTGATCGCGGCGGCGAGCGGTTCGGCGACGGCGCGTTCGGCGTCCTTGGCCGCCCGTTCGACGGTACGCACGCCGGCCGGGAGGGCGTCCTCCGCCTCCAGGTGCGCGCGGAGCAGGGCGAGGGCGGTGGTGGCGAAGCGGGTCTGCACCACCGATTCCTCGTCGGCGAAGTCGAGGACGGCCACGGCGTCCGCGGCGGCCATGACGGGGGTCGCCGGGTCGGCGGTGAGTGCGCCGGTGACGACGGTCCCCTTGACGCGGCGGAGCAGGTCGAGGACTTCGGTGGTGGTGCCGGAGCGGGTGATGGCGAGGATCCGGTCGTAGCGCCGTCCGAGAGGGAACTCGGAGGCGGCGAAGGCGTCGGTCTCGCCGTGACCGCCGGTCTCGCGGAGCTGGGCGTAGGCCTGGGCGATGAACCAGGAGGTACCGCAGCCGACGACGGCGACGCGCTCGCCCCGCACCGGCAGCGCCGCGCGGTGCTGGGGCAGGGTCTCCGCGGCCTTGCGCCAGGAGGCGGGCTGGGAGGCGATTTCGGCGGCGGTGCGGGAGGGACCCGTAGGGGGCACGTGCGACTCCTTCACAGACAGAGGATGCTCAGTCATGCTCGTAATAGATGATTTTCGAGCATCTTCGAGCATCTATCACTGTGCGCAGTATCCATCAGCGGCGGCGTGCGGTCCAGGGCCCACGGCGTCGGCGCGGCGCTAAAATCGCGATCATGTCGAAGCACGAGCGGTGGAACACGCTCCTCGAACTCCTCGCCTCCACCGGCAGGCTGGAGGTCGAGGAGGCCGCCGCCACGCTCGACGTCTCCCCCGCCACGATCCGCCGGGACCTGGACGAACTCGCCGAACAGCGGCTCCTGGTCCGTACCCGCGGCGGAGCCGTCCCGCACGGTGTCTCGTACGAGCTGCCCCTGCGCTACAAGTCCTCCCGGCACGCCTCGGAGAAGCAGCGCATCGCCGCCGCGGCGGCGGAGCTGGTCCACGAGGGCGAGGTGCTCGGGCTCAACGGCGGAACGACGACCACCGAGGTGGCCCGCGCGCTGGCGCTGCGCTTCGGCGGCGGCAGGGCGGAGGCGCCCGGCACCCCGCCCGCCCCCGCGCTGACCGTGGTGACCAACGCGCTCAACATCGCCGGCGAGCTCGCCGTACGGCCACAGATCAAGATCGTCGTCTCGGGGGGTGTGGCGCGCCCGCAGACGTACGAACTGGTCGGCCCGCTCGCCGCCGGGGTCCTGAACGAGGTGGTGCTCGACGTCGTCGTCCTCGGCGTCGACGGAATCGACCCGGAGCTCGGCATCATGGCGCACCACGAGGACGAGGCGGGGATCAGCCGGCTCTTCGCCGAGCGCGCGAGCCGGGTCGTCGTGGTCACCGACTCCTCGAAGATGGGGCGGCGCGCCTTCGCCCGGATCTGCGGCCTCGACCACGTCGACGTCCTGGTCACCGACGCGGCCCTCCCGGCGGAGGCGGTGCGGCGGCTGACCGACGCCGACGTGCGGGTCGTCACCGTCTGACCGGCCGCCGCACCGCCCCCTTCCGGCCTCAGCCGGTGACGATCCCCGGGTCGCTGACGCCCGCCGTGCCGTTCTCGACATGGCCCGCGAAGCGCCGGAGGAAGGTGCTGTTCCCGCTGGAGACGACCGACAGGTCGTACCAGCGCTTGCTGCCCCGCAGGTCCACGGTGTGCGTCACCGTGGCGCCCTTGGCGACCGTGACCCGCTGGACCTGGCCTCCGTAGGCGGGCGCGCTGGTGACCGTGAGGGTGACCGCGGCGACACCGGTGTTCGTCATCGTCAGCACGACGTTGCCGGAGACGGCATCATGACGTGCCGTCACCTCCGGACCCGCCGTCGTGCCCGGCCCGCGGAAGCCGCGCAGGAAGCCGTTGGGGCCGGTCACGGTGAGGTCGTAGACCCCGGCGGAGTAGGCGGAGTTCCAGGAGTCGGAGATGCTCCGGCCGGCCGACACCGTGTACGTCCACGGCCCGTCGGTGCGGTTCGGCGCGGTGATGTAGTAGCAGGCACCGGCCTTGGCACCCGCGCCGAAGGTCAGCGCGAAGCGCCCGGTGGACGGCGTCGCCGCGCCGTCGACGTACAGCTCGTACGGCAGCGCCCTGGCCGGGCGCGCTCCCGCCTCCTGGACGGGCAGCACCGGCTTGGCCGGCGGCTTCGGTACGTAGCTGGGGTGCCGGTCGTTGTCGAGCGGCTTGTACGCCGAGGTGTCCGGCAGCGCCGCCGGCGCCGTGTCCTCGAGGCCGAAGTCGAAGGCGGAGGTGAGATCGCCGCAGACGGCGCGGCGCCAGGGCGAGATCTGCGGTTCCGCCACTCCGAAGCGGCGCTCCATGAAGCGGATGATCGAGGTGTGGTCGAAGGTCTCGGAGCAGACGTAACCGCCCGTGCTCCAGGGCGAGACGACCAGCATCGGGACTCGCTGGCCGAGGCCGTAGACACCGGCGGCGTAACTCGCGTTGCCGGAGAACCGGTCGAGGGAGGTGTCGACGGTCGAGAGCCCCTGGGAGGCGGAGGACGGCGGGTACGGCGGGACGACGTGGTCGAAGTAACCGTCGTTCTCGTCGTACGTGATGAAGAGCGCGGTCCTGCTCCACACCTCCGGGTTGGAGGTCAGCGCGTCCAGGACCTGCGAGATGTACCAGGCGCCGTAGTTCGAGGGGAAGTTGGGGTGCTCGGTGAAGGCCTCGGGGGCGGCGATCCAGGAGATCTGCGGGAGCCGTCCGGCGGCGACGTCGGCCCGCAGGATGTCGAAGAAGCCGTCGCCCTTGGAGGCGTCCGTGCCGGTGCGGGCCTTGTCGTAGAGCGGGTTGCCGGGCTGGGCGTTGCGGTACTGGTCGAAGTACAGCAGCGAGTTGTCGCCGTAGTTGCCGCGGTAGGCGTCGTTGATCCAGCCCCAGTGCCCGGCCGCGTTCAGACCGTCGCCGATGTCCTGGTAGATCTTCCAGGAGACCCCGGCCTGCTCCAGCCGCTCGGGGTACGTCTTCCAGCTGTACCCCGCCTCCTCGTTGCCGAGGACGGGACCGCCGCCCGTGCGGTCGTTGCCGGTGTGGCCGGTCCACATGTAGTAGCGGTTGGGGTCGGTGGCGCCGATGAACGAGCAGTGGTAGGCGTCGCAGATCGTGAAGGCGTCGGCGAGCGCGTAGTGGAACGGGATGTCGTTCCGGTTCAGATAGGCCATGGTGCCCGCGGACTTGGCGGGGATCCACTGGTCGTACCTGCCGTTGTTGAAGGCCCTGTGGCCGCCGGCCCAGTCGTGGTTCAGGCCTGCGATGAACTGCATGCCGAGGTCCTCGGCGGTGGGGTGGTACGGCAGCACGGTCTTGGAGCCGTCCTGCTGGTGCCAGACCGACTTTCCGCTGGGGAGCGTGATGGGGCGCGGGTCGCCGAAGCCTCGGACCCCCTTCAGGGCTCCGAAGTAGTGGTCGAAGGACCGGTTCTCCTGCATCAGGACGACGATGTGCTCGACGTCCGCCAGGGTTCCGGAGGTCCGGGCGGCGGGGATGGCGGCGGCCCGGGCGATGCTGCTGTCGAGCGCCGCGAAGCCTGCGGTGGCGCCCGCTATCTGGAGGAAACGGCGCCGGTTGAGTTCGGTCATGGGTCTGAGCACCTCTGATGGATTCCGGTGGGGGGACGGTGGTCCGAGCGAGCCCAAGATCAGTGGGTGAGAGGACGTGGACGTGTCGTCGATGCGTGGGGGCGCGGTACAGGACGTGAACGCGGGGCACCTGGTCGCGGAATTGCCGGGACGCCGCCAGGGCCCCGGGCCCACCCGCGGCCGGGGGCGCCCCCGCGGCCGACGTTCACCGTAGGGTCCGCCGCCGCCCGGCGGGGGCGGTGTGCGAAGAGTCCATGGGGTCGCGCAAGAAGTCCATGCGCCGCCCGTACGCCGTCCTCGCGCCGTCCGCACCCCACGCGCGCGCCCTTGCCGGGAACCGGTCGTGGCCGGAATCTGTCCCCGTTGAAGAAGACTGGGGGCGGGATGAACGCTTGGGTGGTGCCCGGATACACGGAGTTCCGGGAGCTGGGTGCGGGTGCGAGCGGGCGCGTGGTACTCGCCGTCCACGACGCGACCGGGCAGCCGGTGGCCGTGAAGTACCTCGGCGAGCGCCTGCGGACCGATCCGGCCTTCGTCCGGGGGTTCCGGGCGGAGGCGCGGCGGCTCGCCGCACTCGAATCGCCGCACGTCGTGGGCTTGTACGAGTACGTGGAGGCGCCGCGGGGCGCCGCGATCGTGATGGAGCTGGTCGACGGGGTCGCCCTGCGCGCGCTGCTCGCCCGGGAGGGCGCCACCGGACCCGAGGCGGCGCTCGTGGTCCTCAAGGGCTCGCTCCTCGGCCTGGCCGCCGCGCACGGGGCCGGGGTCGTGCACCGCGACTACAAGCCGGACAACGTCCTGGTCGCCGCCGACGGCTCGTCCACGCTCGTGGACTTCGGCATCGCGACGGACCACGGTGGCACGCCGGGTGTCGCGGGCACACCCGCCTACATGGCGCCCGAGCAGTGGAACGGCGAGCCCGCGTCCCCGGCAGCCGACGTGTACGCGGCGACGGCGACGTTCTTCGAGTGCCTGACCGGACGCAAGCCCTTCACCGGCCAGAACATCGCCGAACTGGCGCTGCAGCACCTCGACGCGCCCGTGCCGGACGCGGACGTCCCGGAGCCTCTGCGACCGCTGATCCGGCGCGGTCTCGCGAAGAACCCCGGGGAACGCCCCGCACACGCGACGGCCTTCGTGGCCGAGCTGGAAGGGGTCGCCACGGCCGCCTACGGACCCGACTGGGAGGAACGGGGGCAGCGCAGGCTGGCCGCGCTCGCCGCGCTCCTGCCTCTGCTCTTCCCCACCTCCGCCGGAGAACCGGCCACCGGCACGACCGCGCTGGCCACGACCACCCTGCCCCGGCCGGCCGGCCGGTGGCGCCGGCTGTGGCCGGAGATCGTCGTCCCGGCCGGTGTCACCGCGGTGATCCTCGCCCTGCTCGCGGCCGTCGCCGCCCGCGCCGGTGACGAGGGCGGTCGTACGACGGCGGAGGCGTTCGCCACCACGAGCACGCTACCGACCGCACCCGCCTCCCCCACGGCCGCGCCGCCCACGAGCACGGCGTCTCCCGAAGCCACGCCCTCGGCATCCGAGGAGGCGACCCCTTCGGCCACCCCGTCCCCGACGCTCACGATGACCCCGACGCCGACGGTGACCCTCGTCCCCACGGCGACGACGGATCCGCCGACCACGCCCCCGACGACACCGCCCACCACTCCGCCGACCACTCCGCCCACGACACCGCCCACGCCCCGTCCGGTCGGTGTGAAGGCGGTCTCCGTCACCGCGCTGCGGCAGACGGGCACGAGCACGGCGGAGGCCTCGTTCGAGGTCGTGACGGACGGGACCGGTCCGGTCGTCGTCCAGATCTCCTGGTTCACGGCCGACACCAAGGGCTCGGCGGGTGTGCCGGACGGCTCCGAGAGCGTACGGCGCAGTGGCGCGACCCGGTACACGATCACGCTGCCCCACACCTTCCCGCGGGCCGGCGGCTGCTACTGGGGCGTCCGGGCCACCACGGACCCGGCCGCCGCGAACGGCGCCTCCACGCAGCAGATCCTCACGAGGAGGTGCACGATCTCATGAGCGGCCACGACCCCGACGAGTACAGCGCCACGGTGCTCGGCAGCCAATGGTTCGAGGGACCCGCGCAGGACGTGGAGCCGGACCGGGTGGAGGGCGACGTCCTCAGGTTCGGCCCCGGGGTGACTCCTGCCACTCGGCTCCGCATGGCCGGTGGCCCGACGACCGCCCAGATCTGGCACGGCGGTCCGCCCGAGGCTCCGCCGCGCCGCCACAGGGCACTGCGACGGTACGCCCTGCCCGCCGCCGTCCTGCTCGCCGTCCTCGCGTTCCTCGCCTGGCAGCGGCTCGGGCCGGAGGTCTCGGTACGCGGGGTCTCGGTCGCCGCCCCGGCACGGCCGCCCGGTTGCGGCGGCACCGCCGACGTCGTGGCGGTCCTCGAGACCGACGGGCGGCCCGGCAGCGTCACGTACCGCTGGGAGCGCAGTGACGGGACCTCGTCCGGGCTGCTGCGGGAGCGGCTCGCCCGCCACCAGACGCAGGCGCGCCTGCATCTGCTGTGGACGTTCCACGGCCCCGGCGAGCACCGGGCGACGGCACGGCTCGTCGTCGTCTCCCCCACCCGGCACACCGCGGAGACCCGCTTCACCTACCGCTGCGAGACGGCTCCGTAGGGCCGGCCGGACAGCAGCTCGGGCGTGGCGCAGGCCGGTACACGGTCGACGTCCGGATCCGTGAGACGGGTGTGGAGGGCACGCCAGGCGTCGTGGTCGTCGCCGAGCCGCTCGGCCACCAGCCGGGCGGTCTCCTCCAGGGCGGCCCCCACCTCCTCGGGAGCGTCCGGCCGTCGGCGGGCGCGGCCCAGGTAGCCCAGGACGACGGCCGCCGGCGCGGCCTCTCGGACGAGGTCGCGCCCGGTCAGCCGGCCGGTCCTCAGCAAGTGGTCCAGCAGGGCGTCCACCGGTTCGCGCCCGTACGTGTCGACACCGTGCCGGACACGCGCCACGGTCACCTCCCGGTCCGGCGGCGTACCGAACGCCGACATCCGGTGGAGGTGCCCGGCGTGCCGGATCCGGAAGTCCCGGGGAGCGCTGGGGTGGCGGACCACGGCCTCCCAGAAGGGGACGGGGTCCCGCGCGTGCTCGGCCTCCAGTGCCTCCCACTCCGGGGTTCCCGGGGTGGCGTCGAGGAGGGCGCGGGCATCTCCGTGCGTACGGCACTTCCGCAGCCGCGCCACGAGGCGTCCGGGCGCCAGCTCCTTCGCCGCCCGGGCCGCGAGAACGGAGGCCGGATCGCCGCTCGCCAGAGCCTTCTGGCAGAGGCGGGTGACGGCGGCCCCTAGTCGTCCGCCCGCCGCGAGGGCGGCGAGCCGGCCGGGCCCGCCGTGACGCAGCAGGCTGAGCGCGCCGACCAGTTGCTGGGCCATCGTCAGCTGCTTGCCGGCCCTGTCGAAGACGAGCTCGACGAGTTCCGGCTGGGCCGACTCCAGCCATGCCGTACGCCCGCCGGGGAGTTCGGCGAGGGGGTCGGCGCGCACGGCGGCGGCGAGGCGCCGAGTGAGGGCGCCCGGGCGGGCGGCGACGCATCGGGACACGTCCGGATCGCCGTTGGTGCGGAGCACGGCGAGGTCCACGTCCGGGTCGGCGAGGTCCAGGAGCTCGCGCAGGGCGGTGGAGTCGAGCCAACGGGACTGCTGCGAGAGCACCGTCAGGGCCGACGGGTCGCGGTGGGCCAGGAGGAACGCGAAAGGGGTGGGCGCAGTCGCGCGGAACCGGAGGACGAACGCGGCCAGCATCCACGGCCCGTCGGGGCCGAGTCGGGCCATCACCGAGGCGAGGGCGGCGGGTCCCGCCACGCAGAGCAGGGTCCCGAGCGGCCAGGCCCACAGGTGGTTGCCACGGGCGAGCAGGCGCACCGCCGACTCGGGCGAGGTGGGCGGGTCGGTGGGGGTGAACGGCGAGGCGTGGCCGAGGGGAGCGCGCGCCTCTTCCAGGAGGACAGCCGTGCGCCGGGCGTCGCGCCGTGACCGGTCGAGGAGTTCGGGCCAGGTGGCCGTGTGGCGGCCGGCGGTCCCGCCCCCGTCCGGCTCGGACGTCGACCGTCGGGCGGCGGCCGCGAGCCGCAGCCAGCCGTCCGCCTCGGTACCCAGTTCGCGGTCCAGGAAGGTGGCGAGAGCGCGTCGCCAGGCCGCGAGAAAAGCCAGGTCGTTCCAGTCGTGGGGCACGCGCAGCATCAGGGCGGCCGGGAGGTGGCGGAGCAGGTCGTCGGCCGACACTATGCCGTGCAGATAGGCCTGTTCGGTGATGCGGGCGAGGGAGCCCGGCTCCGGTGTCTCCGCCATCCGTGCGAGCGTGTCGGTGCGTGTGGGCGGGTGGCACCGGTGCGCGAGGTCGTTCGACCCCCGCGCCATGCAGGCCTCGTGGAGCCAGTCCGGGTGGCGTAGGCCGGGGACGTCGTCCCGGGTGTGGGCGGACAGGCGGCGCAGGACCTCCGGATCGTCCGGCAGCGGCGCGGTGCCGGGGGCGGCCAGCGACCTCAGCAGGTCGATCGCGCCGAGCGCTGCACGCGCCCGCGCACCTGCCGGTCGCGCCGGCGGTGCGGCCGCCTCGCCGTCCGTGGCGGGAGCGCTCCCGGCACGTGCGGGAGGCACGCCTTCGTCGTCGGCCCGGCTCGGAGCGGGCGTCGACGTGTACGTCTGCGTCTGCGTCTGCGACGGCGTCGCATGCCGGACGCCCGCGCTCCTCGCCGCCTCGGTCAGCGTGCCCGGGTGATCGGGAAGGTTCCGCAGGAGCGTCTCCACGGCATCGGGGCGCACCGCCAGGTGGTCCTCGTACAACGCGGCCAGCGTTCTTCTGAGGCCATCGCCGTCCAGGCCCCGTTCGCAGACCGCGCGGAGCGCCTCCACGGCCCGGGCCGCGGGCCTGGCCTTCGTCACCAGCTCAGCGGGGTCGAGCAACCCCGCCTCGACCATGCCGACGGCCCAGTCGGCGGCCGAGTCGTCCAGCAGCTCCTCGGACAGACGGCGGCCGGGCGGGGTGAGGTTGCCCGCGATACGGCCGCCGGCCCGCCACGGTCCGTTGAGCAGCGTCAGCCGGAACTCCGCGCGCTCGGCGTCGGTGGCGTCCTCGTGGCGGAGCAGTTCCTCCGCCGCCTTCGGCATGAAGGGACGCGTCCGGTTGGCCGCCGCCAGGGCCCGGAAATCGTGGGCGTACGGCTCGTTGAGCAGATCGCGCAGGGTGCTGGTGCCACGCGAGACGCCGAGGAGCCGTGGCAGCACGGCCGGGTCGTCGTACGGTTCGCCCGAGGCCCGCAGCCGGAGCGCCGCGTCCCCGCCCGCCGCGTGGAGTGCTTCGGCGGCTTCGGCGCGGATCTCCGGGTGGACGAGCGGCACGACGGACGGATCGGCGAGCATGGTGCGCAGGGCGTCCGCGCCCCGGCATTCCAGGACCCGCAGCAGGGCATGGCGCTGCGCCGCCTTGCGTACGCCCCAGGTCAGCGCCTGTCCGACCAGAGCCGGGTCCCCGCTGACGAGCAGGGGCGCGGTCCGGCTACGTGACGCGGTACCGGCGGGCGACAGCAACTCCGCTCTGAGTTTCTCCTCGAGCGGGACGCGGGCCTGCGCATGGGCGTGGACGATCGTGCGGCGCAGGGACGGGGTGCAGCGGTTGTTGCGGTAGACGGCCGCGTTCACCTGCGGGTCGTCCGCGCCGACCAGCCGCTTGAGGACCCTGGCGTCGATCCGGGGGTGGCGGGCCAGCGCGGTGCGGGCCCTGGTGTCGCCGTGCAGCACGACGGCGGAGGTCAGCGAGGGACCGGGGAGGGAGCCGCCCGCGAGAATCGTCTCCAGGGTCCGCTCCGGCAGCGCGGTCAGCGCGGCCGCCGCGTGCGCGGGCGCCGCCCGCTCCAGGAGCAACTCCATGGTGGCGCAGACGGACTTGGGCGGGAGCCGGTCCGCCTCGGATGCGCTCGGGACGGGCAGCTCGGCGAGCAGTTCCGGCAGTGCGTCCGGCGCGGTGGTGAGGGCGTCGTGGAGCCGGCGCCAGCGCGTCCCGGATCCCGCGAGGTGGCGATCCGTCAGCTCTCTCAGCAGCGCGGCGGCGGCTCCGCCCGGCGGCAGGTCGCGGGAGAGTGCTCGCGCCAGGCCGCGCGCGGGGCGCGCCGACCTGATCACCGCGACGGCGGCCTGGTCGTCGCGGCGGTCCGTCACGACGGCCGCGCCGTCACGGGACGGACCGCCGGGGCCGGTCAACGCGTCCATCAGACGACGCAGTTCGGCCGGGGCCGTGGATGCACCGGACATGCTCGTGTTCCCCCTCGCGCTCGGACGGCGACGAGGAACATTGGATCATCCGGGTCCGACAGTGCCGCTCCGCCCGGACGGCCCCGCGCGCGGAGCGGACTCCCTGCCCTAGCGGCCGCGGCGGATCCGGGCGGCCTGCCGGGCCTCGGCCGTCTTGCGGGCCTCGGCGGAGCGCCGCGACTCGTTCTTCGCGCGGCCGGGCTTGCCCGGAACGGTTCCGATGCCGCGGAAGGGCGCACCGCCGCGCTTGGGGCCCTCCGTGCTGGGCGCGGCGCCGTCGACAGGACGGCCGGACGGGGCCTTGGCGCCGGTGATGCGGCTCAGCTCGGCCTCGCCGGAACGGACCTGGGTGACGCGGGCGCGGATCCCGGCCTCGCCCATCAGCCGGACCACGTCCTTGCGCTGGTCGGGGAGGACCAGCGTGACGACGCTGCCGGACTCGCCGGCGCGGGCGGTCCGGCCGCCGCGGTGCAGGTAGTCCTTGTGGTCGGCGGGCGGGTCGACGTTGACGACCAGGTCGAGCTGGTCGACGTGGATTCCGCGCGCGGCCACGTTGGTGGCGACGAGGACGCTGATGTCACCGCTCCTGAACCGCTCCAGGGTGCGGTTGCGCAGCGGCTGCGACTTGCCGCCGTGCAGTGCCTCCGCGCGCACTCCGCTGCCCCGCAGGTGCTTGGTGAAGCGGTCGACGGAGGCCTTGGTGTCCAGGAACATGATCACGCGCCCGTCGCGGGCGGCGATCTCCGTGGCGGTGGCGTACTTGTCGGCGCCGTGCACCTGGAGGACGTGGTGCTCCATGGTGGTGACGGTGGCGGCGGAGGGGTCGACCGAGTGCACGACCGGGTCGTGGAGGTAGGTCCGCACCAGTTGGTCGACGTTGCGGTCGAGGGTGGCGGAGAACAGCATGCGCTGGCCGTCCGGGCGTACGAGGTCGAGCACCTCGGTGACCTGCGGAAGGAAGCCCATGTCGGCCATCTGGTCGGCCTCGTCGAGGACGGTGATGTCCACGCGGTCGAGGCGGCAGTCCTTGCGCTCGACGAGGTCGTTCAGACGGCCCGGGGTCGCGACGAGGACCTCGGCGCCTTCGCGCAGCGTGGCGGCCTGACGGCCGATCGACATGCCTCCGACGACGGTGGCCAGGCGCAGCTTCAGGACGCGGGCGTACGGCGTGAGCGCGTCGGTGACCTGCTGGGCGAGCTCACGCGTGGGGACGAGGATCAGGGCCTGCGGCTTGCGCGACTCGGCCCGGCGCCCGGCGGTGCGCGCGAGCAGCGCGAGGCCGAACGCGAGGGTCTTTCCCGAACCGGTGCGTCCGCGCCCGAGGACGTCACGTCCTGCGAGGGCGTTCGGCAGCGTGGCGGCCTGGATCGGGAAGGGTGTGTCGACACCGAGCTCGGTGAGCAGCGCCAGCACCTCGGCGGGCAGGTCGAGCTCGCCGAAGGCGGCGACCGCGGGAAGGGCCGGGGTGTGGGAGACCGGGGGTGCGAATTCGTTCATCAGAGTGACCTCGTCCGAAAATGCGACGAGCTGAGGCCCTCACCTCGTCGGTGAGGACCCCAGCTGCGTCGGAAGGCTCGGCGTCAGGCGGGGAGGATGTTCTCCGCCTGCGGGCCCTTCTGACCCTGGGTGACGTCGAAGGTCACCTTCTGGCCCTCCTGGAGCTCACGGAAGCCGGAGGTCGCGATGTTGGAGTAGTGGGCGAACACGTCCGGGCCGCCACCCTCCTGCTCGATGAAGCCGAAGCCCTTTTCCGAGTTGAACCACTTCACGGTGCCATTAGCCATTTTAAATCTCCTTCGAGGCACTACCCGGGGATCCACACCGCGTGAATCCCGGCGTCGCCGCGCGATTGCCCCGTCCGGAAACAGCACCGAAAATACAAAAAGTGCCTGGCGAATTGAATTCACCCAAGGCACTTGAAGTTTATTGGGAACCACAACTGCAACTGAGTCGACTGTAGCACGGTGTGGTCGAACGTGCACGGAATTCGTCACTCCGCGTCGCTTCGGGCCACGTTCGGCCCGCGCGCGCCCGCCTCTGCACGGCCCCCGCTCCGGCCTGCCGGTTCTCCGTCGAACGCGCCCCGCACGCGCCCCGGACGTCGTCCGCCGGTGACGAGCCCGACGACCGGGCGACGGTGGTGGCCGGAATGCCGGCTCGAAACCGGGGCCCCGTTCCCTCGATTCCGGCTGACGTACGGGAAATCGCGGTAGCGGCCCGGCGTGTCGGTCAGGCCGTCAGAGGGAGGTGGTAGAGGGCGTAGGCCTTGCCGATCACGGGCTGGGCGACGTTGCGGACCCTGATACCGCCCGCCGTCATACCGTGTTCGGTACCGAGATGGGCGTGGCCGTGGACCGCGAGGTCGGCACCTGCCTCGTCCATCGCCTCCGCGAGGAGGTAGCTGCCGAGGAAGGGGTAGATCTCGCGTGGCTCCCCCGCGAGGGTGTCCGGCACGGGCGAGAAGTGCGTCAGCGCGATCCGGAGTGCGCAGCCGTCGTCGGCCAGCTCGGTGAGCGACCTCCGCAGGGCGTCCGCGCTGCGCCGGGTGACGCGTACGAAGTCCTTCATCTCGCGCTCCCCGAACTCGCCGGCGGAGCGGCCGGCGAAGCCGCCGCAGAACCCCTTGGCCCCGGCGACACCCGTCTTCCTCCCGTACAGCGACAGAACGGTGGCCGTGCCCTCCAGGACGGCGACACCGGCGTCCGCGAGAACGCGGGAGACAGCCTCCTCCTGCTCGGAGTGGTGGTCGTGGTTGCCCAGCACCGCGACCACGGGGACGCCCAGGTCCTCGACCTCGCCTGCCACCACCTCGGCCTCTGCGACGGTCCCGTGGCGGGTCAGGTCGCCCGCGAGGAGCAGCAGGTCCGCGCGGTCCGGGAGGGTCGCGAAGGAGGGGCGGAGCAGACCGCGCGAGTCGGGGCCGAGATGGATGTCGCCCACCGCGGCCACGCGCACGACGGCCCCGGCCTCGGGGTCCGCGCCGCCGGCGGGGGCGTTCACGGCAGGTCCTCGTGGCCGTCAGGGGGTTCCGCGCTCGCGACGCCCAGATCGGCGAGGACGGGCATGCCGGCCAGCTCGGAGTCGGCGATCCGAAGGATCTCCTCCCGGTGGTCGGCCGTCGGCAGGGTGCCGGAGAGGAGGACGGCCCCACCGCGCATCTCGATCCGTACGCCCAGTTCGGCCGTGTCCCCGCCCGCCAGCCGCTCACGGAGCCGGGCGATGCGGTACTCGCCCGTGTCGCGCGCGTTCATCACGTCTCCTCCTCGCCCGGGATCACGCCGAGCCGCTCCAGGAGGTACAGAAAGGCGGCCGGCATCGGTTCCTCGCCGTGTTCCTCGCGCAGCCGTGCCCAGTCCACGCGCTCGCGCAGCCCGCGGGCGACGGGCAGCAGGGCGCCGAAGTCGCAGTGGTGCTCCGACAGCGCCGCCAGGCGGCTGCTGAGGAGATCGGTGGGGGCGAGGACGGGCATGTGCACGGAGTCCACGGGCAGCGACTCGGCCCGTTCGAGGAGTTCGGTGGTGACCGGCCGGTTGGCGAGCGCGAAGATGAGGTCGATCTCCTCGCCCCGCGTCCGGGCCTTGACCAGCCAGTCCTCGGGCGGCCTGACGATCTCGACCTCATGGTCCTCCAGCGCCTTCACGACGTCCTCGGCGTCCTCGCGGCGTACGGCGAAGTCGGTGTCGTGCTGGAGCGTGAGCGGGATGCCGTGGGCGTAGACCGCGACGCTGCCGACGAGCGCGAAGGGGTGACCGGACGCCTTCAGGAGGGAGCCCACGCGTTTCGTGGCCTCCAGGATCGCCTGGGTGTGATCGGCGGGAAGGGTGTCCTCCCGGGAGCGGGCCGTAGCCGGGTCTGCGTTCATCGCCTCTCTCCGTCCCGCGCCCTGTGCGGGGCCTGGCGGCTACCCGCGCGGGCCGCGCTCACACCCGCGACGCGTGTTCGCGGACCGCGATCTGGGCCAGCTTCGTCAGCATCATGCCGTTGCGGACCGCCACGATGTAGTCCACCGGGAGGCCGTGCATCCGCGTGCCGGGGCCGCGCAGGGGGTGCCAGTCGAGGGTGAAGAGGGTGTTCTCACCCCAGGGCGTCAGGTACATGGCGATACGGGCCGCGCCGAAGGGCTCCGCCCTCGCCTCCAGTTCGAGGCGGCGCTCCGGTTCGCAGATGCGGACCACGCAGGTGTCGTCGAGGGTCATGGACCCCACGCCGACACGGACCTTCAGGCGGGCGCCCACGTCCGGCCAGTGCGGGTCCGCGGCCAGGACCTGCTGGGTGCCGGTCACCCACTCCCCGTAACGGCGGCCGTCGGAGAGGAGGCGCCAGACCTCGGACGGCGAGCTCAGGATCAGACGGCGGTTCCGGGCCACGCTGGTCACGCTCCTTCCGGGTACGACGTCCAGCCTGGCGCCTGCCGGCCGCCCGCGCAGTCCGGCGGGCCCGAACGGAGACGGCGTCGCGCCCGGTGGAGCAGCCTCGGCCCGCACGACGCGCCGACGCGCGAATGCGGGCATATCGTGCGTTCTGATTGGCCGGTCTCCCAGGAGCCCGTGTGCCGCGGCCCCGTCCACGCCCCTGCGATCGCCCACGAAAGGCCTGGTCCCATGCATCCTGCGCTCAGCAGCGAACTGCTCGCGAAGCTGCGTCAGCCACGCCCCTATCCGGCCGTGTCGCTCGTGATGCCGACGCACCGCCGGGAGCCCGACAACACCCAGGACCCCGTCCGGCTCCGCAACCTCGTGGCCCGGGCCGGAGAGCTGGTCGAGCAGGACCCGGCGGTGACCCGTGAGCGGCGGCTCGACGTGCTGAGCCAGCTGGAGCAGGCCCTCACCGAGGTCGACCTCGCCCACGCCGAGGACGGTCTCGTGATCTACGCCGCACCCGGGGAGCACCTGGTGTGGACGGTGGCACGGACGGTCCCGGAGCGGGTCGTCGTCGCCGACACCTTCCTCACGCGCAATCTCGTCGCCGCCCAGGCCGCCGAGCAGCCCTTCTGGGCGCTGACCGTGGCCGCCGACCGGGTCGCCCTGTGGAGCGGCGACCAGGAGGGCGTCCACGAGCACACCGCGGACGGCTTCCCGCGGACACGGAGCCTGGCGGACCCCGACGCCGAGCGCAAGGAGCAGATCGGCGATGTGCCGAGCACGTTCCGGGACGAGCGGACCCGTCACTTCCTGCGCGAGGCGCACGAGGCGATGCGCGTCGTGCTCAGCTCCTCGCCCCGCCCCTTGTACGTGATCGGCGAGGCGGCGGCGATCACGCTCCTGGAGGAGGTCGGGCCGCTGGCCAAGGACACGACGACCGTCCGGCGCGGCGGCCTGGGCTCCGGACCGGCCGCGGCCGTGTGGCAGGCGCTGGAGCCGCTTCGTAGGGCACGGCTGGAGTCCGACACGGCCGCCGTGGTCTCCGAGCTGGACGCCGCGCAGGGCCGCCGCGAGTTCTCCGGAGGAGTCGACGAGGTGTGGGTGGCCGCGAAGGAGGGCCGGGTGCGCCTGCTGGCCGTGGAGGAGCACTACCAGACGGTCGTACGCGACTACGGCGACCACCTCGAACCGGCCGACCCCACCGACCTCGACTCGCGGGACGACATCGTGGACGAGATCGTCGAGCAGGCCCTGTCGACCGGTGCGGCGGTGCGCTTCGTCCCCGACGGGACGCTGTCCGGATCGGGCCGGATCGCCGCCGCCCTCCGGTACTGACCGCTCGCGGCGACAGCTCTGTGGGGGGGGGCCGGGCGTGGAGGGGGCGCCCCCCCCGGCGAGGCCGCGGCCCCCCCGGGGCCGGTCCCACCCCGCCCGGGGACGGGGCCGCCGGCGGCGCGGCCG
>NZ_JBICBL010000006.1:441208-504403 GCF_043089925.1 Streptomyces sp. NPDC013457
GGGGGGGGGGGGTGGCGCGCCGCCCGCCGGGGCCGGCGGGCGGGCGGGGGCCGCCCCCCCCCCCCCCGCCCCCCCCCCCCCCGGGGGCCCGGGGGGGGGGGGGGGGCCGGGGGGCGCCCCCCCCCCCCCCCACAGGGATCGGCGCCTACGCGCCGGCCAGCTGCTCCACGAGCGCCTGCTCGTCCTGCTCCGAGAGCGACGTCTTGAGAACGGTGCCGCCGTAGGACTGCATGGCGGCCGCGAACTTGTCCTCGGTGACCTTCGAGGCCATGATCACCACGGCGGCGGAGCCCGGCTTGAGCAGGGAGTCGACCTTGCTGCGGAAGTCCTTGTCCACTCCCATCTGGCTGAGCTTGCCGATGAGTCCGCCCAGCGCGGCGCCGACCACACCGAGGCCCGGCGTGAGGACGAGGATCCCGAAGACCAGGCCCCACAGCGCGCCCGCGGTGGCGGAGAGGGCCATCTTGTCCATCCTCGAAGGCGTGTCGACGTGGGTCTCACCGTCCTGGTCGACCGTGACGACGGCGAGCCCGCCGAGTTCGACGACGTGGTTGCTCTGGAGCTCCTGCACCGTATGGAAGGCCTTCTTCGCGACGGAAGGCTCGTCGTAGCCGATAACGATGAGCTCGGACATGGTCATCTCCTTTGCCGTCAAGCCAGTCACTTCGCACCCTATGCCCACATTCGAGCGAGGGCATCAGACGCGCGGACGGATCGGCCGGCGTCCGGACTGACGGCCGTTCAGACCGCCGCCGAGGACTGGGATTCGGCCCCGGCGCGGTACAGCCTGCGCAGGCGCACCACGCCGAGGTCGTGCTGGTACAGGTTCTCCCGCTGGTCGGCGTCGACGGGCATGCCCTCGAGCATCACCCGGTCCTGCTCCAGGACCTCCCAGTGCCGCTTCTCGATCAGGGTCCGGTAGAGGAAGCGCCAGGAGTCGCGCTGCCAGTCCTGGACCGTGCGGTAGCGCCAGAAGAAGACGCCGGTGCGTCCGGCGTCCACCGGGCAGACCATGCCGACGATGCCGAACGGGCCGCCGGGGCCCGCCGAGGGCGGATACGGGATGGACAGGTCCACCCAGTCCACGCCCGTCCGGCACAGCTCCACCCAGTCGAAGTTGACGCCCCTCTGGTCCGTCTTCTCGAAGAAGTAGCCGCGGTCGGTCTCCCGGATGCGGAACTTGGCCGTGGTGTCGCCGTCGAACATCGTGTGGGACTCGTGGTGCAGGAAGGCGCCGTGCATCGGGTCGAGCAGGTTCTCCGCCGCGTACCGCCAGGGCACGTTCCACTCGGCGTAACAGAGGAAGGCGTCCGTCTCCGGATCGACGAGCGGACCGGGGAGTTCCAGCGGCACCGGCTCGGGGTGCTCCTCGTCGCCGAAGTAGGCGAGCACCGCGCCCGCCACCTCGCGCACCGGGAGCGAGGTGACCAGCTTCTTGCCCTCCAGGCTGCAGCCCGGCAGGCCCGGCACGGAGGAGACGGTGCCGTCCGTCTCCACCTCGACGCCGTGGTACCAGCAGGCCACCCGGTCGCCGAGGTGCCTGCCGAGGGAGAGCGGAGCGCCGCGGTGCGGGCAGCGGTCCGCCAGCATGGCGAGGGTGCCGTCGGAACGGCGGAACAGGAGCCACCGCTCGCCCAGGGCGGTGACCTTGCGCATCGCGCCGGGGGCGACGAACCGCGAGGGGACGACGGGGTGCCACTGGTTGCGCAGGCCGTGGGCGTGGATGTGGTCCGCGGAAGCGGTTGTGGACAGCGTCATGATCAGGCTCCCAGTCGGTGCATCTCGGCGCGGAAGGAGGTCTCGGTCCACGGCTGCCCGTCGGGGGCGTGGACCTTGCGGGCGTTGAGCCCGCGGACCACGTCGGGCAGTTCGTGGCCTTCGTTCGTGAAGACCTCCTCGAGCGTGGCGGCCAGCTTGTACTCGTACGGGCTCGGCTCGCGCGTACGGCTCTGGTGGATCTCCAGGTAGGGCCAGGCGTCGGTCATGGTGGCTCCAAGCGGGGGGGTGGGGCGGAGGGGTCAGAGGTCGAGGACGAGCCGGCCGGAGAGGCACCGCGAGACGCAGATCATCATCGTGGCGTTCGCCGTGTGCTCGGCCTCGCTCAGGAGGAAGTCGCGGTGGTCGGGGACACCGTCGACGACCCGGGTCTCGCAGGAGCCGCAGATGCCGTCCCGGCACGAGCTGCGGACGTCCAGACCGGCGGCCTCGGCGGCGTCGAGGATCGAGGTGTCCGCACCGACGGCGAGCGTCAGTCCGGAGGCGCGGCACTCGACTTCGAATCCCTCGTCCTCTCCCCCGCGTTCGACGACGGGCGCGGAGAACCGCTCGATCCGCAGGCGCTCCGGCGGACAGCGCTCCTCGACGGCGGACAGGAGCGGCGCGGGGCCGCAGGCGTAGACGAGCGTGTCCTCGTCCAGGCCGGCCAGCGCCGCGTCCAGGTCGATGTGTCCGGCCTCGTCCTGGGGTACGAGGGTGAGGGCGCCGCCGCCCAGCGCCGTGAGCTCGCCGGTGAAGGCCATGGAGGCGCGGGTGCGACCGCCGTGGACGAGCCGCCAGGGGGCCCCGCGGCGGGCCGCTTCCCTCGCCATGGCGAGGATCGGTGTGATGCCGATGCCGCCGGCCACGAAGAGGTAGCCCCCGGCGTCCTCCAGCGCGAAGTGGTTGCGCGGCTCGGAGACCGTGATCTGCTGGCCGGGGCGGAGAGCGGTGTGCACATGGCGTGAACCGCCCCTGGAAGACGCCTCGTTGAGGACGCCGATCCGGTACACCCCGGCCGACTGCGGGTCACCGCACAGGCTGTACTGCCGTACGAGTCCGCCGACGCGCACGTCGACATGGGCACCCGGGGTCCACGCGGGCAGCGGCTTTCCGTCCGGATGGACGAGCTCGACGGAGAGGACGCCGTCCGCCTCCCACGTCATCCGGTGGACGACCAGCCGCAACGACTTCTCGCTCATGCTCTGCTGCCTCCTGACTGTCTTGGGGACGGGGCCTACTGGCCCGGGATCCGTACGGGCGGGGTGAACGGGTTCTTCATGGGCCCGAGCGCCGCGAGGTCGACCTCGACGAGCACGGGTCCGTCGCCGGCGACGGCCTCCGCGAGCACCGGCTCCGCGTGCTCCTCGGCCGCGATGCGCAGGTACGGCAGACCGCAGGCGTGGGCCAGCGCGGCGAAGTCGGGGGTGACGAGGTCGACGCCGGAGCGGCGCTCCGCGTATCGGTCCTGCATGTTGCGCAGGACGCCGTAGCCACCGTCGTTGAAGACGAGGAGCGTGAGGCGCGGCCGCTCCTGGGCGAGCGTGAGGAGTTCGCCGAGGTGGACGGCGAGTCCGCCGTCGCCGGCCATCACGACGGTGGGTGCCCCGGGGCGGGCGAGGGCGGCGCCGATGCCCATCCCCAGGCCCTGTCCGATGCCGCCGCCGCGCGGGAAGACGTTGTCCCGGGGGTCGTAGATCTCCAGGAGTCGGTTGCCCCAGCTGCTCGACGGGATCGTGACGTCGCGGGCGACGACCGCCTCGCGCGGCAGCACGGCCCGCAGCGCGTCGCAGATCGCCGCCTGGGGTCCGATGCCGTCGTGCAGGGCGGCCCGCACCCCGGCGCGTACGGCGGCGGCCCGCTCCGTCCAGCCGTCCTCGGCCGGCCGGGCGTGCGGGACGAGGCCGCCGAGGACGGCTCGGGCATCGCCGTGCAGGGGGTGGGTGGCGGGGTGGACCCGGCCGAGGGCGGCCGCGTCGGCGTCGATCTGGATGTGCGCCGTGGGCAGCGGGAGCGTGTAGTCGGCGGTCTCGTTGGAGCGGAAGTGCGTGCCGACGGTGAGGAGCAGGTCCGCGTCGGCGAGCAGGGCCCGGACGGGTGGCGTGGTCGCGAAGTTGCCGATGACCTGCGGGTGGTCCTCGGGGATCGCGCCACGCCCGGAGTTGGAGGTGACGAGGGCCGCTCCGGTCGCTTCGAGGAGCCGGGTCAGCTCACGGCGGGCGCGGACCGCGCCGCCGCCGGCCCAGATCACCGGGCGGCGCGCGGAGGCCAACAGGACTCCAGCCGCATCCAGTTCACCTTCCGTGGGGGACGGGAGGACGGGCGCGGGGAGGGCGTACGGGGCGTCGGTCTGGGCCGCGTACTGGAGATCGATCGGCCACTCGACGCTCGCCGGGCCGCCGGGCGTGGCCAGCGCCGCGCGCGCCGCCTCGCGCAGGATCCGTCCCGCGCGCTGTGTGTCGGGGATGCTTGCCGCGTACGCCGACACGGCGGTCAGCATGCCCAGCTGGTCCTTGGTCTCGTGGATGAACCCCCGGCCGGTGCCGAGGAACTCGCTCTCCACCTGACCGGTGACGTGCAGCACGGAACTGCCCGCGCTGAGCGATTCGACGAGCGATCCCGCGGCGTTTCCGGCACCGGTGCCGGTGGACGTGAGCGCGCAGCCGATCGAGCCGCGAGCCCGTCCATGGGCGTCCGCCGCGTTCACGGCGGACGCCTCGTGGCGAACGGGGACGAAGCGCAGGTCGCGGTCGACGGCCTCCACCAGCGGCAGGTTGTGCACGCTGACGATGCCGAAGACGGTGTCGATGCCGAGTTCGCGCAGGACGGCGACGAGGAGATCGCCTCCGTTGTCGTGACGCATGGTGTCTCCTCAGAGGATGGAGCGGCCGACGCCGCCGCAGACGTCGATGGCAGTGCCGGTGATGTACGAGGCACGGGGTGAGAGCAGCGCGACGACCGCGTACGCGACCTCCTCGGCGCGGCCGAGCCGGCCGAGCGCGATCCCCCGGTCGGCGGCGAGCTCCGCCTGCCACTCCTGGTAGCCGATGCCGGGGTCGGCGGCGGCGTGGCGGCGGGCCCACTGGCCGGTGTCGACGAGACCCAGGCAGACGGAGTTGACCCTGATGCCGTCGGCGGCGAGCTCGGCCGACAGGGACTTGGAGAGGTTGAGGATGCCGGCGCGGGCGGCGCTGGTGGTGATCAGCCGGGTCTCGGGCTGCTTGGCGAGTACGGCGTTGATGTTGACGACGCTCGCCGCGTCGGAGGCGGCGAGATGGGGGCGCGCCGCGTGCAGCGGGTTGAGGACGCCGGCGAACTTGAGTTCCAGTTCGTCGCGCCAGTCCTCGGCCGTCGCGTCGTCCAGCCCCTTCATCCGGGACTGACCGGCGTTGTTGACGAGTCCGTCGACGCCGCCGAACTCCTCGGCGGTACGCCGGACGAAGGCGTGCACGGCGTCGGCGTCCCGGACGTCGCAGACGTCGGTCAGCAGCCGGTCCGGTCCGGCGCCGAGGGCCGCGGCCACGTTCTTCAGCCGCTCGGCGTCGCGGCCGCAGGTGGCGACGCGGGCGCCTTCGTCGAGCAGGGCGCGGACCGTGGCCAGGCCGACACCCGAGCTGCCGCCGGTGACCACGATGGTGCGGTCGGCGAGGCCCAGATCCATAACGCGTGACTCCTACAGCTCAGTTCATGGTGAAGCCGCCGTTGACGGCGATCACCTGTCCGGTCAGATAGCGGGACTCCTCGCCGAGCAGGAAGGAGACGATCCCGGTGATGTCCTCCGCCTGCTGCGCCCGGGAGACGGCCCGGTTCGCGCGGTAGAGGTCGTGCCGCTCGGCGGGCACGGTCTCGGTGGCCTCGCCCTCGGTGAGACCGGGGGCGACCGCGTTCACGGTGACGCCGCGGTCGCCGAGCTCGCGTGCCATCGCCCGGGTGAGGGCGATGACCGCCCCCTTGGAGGCGATGTAGTGGGCCAGCCGGGGAGAGCCGTAGAGGGCCGCGTCGGAGGCGATGTTGACGATCCGTCCGGGCGCGGTGAAGAGCGGGTGGAGCACCTTCGACACCAGCCAGGGGCCGCGGGCGTTGACCGTCATGAGCCGGTCCCAGACCTCGATGTCGATGTCCTGGAACTCCCTGCCGCCGACCCCGTTGGCGAGGGCCGCGTTGTTGACCAGCCCGTACAGCGGGCCGAGGGCCCGTACGGTGGTCGCCAGGGCGTCCACCGACGCCGGGTCGGCGACGTCGCACCGTACGGCGTGGGCGTCCAGGCCCTCCTCGCGCAGCCCGGCGGCGGCGCGCTCTCCCCGGTCGGCGTCCAGTTCGGCGAGCACGACCCGGAAGCCGTCGGCGCCGGCCCGGCGGGCCATGGCCAGTCCCAGGCCACGGCCCGCCCCGGTGACGACGACGACCCGAGGGTCAGTCACGGGTGACCCCGTGCATCGGCGAGTAGGCGGGGTACGACGGCACCTGCGGCTTCTGCGTGCCGATGACGACGCAGAACAGGGCGTCGGTGTCGCCCTCGTTCTTCAGTGAGCGGGTCACCCCGGCCGGGACGACGATCATGTCGCGGTAGCCGAGGGTGCGGTACTCGACCTCGTCGGGGCCTCGGTGGATACCGACCTTGACCTCGCCCTCGAGGACGAAGAAGGCCTCCTCGACGTCGTGGTGGGTGTGGGCCGGGCCCTCGGCGCCGGGCGGCAGCAGCATGTTGGAGAAGGTGAAGCCGCCGGACGGGATGATGCGGCTGTCGCCCTCGTGGTTGCCGGTGGCGCCCGAGCCGACGTAACGGATCTGGCCGCGGCGGTACTGCGGGCCCGCCTTCTCCTGGAAGGAGAGGGTGTCGAAGTCCGCCACGCGGGACTTCCTGGTGGCGATGAGGGAGTCGGTGTACGCGGCGAGGTCGTCGCCGTTGTCGTAGGCGGTGGTGGTCAGCGGCATGGTGACAACTCCTGTTCGGGTATGCGTGCGGTGATGCGGAGGTGGGAGAGGACCCAGGCGTTGAAGCGGCCCGGCTGCTCCTGGTTGGCCAGGTGACCGGCGTCCTTGACGATCACGAAGGCGGTCTTGTGGAGGGCCCCGGCGACGAGCTGACTCGCCTCGACGCCGGTGACCGTGTCCTGGTCGCCGCAGAGGACGAGCGAGGGCGCGGCGATCGTGGCCAGTTCGGGGCGGAGGTCGGCCGAGGCCATGGACTCGGCGGCGTAGGCGTAGCCGGGCAGCCTGACCGAGTCGGCCATCGTGTCGACGACCCGCCGGACGAGGGCGTCCGGGGCGCCGGGTGACACCAGGCGCGGTCCGCGGGCCTCGGCGAAGGCGCGCGGGCCGAGTTCGGCCAGCTCGGTGGCGCGGGCCCGCATGGCCGTGGCCTTCGTCGGGTCCGTGCCCGAGCCAGGGCTGGAGTCGGCGACGACGAGGGAGTCGACGAGTCCGGGATGGCGGGCGGCGAGCCGCAGGGCGATCACCCCGCCCCAGGAGACGCCGAGGACGTGCGCGCTCGTGCCGCGTGCGCGGATGACGGCGGCGGCCGCGTCGGCGAAGTCGTCCAGGGTGAGCTCGGCCTCGGGGTCGGGCGAGGCGGCGTAGCCCGGGGCGTCCCAGGCCACGACCCTTACGTACGAGGAGAGTTCGGCGAGCTGCGGCGCGAAGGCGGCCGAGGAGGACCCGATGCCGTGGAGGCAGAGCAGCAGCGGGCCGCGCTCGCCGGCCTCCTCGACGTGCACGTCGAAGCGCCGTCCGGCACGGAGGCCGGCCTGGACGGTCACAGGATCTGTCCCGTCCGCCCGGCGAGCGCCGCGAGGCTGCGGAGCACCGCGTACGGCACGACCCGGCTGGTGGCGGGGTTCTCCGCGTCGGGCACGTGCGCGACCTCGAAGCGGTACGCGCCGTGCGGGCCGGACGCCTCGATGACGTGCCGGGTGTGGTGCGCGGCGGGGTCGGCGACGACCCGGACCCGCACAGCGTCCAGGTCGCCGACGGCCAGCGCGACCGACGCGGCCACGTTCGTCGACTTGGGGAACTTCACCGGTACCTCGCGCGCGGTGCCGGACATGACCTCGACCGGTCCGGTCGCCGTGCGCATGCGGGTCAGCAACTCCGCGTCCATCCACGGCTGTTCGAGGGTCGACGGCAGCTTGGTGGTGGTCAGGCGGACCTCGTCGAGCGGGCCGAGCGCACGGACCGCCTGGAGCAGGTCGAGCCCGCCGACGGCGCCCCCCGTGAAGTACACGCGTCCCGGTCCCGCCGCGAGGAGGCGCTTGGCGAGCTCCTCGTCGGTCATCGCCCCGCTGGAGGCGATCAGCAGGTCGGTGCCGGAGGCGAGGACGCGCTCTCCCCACTCCCGCACGACGCCCTGGCCCGCGGCCTCCACGACCAGGTCGCAGAGGTCGAGCGCCTCCTCGAAGGGGACCTGCGGCGCGGGCGCCGTCTCGCCGAGCGGGCGGTTGTCGACGACGCACACCAGCGTGGCGCCCTCCACCCGCCCCTCGGCGAGCGCGGTGCCGACGATCCGGCCGATCGCCCCCCAGCCGACCACTCCGACCCTGCGTACACGTGCGGTGCTCATGCGGTGTCCTTCCGGGCGTCGACGGGGGCGAGCGGGCCGGGGTCCGGCGTGCCCGCCATGTGGCAGCGGATCTCCTTCGACGGCGGGCCGGCCGTGCCCCAGAGGTCGGAGAGCTCCGGCACCCGCCGCCACACCCGGGCGATCCAGGTGTCCTCGACGATCTGCGCGACCTCGGAGGTGTACTCGCAGACGAGACCGGACGGGTCGGTGAAGTAGGAGAAGGTGTTGTTGCCGGGGCCGTGCCGTCCGGGGCCCCACTGCGGGGTGATGCCGTGGTGGCGGAGCCGTCCGAGGCCGCGCATGAAGTGGTCGACCGAGCTCATCTCGTACGCGACGTGGTTGAGCGAGGTCCACTCGGCCTGGTTGAAGGCGATGCAGTGGTGGTCCGCGTTGCAGCGGAGGAACGCCATCTGGTGCTCGGACCAGTCCGAGACGCGCAGTCCGAGGACGTCGCGGTAGAAGGCGACGGCGGCGTCGATGTCGGTGGTGTTCAGCACGGCGTGCGTGACCCCGACGGGCACCGCGCCGTCCCGGCCGCGGGGGGCGACGGCCTCGACCTGGGCGCTGATCTCGACGAGCCGCCGCTCGGGGTCGGTGAACCGCAGGCCGTAGCCGCCGCCTGCCTGGTCCAGAGGGCCGGGGCCGAAGACGGGGACGATGCCGCGCGCTTCGAGGCGGCGGGCGGCCTCGTCGACCTCGGCGGGCGTGGCGACGGAGAAGGCGAGCCGGCCGAGGCCCACCCGCTCGCGCTCGGTCAGCTGCAGGACGTGGTGCTCGTCGCCGGTACCGCGCATCCAGCGCGCGCCGCTGTCGGACTCGACGGTCTCGAGTCCCCAGACCTCCTGGTAGAAGTCGGCGGCCTCGGTGAAGGCGGGGGTGTGCAGTTCGACGTAGCGCAGCGAGCGGAGGCGGGCGATCGGCCCGGGCGGCGGTGAGGGGTGCATGTGTCTCTCCAGACGGGGCGGGCGTGCCTGTTTCAGTTGGCCCAGGGCAGGGGCACGTCGGAGGTGCCCCAGTAGAGGGACTTCTGGCGCTGGTAGGCGCGGATGGCGTCGCGGCCCTTCTCGGTGCCGAGACCGCTCTCCTTCCAGCCGCTGAACGGCGTGGCGGCGCTGAACTGCTTGTACGTGTTGATCCAGACGGTCCCCGCGTCGATACGGCGGGCGAGCCGCCAGGCGGCGTGGGCGTCGCGGGTCCAGATGCCGCAGGCGAGCCCGTAGACGGAGTCGTTGGCCTGGCGGACCAGGTCGTCCTCGTCCTCGTACGGTAGCGCGACGAGGACCGGGCCGAAGATCTCCTCCTGGCAGGTGCGGGAGGAGTTCGGCAGGCCGTCGACGACGGTCGGCAGGTAGTACGCGCCATCCCGGTAGCGATCTCCCTCCGGAGCCGATCCGCCGCACAGGACCCGTCCGCCCTCGGACCGGGCGAGGTCGACGTAGGCGGCGACCGCGTCGCGGTGGCGGTGGTGGACCAGGGGGCCGACCTGGGTGGCGGGGTCGGTGCCGGGACCGACCCGAAGCCTCCGGACGCGTTCGACGAGCTCGCCGACGAAGGAGTCGTAGATCTCCCGGGCGACGAAGAGCCGTGAGCCGGCGATGCAGGACTGACCGCTGGAGGAGAAGATCCCGAACAGCACACCGGCGAGCGCCTGCTCGACGTCGGCGTCGGCCCGGACGACGGTCGGCGACTTCCCGCCCAGCTCGAGAGAGGCGGGGATCAGCTTCTCCGCCGCGACGGCGGCGATGGAGCGGCCCGTCGCGGTGCCTCCGGTGAATCCGATGCGGGCGACGAGGGGGTGGCGTACGAGGGCGTCGCCGACCACCCGTCCGCTGCCGGGGAGCACGGAAAGCAGCGCCGTGGGCAGGCCGGACTCCTCCAGGGCCCGCGTGACCAGCCTGCCGAGGGCGAGCGAGACCAGCGGCGTCCAGGCGGCCGGCTTGAGGAGGACCGCGTTTCCCGCGGCGAGGGCGGGCGCGATCTTCTGGGCGTCGCTGGCGATGGGCGAGTTCCAGGGGTTGATCGCCCCGACCACCCCGATCGGTTCGTGCACGCTCATCGTGACGTACGCGCCGCGGGAGGGGGTGAGGGAGTCCTCGGCGGTCTCCAGCGCGGCGGCCGTGTAGCGGAACGTGCCCGCCGCGCTGAGGGCGAGGGCGCGGGTCTCGGTGAGGGTCTTGCCGGTGTCGGCGGTCTGCAGGGCCGCGAGCTCGTCGGCCGCCTCCTCGGTGAGCGCGGCGATCCGGTGCAGGAGACGGGCGCGCTCGTGCGGGAGCAGGTCCCGCCAGCGGGGGTCGGCCACGGCCGCGGACGCGGCCTCCGCGGCCTCGGCGACCTCCTCCGCGGAGGCGGATCCGACGGTGGCGAGGAGCCGTCCGGTGGCCGGGTCGACGGTGTCGAGCGGTTCGCCCGCACCGCGTCGCCACTGGCCCGCGATCAGGATGTCGGTGGGGTGGTGGGGCACGGGCGAACCTCCTGGCGAAGCCGTTCTCGAAGTGCTTGAAATCTAAGCACTTAAATAGTGTGACGCAAGACCCTCGGCTCGAAATCGTTGCCCGACAGGTCTTGAGCGTGGGGCGGACCCACCGCGAGGATGTGTGGCGAGTCGGCGGGTTCGAGATTGCTAATCCCTTAACCATTGACCGCTTAGATAGCTGAACCTACTGTCTCCGCAACTTCTCTGTTCGCGGAAGGACCCCTCCATGACGACTGTGGCCGGCCAGCCAGCCCTCGGCTCGATAGCCGCGCGACTCGAACGACTGCCGCACTCGCGCTGGCACGTCAAGGTGCGATTCCTGATCGGCGCCGTCACCTTCTTCGAGGCGTTCGACCAGTTGTTGGCCGCCTCCGCACTGCCCGTCCTGATGAAGGAGTGGAACCTCACCACCGGGCAGGCGACCTTCGCGGTGACCGCCGCCTCGATAGGCATGCTCCTCGGCGCGCTCGGCGCCGGATGGCTGGGCGACCGGATCGGCCGGGTGCGCACGGTCGCTCTCGGTGTCGCCGTCACCGGCCTCGCCAGCCTCGCCGTCGCCTTCTCCGGCTCCATCGAGACCTTCTCGCTCTTCCGGTTCGTCCAGGGGCTCGGCATCGGCGGGGTGGTCCCCGTGGCCGCCACGTACATCAACGAGATCGCGCGCTCCGACAAGCGCGGCCGCTTCGTGCTGCTCTACGAGATGATCTTCCCGGCCGGTCTCGCCGCGGCGACGCTCGTCGCCGTCTGGGTCGTCCCCAACCTCGGCTGGCGCGCCATGTTCGTCATCGGCACCCTCCCGGTCCTGATCACCGCCGCGCTGCCGCGCCACGTCGAGGAGTCCCCGCGCTGGCTGCTTTCCCGCGGCCGCATCCAGGAGGCCGAGGCGGCCATCGCGCGGATCGAGGCCGAGGTCGGCCGCGCCACCGCCGCACCGCTGCCGGCTCCGGCGCCCGCGCCGGCCGCGGGAGCCCCCGAGGACGTCGCGCGGGCCGGCCGCCTCGGCGACCTGTTCCGGGGCCGCTACCTGCGCCGTACGGCCGTGCTCTCCGGGCTGTGGTTCGTCGCGTACTACGTCAACCACGGCATCTCGACCTGGCTGCCCTCGCTCTACACCAAGCAGTTCGGCCTCGATCTGACGACGGCCCTCGTCTACACGCTGCTGAGCAACGTCACGGGCCTGCTCGGCACCTTCCTGGTCGCCCTGCTGATCGACCGCATCGGCCGCCGGCCCGCCCTGATGGCCGCACTCGTCGGAGGCGCGCTCTCGCTGGGCGTACTGGCCCTGGCGGGCGCGACGTCGGGCGGCCAGGTCGCCGCCTTCGCCTCCTGCACGACCTTCTTCCTGTACGCGATCAACGCGGGGCTCTACCTGTACTCCCCCGAGCTCTACCCGACGGCCAACCGGGCCAAGGGCGCTGCGTTCGGCGGCCTGTGGAACCGGCTGGGCGTCATCCTCGGGCCGGTCGTCGTCGGCACGATCATCGGCGCGGGCGGCAGCCTGTCCCTGGTGTTCGCACAGCTCGCGGCGGTGGCCCTGGTCGGCGCCGTGATCGCCTGGTTCGCCGTCGAGACCAAGGGCCGGACGCTGGAGGAGCTCAACAGCTGACGCCGGACGTCGTACGACCAGCCCCGGGGCGACGGTCTCCCGCCGCCCCGGGGCGTTCGGCGTCCGGTCGCCGTGGGCATCGTCGTCAGGTCTCTCTGGGCCTCCGTGTCCCGTCGCCCCCGCCGCCCGAATGCCTGAGCGGTAAGATTCTCAGCGCTGTGAGACGCCGGAGGGGTGCCGGCCGGAGCCGTACGAGGGGATGACCATGGCTGCATCGAAGCCGGCGAGCCGCGACGCGGTGGCGAAGGTGATGGAGGACTGGGCGCGCGAACGCCCTGAGCTGGACACGAGCCCCCTCGACGTTCTCGCCCGCCTGCACCGCACCTTCCTCCGCTACAACACCCGGATCACCGCGTCGATCGAGCGTCACGGACTCTCCGTGGCCGGGTTCGACGTGCTCACCGCGCTGCGGCGCTCGGGTGAGCCGTACCGGCTGACGGCGGGACAGCTCGCCGACTCCGGCCTCGTCTCGTCCGCGGGGGTGACCCTGCGGATCGACCGCCTGGAGAAGGACGGGCTGATCGTGCGCGAACGGGACGCCGACGACCGGAGGGTCGTCTACTCCCGCCTCACCGACCACGGCCTGGCCACCGTGGACACGGTCTTCGCCGAGCACCTCGACAACGAACGCCGGATGCTCGACGCGATGTCGCCCGCCGAGCGCCGCCAACTCGCCCGCCTCCTCCGGAAGCTGGAGACGTCGATCCTCGACTCGGACGAGCCGCAGGCGACCAGCGAGTGACGGCAGCGCGGGCGGGCTGACCCGACCGGGACCCCGCCGCGCGGTCCAAGATCATCGGGGAGCAGAATGACCCGTATGTCGACAACGAACATTCCGCAGACGGCGACGATCGACGACGCCCCGCTGATCGGCCGCGCGTTGACCCGCGCCTTCGACGACGACCCGATGATGCGTTGGTTCTTCCCCGACGACGTCTCGCGCGAGGCGGCCCTCGGCCGTTACTTCACCACCCTGTTCACCCGGCAGTACGTCCACCACGCGGTGTGCGAGCGCACCGCGGCGGCGGCCGCCTTCTGGGTGCCGCCGGAGGCGCAGGCCAAGGCCGTTCCGGACGCGGAGACGATCCAGGAGCTGCGGAACATACTCGGTGACCGGGCGCCCGTGTTCGGGGCCGCGGTCGAGGCCGCCGCCCAGCACACGCCCCAGGAGCCGCACTGGTACCTGGCGCTGATCGGCGCCGACCCGGCGGCCCAGGGCCAGGGCCAGGGAGCCGCGCTGCTGCGCTCCGGACTGGCCAAGGCCGACGCGGCGGGGCTGCCCGCCTATCTGGAGTCCTCCAAGCCGGACAACCTGCCTTTCTACGAGCACTTCGGGTTCCGGGTGCGCGAAGAGCTGCAGTTGCCGGGTGGCGGTCCGGTGCTGTGGGCGATGTGGCGCGAGCCGCGCACCCCGTCCGTCCAGCGGTGACCGGTCACTGCTGTGCGGCGCTCGCGGGGGTCCACCCCGGGAGCGTCGGCAGGATCGTTTCGGCGACCCGCAGGAGCACCGCGTCGTCCGGCACCGCGCCGTCCTGGCGCCAGAGGGTCACCTCGTAGGAGCCTCCGCTGTCCTCGGCGTCCCGGGCCACGACGACCGTGCGGGCCGGGACGCCGGGACCGGTCTCGGCGTCGCTCCCGTCGAGGCGGAAGCGGATGCTGATCGTCTGGTCGGAGTAGAGGACCGCCGGGCGGCCCAGCACCGCGCGCTCCTCGGCGCTGTGCCCGCCGAACGGGGTGTACCCGGCCACCGGGCGCCCGTCGTAGGTCGCCGCGAGCGTCACGGTGTAGGTCGGGAACTCGACCTCGGACGTAGGCGTGGCGATGTCCCGGGCCTCGCCCGCGAGTTGGAGGGAGCCGTCGCTGCCGTTCGCGGACGTCGCCATCTCCTCGGGAGTGCCCAGGAGCCGGGCGAGATCGGGTCGGTTCAGCGCCTCGCAGAGTTGGCCACCGGAGAGCCGCCCGCGTGCCTCGGCGGTGCTCCCCCGCGTCGTGGCGGGTTCCCCGTCCGAGCACGCCGCGGGCCGCGGCGGGCCGCCGCCCGTGTCGGCCGTCTCCCCCAGGGCCCACGCGCCGAGCCCCAACGCCGGCACCAGCAGGAGACCCGCGACGACCTGTCCCCACACGCCCGCGCCCTTCGGCAGCGCGTCGATGTCCTCCGCCATGTCCCCCACCTGCTGTGATCACCCGACGAGTGCCGGGGCCGGGGCACACTAACCCGTGATCATCGGGCGGACAAGGGAGTATCGCGGCCGGCCCGGCGGCGGCCAGGGCCCGGAGGCGGCGAGCGCACCGGCTCGGAGGCCGGGGCAGCAGCGGACGAGGGGCGGCCCTTCGGGGTACGCGGCCGCGGGGCGCCGCGCGGCGTGGGCGGGGCCCCGGATGTTCGGGATATCAGTGGTCGCAGGCGACGGTCGGCGGTGATCGTCCCCCTGCGAAAGGCGGAGCTCCGGTGAGCGTGAAGCCCGTTCCCGAGGACTATCCGAGCGTCACTCCCTATCTCTGTGTCGACGGCGCGGCGGCGGCGATCGACTTCTACGTCTCCGTACTCGGCGCGGACGAGCGGATGAGGATGCCCGCTCCCGGCGGCAGGATCGGCCACGCCGAGCTGGCGCTCGGCACTTCGATGATCATGCTCGCGGACGAGTTCCCCGACATCGGCTTCCGCTCGCCGAAGGCGGTGGGCGGCACCCCCGTGACCCTGCACGTGTACGTGGAGGACGTGGACGCGGTCTTCGCCAGGGCCCTCGCCGCCGGCGCCACGGAGCTGTCACCGGTCAAGGACGAGTTCTACGGTGACCGGACGGGCCAGTTCGAGGACCCCTTCGGCCACCGCTGGAGCGTCGCCACCCACGTGGAGGACGTCGCTCCGGAGGAGATGGAGAAGCGGGCCCAGGAGGCGCTGCGCTCCCTGGACTCCCCGCCCGACGGCGGCTGACCGGCAGCGGGGGCGCACAGGGTGTCAGTAGACGTCGCGGACGTACCGCTTGGCGGCGGCGAGCTGCTTGACGTACACCGCCGCCCCCTCCTCGTCGAGACCGCCGTGGGCCACGGCGATGTCCCGCAGCGCCCGGTCGACGTCCTTGGCCATCCGCGAGGCATCGCCGCAGACGTAGAAGTGCGCGCCGTCCTGTAGCCAGTTCCAGAGCTGGTGGCCGTGCTCGCGCATCCGGTCCTGTACGTAGACCTTGGCGCGCTGGTCGCGCGAGAAGGCGGTGTCGAGCCGGCTGAGCGTCCCCCCGGCGAGGAACGCGGTCAGCTCGTCCTCGTAGAGGAAGTCCGTGGCGCGGTGCTGCTCTCCGAAGAAGAGCCAGTTCGGGCCCCCGTGGCCGCGGGCCCGGCGTTCTTCGAGGAAGCCGACGAAGGGCGCCACCCCCGTCCCCGGGCCGACCATGACCATCGGCGTGCCGGGGTCGGCCGGTGGCCGGAAGTGGGGTGAGCGCTGGACGAAGACCGGCACGGCGGCGCCGAGCGGCGCATCGGCGAGGAACGGCGAGCAGACTCCCTTGCGCGGGTGGCCGTGGAGGTTCTCGTACCGGACCACGGAGACCGTCAGCGCCACCTCGCCGGGGTCGGTGAGCGGGCTGGAGGAAATGGAGTACAGGCGCGGCTGGAGGCGCTTGAGGACGCTCGCCCACTCCTGCGCGGTGGCGCGGACCGCGTGCTCGGCGATGACGTCGACGGCCTGCCGGCCCCAGGACCAGCGGGCGAGTTCGCCCTTGTTGTCGGGGCGCAGCAGCTTCTTCAGGTCGCGGTCGCCGGTCCGTTCGTTGACGAAGGCCAGGAGGCCGGGCGTGAGCCGCGTGATGTCCAGGTGCCGGTGCAGGGCCTCTGCGAGGCCGACCGCGCCCAGGCCGGAGACCTCGACCATGGCCGCGGGATCGACTCCGGTGACCGCCAGCCATTCGTTCACGAGGCCAGTGCAGTTGACGGGGTGCACACCGAGGGCGTCCCCGGCCTCGTAGTGGAGCGGAGTCCCGCTGTCCCGGGTGTCGAAGGTGAACCGGCGGACCTCCTTGCCCGCCCCTTCCAGGCTGAGCAGTCGGTTGCCCGTCAGCCGGGCGGTGGCAAGGGCCTGCCTCGTCGTACGGAGAGATGCGCCCGGCGGCGCGGGGGTGGCGGGCGGCGCGGCCTCCGGCGCCGGCTCTCCGGTGAGCCGGTCGAGGACCTGCTCCAGCCAGGCGTCGGCGGAGTGGGCGTCGTCCGGTTCGCAGTCAGCGCGCGGTGCCAGGCGGACGGCGCCCAGCTCGTCCAGGCGCCGGTCCAGGCGCCGGCCGTGGCCGCAGAAGTCGTCGTACGAGGAGTCGCCGAGGGCGAGCACGGAAAAGCGCCGGCCCTCCAGGCTCGGGGGGTCCGCGGCTGTGAGCGCGTCCCAGAAGCCGGCGCCGTTGTCCGGGGCGTCGCCATCGCCGAAGGTGCTGGTGATGAGCAGGAGGTCGGCGGCGGGCGGCAGGGACGCCGGATCGGCGCCGTCCATACCGAGGAGCGCGGCGCGGTGGCCCGCCGCGGCGAGCCGCTCGGCGGCGGACGCGGCGAACCCTTCGGCGTTGCCCGTCTGGGAGGCCCAGAGCACGACGACCTCACGGCCGGTGGTCCTGGCGGCGCCTGCCGCGGGTTCCGTGACGGACTGCGGCGCCCGGGAGTACAGGCCCGCGAGCGCGCCGTTCACCCAGCGGGCGTGCTCCTCGCTGAACGGCGCTCCCGGCGGCAGTACGGGAACGCCGGGCGCCCCGGACGCCAGCCCCGCCAGGAAGCCCACCAGGTACTGGCGTTCGTGCTCGGCGAGCGCGGGCGCGGGCGTGGTGTCCAGGCCGAAGACGGCCGTCGCGGCGGGCAGGACGGCGGACGGCGCGAGCGCGAACGGCCCGGAGGCCGCGGAGGGCCCGGAGATCGCGGACGGCTCGACGGCCGCGCCCCGCGCGGCGGGCGTCGGCGGCCCCTTCACACGGGCCGCGACCTTGGTCAGCGTCACCGCGCACATCTTGAACTCGGGCTGGAGGGAGAGGGGGTCGACGGCGTCGTTGGTCACCGCGTTGATGCTCACGTACTCGCCGAACAGGTCGTTCCAGTGGAACGGCGCGAAGCAGCACCCCGGGCGCACCCGGTCGGTGACGACGGCCGGCAGTACGGCCCGGCCGCGCCGTGAGGCCACCTCGACCGAGTCGCCTTCCCCGATGGCGAGGCGTTCCGCGTCCTCCGGGTGGATCTCGACGAAGGGGCCCGGGGCGAGCCGGTTGAGCGCGGGGACCCTGCCGGTCTTGGTGAGGGTGTGCCACTGGTGCTGGAGCCGCCCGGTGTTGAGGACGAACGGATAGTCGTCGTCGGGCATCTCGGCCGCCGGCAGGTGGGGGCGGGCGAAGAACACCGCGCGTCCGCTCGCCGTCGGGAACACCGGCCCGCCGTCCTCAGCCAGGTAGCGGATCGGGTTGCGGTCCGGGCCGTCGGCGTCCGGGGCGGGCCACTGGACGGGCGTGGCGCGCAGCCGCTCGTACGTCACTCCCCGCAGGTCGTACCCGGTCTTCGCGTTCGCGGCGCGCTTGATCTCCTCGAAGACCTCCTCGGCGCTGTCGTAGGAGAAGGCGTCCTCGTACCCCATCGCGCAGGCGATCCGGGCGATGATCCGCCAGTCCGCGAGCGCCTCCCCCGGTGGGTCGACGGCGGGCCGGGCGAGGGTGAGGGTGCGTTCGCTGTTGATCAGTACGCCCTCGGTCTCGGTCCACAGGGCGCCGGGCAGGACGACGTCGGCGTAGGCGTTGGTCTCGGTGTCGGCGAACACGTCCTGCGTGATGACGAGTTCGGCCGCCTCCAGGCCCTCGATGACGGTGCCGCGGTGGGCGACGGAGGCGACGGGGTTGGTACAGATGATCCAGCAGGCCTTGATCTCGCCGTCGGCCATGCGCCGGAACAGGTCGACGGTACCCGTGCCGGATCCGTCCTCGCGTACGGTGCCGGGCTCCAGCCCCCACAGCTCCTCGACGAACGCCCGGTCCTCGTCGACGAGCAGCGAGCGCTGCCCGGGGAGCCCGGGGCCCATGTACCCCATCTCGCGTCCGCCCATGGCGTTGGGCTGGCCGGTGAGGGAGAAGGGACCGCTGCCCGGCCGGCAGATCGCGCCGGTCGCCAGGTGGAGGTTGATCAGGGCGTTGGTGTTCCAGGTGCCGTGCGTGGACTGGTTGAGCCCCATGGTCCAGCAGCTCGTCCACTCCCCCGCCGTGCCGATCCACTCCGCCGCGCGCCGGATGTCGGCCTCCGGCAGCCCGGTGATCCCGGCGACCCTCGCGGGCGGGTAGTCGGCGAGGAAGCCCGGCATCGCGTCCCAGCCCTCGGTGCGCTCCGCGATGAAGCCGGGGTCCGTGTGCCCGTTCTCGTGCATCAGGTGGAGCAGCCCGTTGAGCAGGGCCAGGTCGGTGCCCGGGGTGATCTGGAGGAAGAGGTCGGCCTTGTCCGCGGTGGCGGTGCGCCGCGGGTCGACGACGATCAGCCGGGCACCGGCCTTCACCCGCTCCATCATGCGCAGGAACAGGATGGGGTGGCAGTCGGCCATGTTGGAGCCGATGACGAGGAAGACGTCGGCCCGGTCGAGGTCCTCGTACGAACCGGGCGGGCCGTCGGCGCCGAGGGACAGCTTGTAGCCGCTGCCCGCGCTCGCCATGCACAGCCGGGAGTTGGACTCGATCCGCCGCGTACGTATGTAGCCCTTGGCGAGCTTGTTCGCGAGGTACTGCGCCTCCAGGCTCATCTGCCCGGACACGTACAGCGCGAAGGCGTCCGGTCCGTGCTCGTCGATGACGGCCCGCAGCCGCCGGGCCGTGTCCGCGATCGCCTCGTCGACCGCGGCCGGTACGGGTTCGGCCCCGCGCTCCGGGCGTACGAGCGCGGTGGTCAGCCGGCCCGGCGCGGCGAGCATCTCGGCCGTCGTCGCGCCCTTGGTGCACAGCCTGCCGCGGTTGGCGGGGTGCGCCTTGTCCCCCGAGGCCTTGCGGACGGTGCGGCGGCCGTCGGGGCCCGCGGCGATGTCGAGGAGCAGCCCGCACCCCACGCCGCAGTAGGAGCAGACGGTGCGCACCTGGGCGACAGCGGCCGACGAGTCCTGTGGGGGCACGGGCTGGGGCCTCTCTGTCGATCGAGCGTGGCCCCGACGGTACGCAACGTCCGTTGCGTCGGTGTGACCACGGACGATCATGCTCGGTAACGCTCGTCACACACCCGCCCGACCGGCGGTGTGAGTCGGCGGACCGGCAGACTCGTGCCCTGCCGATGCCGCCGCCCCGCCCCCGTCGTACGCCCCGCTCTCGGCGAGGACCTGCAGGTCCTTCAGGAGCTCGCGCGCGGCACGATCGGCGCGAGTTGCCGCTCGTTCCTCGGTGATGAGGGCGTCGACCGGTTCATCGGCTCGGCGCCTCCGACGCGCACATCGCGACCCACCTCCGTAGGGCGGGGCCGGCGTGATCGTCGCGGAATATGCCCCCGGTTCTTTCGTGCACGCCTCTTCTGCGTGCCGACGGCCGGTGGCAGGGTGGGGGTACGCGGTCCTCGCCATGGCCCCCGAGGTGGATCGCGCCCGGCCCCGCCCGCGACTGCGCGCGGGCGGGGCGGGGTCATGGATCAGCCGCGCTCGGGCAGGTCCTGCTCGGCCGGGAGCACCGAGAAGCCGCGCTCCGCCGGGGACGCGGACTTCGCCGTCGCCGGCTTCTTGCCGCAGAACGCGGACTCCAGCGTTCCGCCCAGGGCGGTGTTGGCCTCACCCCGGTTCGAGGTGTTCGCCATCGCGGCGAGGCTGCGCCGGCCGTCCCGCGTGGCGAAGGCGTAGGTGTAGAAGCCCTGCACGGTCCCCGTGTGGCCGAACACCTGGGTGCCGCAGGACAGGTCGTAGCGGCGCAGACCGAGGCCGTAGAAGCGGGTGTTGGTGGCGTCCGTCGGGGTGACGGTCGTCATCGCGTCGAGCATCTTGGGCGACAGCAGCCTGCCCCGCATCAGCGCGGTCATGAACGTGTTCAGGTCCGCCGGGTTGGAGATGATCGCCCCGGCCGACTGCGCCCAGGACACGGTCTGCTCCGTGGAGTCCACGAGCGCCGCGCCCGCCTCGTCGGGGTGCAGGTAGCCACGTGCGTGCAGCCCGTCGATCTGGGTGCCGGGGTGCACGTAGGAGGTGTTCCGCAGACCCAGCGGCTTGATGATGCGGCGCTCGTACTCCTGGGCGACCGGACCGCCGGCGGCCTTCTCGATGAGCATCCCGACGACCACGAAGTTCGCGTTCGAGTACTTGTACGCCGCGCCGGGCTGCGTGGTGCGCGGCTCGGCCAGCGAGAGGTCCACCAGCTCCTGGTAGCTGAAGACCCGCTTCCGTACGGCCTCGAAGCCGGGCACGGTCTGGTTGAACATCTTGTCGGTGTAGTCCGCCAACCCGCTGCGGTGGGTGAGCAGATGACGCACGGTGATCTTGTCGTCCGGCAGCAGCCCGGGCAGGTAGCGGTTGACCGGCGCGTCCAGCTCCACCTTGCCCTCGTCCACCAGCTGCAGCAGGACGACGGAGGAGAAGGTCTTGCTGACGCTGCCGATCCGGAAGCGCGCGGCGGCGTCCATGGGCGCGCCCGAGACGCGGTCGCGGACGCCGAGGGTCTTCGTCTTCACGACTCTCGGACCGGTGAAGCGGGCCATGGCGCCGGGCGCGCCCTTGGCCATGGCCGCGTTCAGCGCGGCGGCCACACCCTCCATGTCGGGGGCGGGGCTGGTGGGTCGGGCGGCCGCCGCCGCAGCGGCCGCGTCGGAGGCGGTGGCGGAGGCGGTGGGAGCGGCCGGTGCGGCGGCCGCGCCGGTGGCGGGGACGACTCCGGCCGCGAGGGCGGCGAGCAGGGTTGTGCTGAGGGCAAGGCGTCGATGCGACGACAGGGGCACGTTTGATTCCTCGACTCGTTCGACACGGCACACGGGCTGGGGTCTGCCGTGAGGCTCCGGGGGACCCGGCCGCGGCGCGCGCCGTCCCCGGAACCCACGGATCATGAGTGGCAACGCGCAGGGTTCGGTTCCCGACACGGCACCAGATGATCCGGAGCTCTCCACTCCGCCCGCCGTCGACGTGCGCCCGGGGTGGCGCGGGGTCAGATTGGATGTATCCGACTCGCCACGCCGAGAGGTGTCCCGGCGGACAGGCCAGACGACAGGGAGGAACCTGTCATGACCACACACGTGAGCGAACCCGGCCGCAGAGAGAACACGCACAGCAGCGGCTGGCTCGTGTTCGCCGCCGTGATCATGCTCTTCAGCGGCATCATGACGCTGCTCGGGGGCATCTCGGCCATCGCCGAGGACGATGTGTTCATCGCGACCCGCAACTACGTCTACGAGCTGGACCTCACCGCATGGGGCTGGATCCATCTCATCCTGGGCATCGTGATCGCACTCACCGGGCTCGCCCTCTTCACGGGCGCCACCTGGGCGCGGGTCGTGGGCGTGGGGCTGGCGGGCCTCAGCATGATCGCCAACTTCATGTGGCTGCCGTACACCCCCGGATGGGCGCTGCTGTTCATCGCGCTCGACGCCCTCATCATCTGGGGACTGTGCGTCGCTCCCCGTCCGGAGAGGGTCTGACGGTGCCCGACGCCGGAGCGGCCGCGGTCGGTGCGGTCGGCTCAGGCCGGCTCCGGGCGAGGGTCTCAGGCCGGCTCCGGGCGAGGCGGGCATCACCCCATCGGCCCTGGTTCCCCGGTGGCTGAACTCTCCGCCCGCTGCCACCCTGCAGAGGAAAGCGTTCCCGCATCGAAGGCCTGCCCGGCGAGGGAGTGGTGAATGACCGAGGCGCAACCACGGCGTACGACCGCCGAAGAGTCCGGGGCACTCACCGACCTCCGGAGAATCGGAATCCATCCCGATTTCTGGTATCCGGTCGCACGGTCCCGGAAGGTCCGCAAGGGAAAGACGTTCGCCGCCGTGTTCGCGGGCGAACGGATCGCCCTGTACCGCGGTGCGAGCGGTGAGGTCTTCGCACTGGAGGACCGGTGCGCGCACCGTCAGGTACCGCTGAGCATGGGAGTCGTGGAAGGCGAGACGCTCCGATGCTGCTATCACGCGTGGGCGTATCGCGGAAACGGACGCATCTCGCAGATCCCCTATCTCCCGAAGGGCGTCGACCGGCCGCCACGCGGCGTACGCGCCTTTCCCGTCCGGGAAATGTACGGACTGGTGTTCGTCTTTCCCGGCGACCCGGAGAAGGCGGCGACGACTCCGCTTCCCGTACTGCCCGAGTTCCACTCGCCCCGGCACAAGACCATGACGTTCTCGCGCACCGTGCGGTGCCACTACACCTTCATGCACGAGAACCTGCTCGACATGAACCACCAGTTTCTCCACCGGGGTGTCCTGGGCAAGATCCAGCCCGAACTCCTGGGTTATGACACCGGACCGCAGTTCGTCGAGGCACGCTATCTCTTCGTTCCCGGCGGCGGCAGGAAGGACCGCGGCGCCGGGCTGCTGTCCGCCGAGGGGATCGGCGGTGCCGACTCGCCCGACGTCGTCACCGTACGCACCGAATACCCCTACCAGACGCTCCAGGCGGTGCCCACACAGTCCGAGCTCCCCGCGTTCTCCCTCTGGGTCGCCTATGTGCCGGAGGACGCCGAGCAGCGCACCAACCACGCGTACGGCCTCCTGATGATCGCGAAGCCGTCGATCCCGGGGGCGCTGGACCTCGCCTGGCCGTTCATCCGCCGCTTCACGGAGCGGGTGTTCGCCCAGGACCGGATGGCTGTGGAAGCCGAGCAGCGGGCCTGGGACGAGCAGGGCGGGGACCGGAACCACGAGGTGTTCCCGCTGATCCTCGACGTCCGGGAGGTCCTGCGCACCAACGGTGTGCCGATCACGGCGGGCACGACCGCCCCCTGACCGGCCCGGATCAGAACGTGTTGCGGCGCCGCAGCCGCTGCGGGCGGCCGTCCGGGTCTATCAGCGCACGGTGCAGCGGGGTCGCCGACACCCGCTGGGCGGCGGGCAGATCAGGGGCGGCGTAACGGCGCAGCCGGCCCGGCGGCCGTGGTCCACTGCGGCCCCGCGCGTGCCAGGCGTCCAGGGCGGCCGCCGCCTTCTCGAAGGCGGCGAAGGCGAACTCGGGGTCGCACAGCGCGCCCGCGGCCGCCGCCCGCTGCCTGGCCGTACCTTCCACGTCCAGGTGCTCACCCATCAGCTCCAGGCGCAGCTCGCGGGCGAAGACCCGCGCGCCGTCGCCAAGACCGCCGGGGTCCCGCGGCCGCCGCGGGTCCGTGGTCTCGTCGACGACGGCGCAGCTGAGTTCGGAGTCGTGCGTCCAGGAGCGGAGGTTGATGTTGTCGGAGCCCACGGAGGCCCAGACGTCGTCGATCACGCACACCTTCGCGTGCACGTAGACGGGGGTCCCCGCTCGGTTCTCCACTCCGTACACCGCGACCCTGTCACCGCCCGCGCGGCGCAGCTCGTCCAGCGCCTCGACGCGTCCGATCAGGTTCATGGGCAGCGAGAACCGGCCGTCCTGCTCCGGGACCGAGGGGACGACGCCGATCATGAGCAGGCCGGGCTGCCGGGCCAGCGCGCGGGCGAAGCCGGCGACCACCCTCGGGGACCACAGGTACTGGTCCTCGACGTAGATCAGCGCACGGGCCCTGCGCAGCGCCTTGAGGTACCCCCGGGCGATGCTCCGTTCGCCGTCGGGTGCGAAGGGGTAACCGCGCAGCAGCCGGTTCGGGTACGTGCGCAGGAGCTGCACGGTGTGCGTGCCGCAGGGCGCCGGGTCGGGTTCCTGCGGCGGCAGCGTGCCCGCCGAGGTGTCCTCCCGGTGCACCAGCTCCCGGAGCCGGGTGAGCGGGCTGCGGCTGAGCGGAGCGGGGTCGTCCCAGCGCTCCCGGAACACGGCCTCGACGTCGCCGACGACCGGGCCGCGGAGGGCGAGCTGGACGTCGTGCCACGGCGGGTGCGGACCGTAGGCGGCGGCCATGGGCAGGGACTGGCGGTCGCCCCGGTGGGCGGCATCGTCGTTCCTGTTGTGGCAGAGGTCGATTCCGCCCACGTACGCCACGTCCAGCTCCGGGCGGCCGGGGTGCCGCAGCACCACCAGCTTCTGGTGGTGCGAGCCTCCGGGCCGTACGCGCAGGTCGAGCAGGCACTCTCCGCCCGCCTCCTCGATCTCGGCGCCGAGGTGCCGGTTCTCCTCCTGGCTGAACCGCAGACCGTCCAGGTGGGAGCGCCACAGCAGCCCCTTCACGACGACTCCGCGCCTGGCCGCGCGGCTGAGCACCGCGCCGATCTCGGTACCGGGTCCGGCGAGCCTCTCGTCGGGATCGCCGCGCCAGTCGGTGAAGAGCAGCAGGTCGCCGCGGCGCATGACGCGGACGGCCGCCAGCAGCTCCCGGAAGTAGACCGCACCGTGCACCAGAGGGCGCGCCTCGTTCCCCTGCGACCAGGCCTTTCCGTCAGGGCGGCGGCTGTCGAGGCACGTGGCGTCGTTGCCGCGTTCGCCCTTGGTCAGGAGCCACTCCGGGCGCGTCACGTCGTCCGCCCTCCGGGAGGTCTCCGGGCCGGTCTCACTCGACCGGCCAGGTGTGGGCCGGAGCGTTCAGATGCATGTACTCGATGTACTGCTGGGTCATCCGCCGGAGCGCCTGGTGGCGGTCCGCGTGGGCGATGTCCTGGATGTGGTGGAACATCTCGGACTGCCACACGGCGCCGTTACGGCCGGTGACGCAGCGCTGCTCGATGATGCCGAGGAGCGGCTCCCGCCAGCCCGCGTCCATGCCCAGCCGCTCGAGACCGCGGTCGGCCAGCGGCAGCAGCCGCCGCAGGACCAGCTCGGTCGCCGGGACCTCGCCCATGCCGGGCCAGTACAGCTGGGCGTCGATGCCGTGGCGGGCCGCGGCGTGGAGGTTGTCCTCCGCCGCCGCGAACGACATCCGCGACCAGACCGGCCGGTCCTCGTCGACGAGAGCGCGGACGAGCCCGTAGTAGAAGGCGCCGTTCGACAGCACGTCGGCGACCGTGGGGCCGGCAGGCAGCACCCGGTTCTCCACCCGCAGATGCGGCACACCGTCGACGACGGCGTAGACGGGGCGGTTCCAGCGGTAGACCGTCCCGTTGTGGAGGGTGAGCTCGGCCAGGCCCGGCGTTTCGCCGCGCTCGAGCATCTCCTCCGGGTCCTCGTCGTCGCAGAGCGGCAGCAGGGCGGGGAAGTACCGCGTGTTCTCCTCGAACAGGTCGAAGACGGAGGTGATCCACCGCTCGCCGAACCAGACCCGGGGCCGTACGCCCTGGATCTTGATCTCGTCCGGCCTGGTGTCGGTGGCCTGCTCGAAGAGCGGGATGCGCGTCTCGCGCCACAGCTCCTTGGAGAAGAGGAACGGCGAGTTCGCCGCCAGGGCCACCTGCACGCCGGCGATGGCCTGCGCGGCGTTCCAGTACTCCGCGAACTCGTCCGGCGAGACCTGGAGGTGGAACTGCGTGCTGGTGCACGCCGCCTCCGGCGTGATCGTCTCCGCGTAGGTCCGCAGTCGCTCCACTCCGTCCACCGAGATCAGCAGGTCCTCGCCACGCGCGGAGAAGATCTGCTCGTTCAGCAGGCGGTACCGCGGATTCTCGGAGAGCGAATCGGGGCCCGCGTCCTTCAGCTCCAGCGTCGGCAGAATGCCGATCATGACGAGATGGGCGCCGATCTCCGCGGCCTTCTGCTCGGCATGGTTGAGCGCGTCGCGGATCTCCTGCTCCCAGGAGTCGGGGCCGCCCGCGGTGAGCCGCCTCGGCTCGACGTTGATCTCCAGATTGAACCGGCCCAGCTCGGTCGACCAGGAGGGATCCGCTATCGCCTCCAGAACCTCCGTGCTGCGCATGGCGGGCTCGCCGGTGGCGTCCACGAGATTCAGTTCGATTTCCAGACCGACCTGCGGCCGTTCGAAATCGAACCTCGACTCGCGCAGCATCCGCGCGAACACGTCGAGGCACGAGTGCATCTTGTTCCGGAACCGGCGACGGTCTTCACGGGTGAACTCCAGCGCCGGGACATCACGTCCCATTCTGCCCTCCCGGTTCTCCTCGGAACGGGCCCCCAGCTTTCTATCAGCGTCCCACTCCCGGGGCGGCACAACCACCGAAGCCGCGATCCGCCGCCCGCGAAGCCCCTTTTCCGCCGTGCCCCGGCCCCTTTTCCGCCGTGCCATACCTGGGCGTGCCCTGCGTGTTCCCGTGCGGTGCGGTCCCCCGTGCGCGACCATACGGACGCCACCTGCAGGAAATCACGAGACAGGAAGAAGGACGGACGTGTCCGGCAGCGAAAGCGAAAACCCGGTAATTCCCTCCCCCACCCCTACGCCGGATCGCCCCAGGACGAACCGGGACTGGTGGCCGAATCAGCTCGACCTTCAGGTCCTCCACACGCACTCGCCGCAGTCCAGCCCGATGGACGGCGACTTCGACTACGCGAAGGAGTTCGCGACCGTCGACGTCGATGCGCTGAAGCGGGACGTCATCGACGTGATGACGACGTCGCAGGACTGGTGGCCCGCCGACTACGGCCACTACGGGCCGCTCTTCATCCGCATGAGCTGGCACGCGGCGGGCACGTACCGCATCGAGGACGGCCGGGGCGGCGGCGGCTCCGGCGCCCAGCGCTTCGCCCCGCTCAACAGCTGGCCGGACAACGCGAGCCTCGACAAGGCGCGCCGTCTGCTCTGGCCGGTGAAGCGGAAGTACGGGCGGAAGATCTCCTGGGCCGACCTCCTGGTCTTCGCCGGCAACTGCGCCATGGAGTCGATGGGGTTCAGGACCTTCGGGTTCGGCTTCGGGCGGGAGGACATCTGGGAGCCCGAGGAGATCTTCTGGGGCCCGGAGGACACCTGGCTCGGCGACGAGCGCTACAGCGGCGACAGGGAACTGACCGGTCCGTTCGGCGCCGTGCAGATGGGGCTGATCTACGTCAACCCGGAGGGCCCCAACGGCAATCCGGACCCGATCGCCGCGGCGCGCGACATCCGCGAGACGTTCGGGCGCATGGCGATGAACGACGAGGAGACGGTCGCGCTCATCGTCGGCGGCCACACGTTCGGCAAGTGCCACGGCGCGGTGGATCCCTCGTACGTGGGTCCCGAGCCCGAGGCCGCCCCCGTCGAACAGCAGGGCCTCGGCTGGCGGAACACGTCCGGCACCGGCAAGGGCGCCGACACGATCACCAGCGGTCTGGAGGGCGCCTGGACCTCGGACCCGACGAGGTGGGACAACGGCTACCTGGACAACCTGTTCCGGTACGAGTGGGAGCTGACCACCAGCCCGGCCGGGGCCCAGCAGTGGACGCCGACGGACCCCGCGGCGCAGGGCACGGTGCCCGACGCCCACGACCGGTCGAAGAGCCACGCGCCGATGATGCTGACGACGGACCTGTCGCTGAAGATGGATCCGGTCTACGCACCCATCTCGAAGCGCTTCCACGAGAACCCCGAACTCCTCGCGGAGGCGTTCGCGAAGGCCTGGTACAAGCTGCTGCACCGTGACATGGGGCCCGTCTCGCGCTACCTGGGCCCGTGGATTCCCGAGTCGCAGCTGTGGCAGGACCCCGTGCCCGCGGTCGACCACGAGCTCGTCGGGGAGGCGGACATCGCCGACCTCAAGCGCCGGATCCTCGACTCGGGGCTTTCCGTCTCCCAGCTGGCCCAGGCCGCGTGGGCGGCGGCGGCGAGCTTCCGCGGCACCGACAAGCGCGGTGGGGCGAACGGGGCGCGGCTCCGGCTCGCGCCGCAGAAGGACTGGGAGGTCAACGACCTGCCCGAGGTGGCCGAGGTGGTACGCGGCCTCGAACAGATCCAGCAGGACTTCAACGGCGCGCAGTCCGGCGGCAAGAAGGTCTCGCTCGCCGACCTGATCGTCCTGGGCGGCTGCGCGGCCGTCGAACGGGCCGCGAAGAACGCGGGGCACGACGTGACGGTGCCGTTCGCTCCGGGGCGGACGGACGCCTCGCAGGAGCAGACGGACGTGGAGTCGTTCTCCGTGCTCGAACCGAGGGCGGACGGGTTCCGCAACTACCTGCGGGCCGGTGAGAAGTTGTCGCCGGAGACCCTGATGCTGGACCGCGCCAACCTGCTGACGCTGACCGCTCCGGAGATGACGGTGCTGACCGGCGGCATGCGGGCCCTGAACACCGGCTTCAAGCAGTCCGGGCACGGTGTGTTCACGGACAGGCCGGAGGCGTTGACGAACGACTTCTTCGTGAATCTGCTCGACATGGACACGGAGTGGAAGCCGTCGGCCTCGACGGAGAACGTCTTCGAGGGGCGGGACCGCGCCACGGGCGACGTCAAGTGGACCGCGACCGCCGTCGACCTCGTCTTCGGTTCGCACTCCCAGCTCCGCGCGATCTCGGAGGTGTACGCCTCCGAGGACGCGAGCGAGAAGTTCGTACGCGACTTCGTGGCGGCGTGGGACAAGGTGATGAACCTCGACCGGTTCGACCTCGCCTGATCGGCCCGGACCCTGATGCCCCTGGCCGGCCGCCCCTGTCCGGGCGGCCGGCCAGGGGCATCGCCACCTCCACGACATCCGGCGAAAATCCGATCGGATGAAAACGTGACGGGCCCGGGGCAACGGCGGCGCGGGCACGGACGGCTGCGACGGCGAGGCGGGCACGGACGCCGCGATCGGCTGCGAGGCCTGACCCGGCGGGGGCGGCGCGTCGACCACGCCGCCCCGACGCGGACGTGGACGCGGACCTAGACGCGCTCGAGGGGACGGTGCGGGCCGGGCGGGAGTTCGACCTCGACGCGGTCGTGCGGGCGGACCGGGCCACCATGGCGGACGACACCCATGACGCCGGACTTGAAGGTGAACTCTCCCGACACGGCGTCCAGCTCGAAGACCTCGGCGAGCAGGCCCTTCCGGAAGTCGTTGATCTTCGCGCACGGGTTGCGCAGGCCCGTCACCTCGACCACCGCCAGCTCTCCGAGGTGAAGCAGGGCGCCGGTGGGCAGACCCAACAGGTCCACGCCCCGCGTGGTGACGTTCTCCCCGAGCTGCCCGGCCGAGACGTCGAAACCCTTGAGGGCGAGCTCGTCGAAGAGCTCCTCGTGCATCAGATGGACCTGGCGCAGGTTGGGCAGGTCCGGCTCGTACGTCATGCGGAACTGATGCCGGATGGTCTCGCCGGCGTGCACGTCCCCCTCGACCCCGAGCCCGGCCACCAGCGTGACGGACTCCCGGTTCGGCTTGCTGAACGCATACGTCCCATTCCGGCTCACAGCCGTGACCCGCCCACCCATGACCCACCCACCTGTGCTCCCGTACGGCCCGACCCGCCGAAAAAGTCTGGCCCGAACTCGCTCCCCGCAAGCTGGCGATGGGCGTGATGTCCACCACAGCGCCGAGCCGTACGGTGCAGAATTCGGCAGGTACGTCACCGCATGGGCGATATGACATCCTCGCAGGTCAGTCGCGGTTCGGTGAAGGTTCCGGACGAAGTTTGTGAGTCTGCTGTGAGTCCCTATAGGACTGCCCCGACTGATCAACTTTGTGGGGGCATACACGGTGGGTATCACCCGTCCATTCGTCATATCCATGGCGATCACCATGACCGTGCTCGCGGGCACGGAGCAGGCTGCCATGGCAGCCGGCCACTGGTCCGGGGCCAGACCCGGGCCGACCGCTGGAGAAAGACCCGAGCAGGGTTGGGGTTCGGCCCGAGGCCGGGGGCACAACGCTTCCGGCGACGCCACCGACGCGGCCGCGGCCGGCGGACGCGGCGGTCCGCTGCGGGCACCCGGCGAGCTACCGCCGGACACCGGTACGAGCAGCCTGAAGCTGGGCAACGGCCCCGAGCAGGCCGGTGCGATCCCGTACCGCACGGTGCCGGCGCCTCAACGGGCCGTCCCCAAGGGGTTCGACTCCAAGACCAGTTCCGAGGTCACGGGCAAGCGGACCGAGCGCGGTCGCACCTTCCTGAACAAGGACGGCACCTTCACGACCCGGTTCTTCGACGAGAAGGTCAACTTCCGTGCGCCCGACGGCACATGGAAGGCGATCGACACGCGCCTCGCGAAGGCGCCGGAGAGCTCGCGCACCGGGAGCACCGCGGCGTCCGGCTGGCAGACCCGGTCCACCGAGGACAAGGTCCAGTTCTCCGAATTCGCCGACGCAGAATCGTTCCTGCGCCTCGGTGTCGACGACACCACCTCGATCGGCTACTCGATCGAGGGCGCGGCCCGCTCGCAGGGCCGGGTCGACGGCAGTGTGATCACGTATCCGGAGGTCCGCCACTCGACGGACGTGGAGCTGATCGCCGGCAGTGACTCCGTGAAGGAGACACTGATCCTCAAGGACAAGGGCGCGCCGACCGAATGGCGCTTTCCGCTGGCCCTGAAGGGGCTGACGGCGAAGCTCGACGGGCACGGCGGCGTCGTCTTCAACGACGGCGCGGGCCGGCAGAAGGGCTGGATGCCGGCCGGCTGGATGGAGGACTCGAAGAAGGCGCCGAACTCCGACGAGGGAGCCATCTCCTCCGGCGTCACCTACGGCCTCGTGCGGGAGGGCTCCCGACAGGTCCTTGTCGTGAAGCTCGACCGCGCGTGGCTTTCGGCGCCCGAGCGGGTCTTCCCCGTGAAGGTCGATCCCTCGGTGGACGGCCTCCAGGCGGCCTCCGGCACACACGTCGAGTCGCCGTTCAACCAGAACTTCTCGAGCGCCACCGAGCTCAAGGTCGGCACGTACGACAACGGCGGCCACAAGGCAGCCTCCTTCCTGAAGTTCAACGGCCTGGACACCACCCTCAGGAACGCGTTCGTCATCAACGCGAACCTGAGCCTCCTGAACACGTTCTCGTACTCGTGCACCGCGCGGCCGGTGACGGTCCACGAGGTCACCTCCAACTGGTCCGAGAGCAGCACCAGCACCTACCCCGGTCCGGCGACCGGCGGCGCTCTGGGCTCCAAGTCCTTCGCGCACGCATGGCGCCCCGAGGGCTCGACGAGCTGGCCCTGCGGGGCCGCGACATGGGAGTCGATCCCGCTCGGCGAGTCGGGCCGTCGCCTGGTCGACGACTGGACGCACGGACGGAAGCCCAACTACGGCCTGGCCGTGAAGGCGGCCACGGACGACTCCAGGACCTGGAAGAAGTTCGCCTCCGACAACTTCTCCGGCGGCAAGCCCAGCCTCGACGTCACCTGGTCGAAGTACGGCGCCACCTACGGCCTGGGCGGCTTCGTCCAGCCCCCGACGGCCACGACCGACGGCAAGTTCAAGGTCACCGTCACCAACGGGGGCCAGCAGACCTGGGGCGTCAACAGCAACTTCAAGCTGCGGTACGACCTGTTCGACGCCAACGGCAACAAGGTCGGCGGCGACTACTGGAGCAAGATCCGGTGGACGCCCATGCCCCACGATGTGGCGCCCGGCGGTTCGGCCACCGTCGACGCGACGATCGCCCCGCTGACGCCCGGCACGTACACGATCCAGTGGACCATGGACGAATACGGCGTCCGCAGCTTCGTGGACGACGGAGTCCCGGGGCCGACCGTACGCTTCGACGCGGTCAACGCCCCGCCGTACATCACCGCTGCGGCTCCGCCGAGCGGCACCGTCGTCGACACTCTCACCCCGACCCTGTGGGCCACCGCCACCGACCGGGACAGGTCCCCGGGCGCGCTGACCTACCAGTTCGAGGTCTGCGAGGTCGACGGCAAGGACACCCGCAAGAACTGCCGCGGCAACACGCACGCCGCTTCCGAGAGCTGGACCGTACCGCCCGGCTGGCTGAGCTGGGCGAAGACGTACGCCTGGTACGCGTACGCCAACGACGGCAAGGACCAGTCGTCCCGGACCGCGCCCTCGATCCTGACCACGCAGGTCCCGCAGCCCGTCATCACCTCTCACCTGGGCGGTGCCGACAGCGGCCGCACGTTCGGCGAGCGGGCCGGAAACTACGCCACCGCCGCCACGGACGCGGCCGTCCCGACGGTCGGACCCGAGCTGTCTGTCACCCGTACCTACAACTCGCAGGACCCGCGCCAGAGCAACGCCTTCGGCACCGGCTGGGCGACCCGCTGGGACATGCGGGCCGTCGCCGAGCCCGACGGCAGTGTCGTCATCACGCTCGACAGCGGCAGCCAGGTCCGTTTCGGACGCAACGACGACGGCACGTACAGCGCGCCGTCCGGCTCCGTGGACGTGCTCACCGCCGTCGCCGGCGGAGGCTGGACGCTGCGGGACGCCGCCGCCACGCTCCACACCTTCGACGCCGCCGGCCTGCTCACCAAGGTCAGGGACGGCCACGGCCGTGAGCAGCTCCTCACCTACACCGCAGGCAAGCTGACCAAGGCCACGGACGCGCTGTCGAAGCGCGCGCTCTCCTTCACCTGGGCGGGCGGGCACGTCGCCTCGGTGTCCACGGACGCGGTCGGCCCGGTCGCTCCCGCGCTCCGCTGGTCGTACACCTACGACGGTGACCGGCTGGTGAAGGTCTGCCCGCCGGCGTCGACCACCACGTGCTCCACGTACGAGTACACGGCCGGGTCGCACTACCGGGGCATGGTGCAGGACGCCAACCCGGTCGGCTACTGGCGGCTGAACGAGGCCGAGGGCGAGTCGGCGGCCAGTGAGGCGGTCTCCCGCACGGGCATGAACGCCGGTCACTACCGCGACATCACCCTCGGGTCGTCGGGCGCTCTGGGAGGGACCGGGAACAAGGCGGTCTCGTTCAACGGCACCACCTCGTCGGTGGAGCTGCCGGGGACCGCTCTGTCCGGCTCGACCGTCCTGTCCGTCGAGCTGTGGTTCAAGACGGACAAGCCGGGGACGCTCGTCGGCTTCCAGGACAAGCAGCTGTCCGAGGGCCGGCCGAACCGGTGGAACCCGGTCCTGGGCATCGACCAGGCGGGAAAGCTGCACGGCGGCTTGGAGCGCAGGGACATGGGGACCACGCCGGTCACCTCTCCCGGCACGGTCACGGACAACGCGTGGCACCATGCCGTCCTGACCAGCTCGAGCACCGAGCAGGTCCTCTACCTCGACGGCACGCGTCTGGGCTCGATTCCCGGCGTGGTCGCCCACCACGGCAAGACCTTCACCTACCTCGGTGCCGGATACTCCAACGCGAGCTGGGACGGCGGCACCGAAGGCGTGCGCCGCTTCACCGGTTCCATGGACGAGGTAGCGGTCTACCACCGGGCGCTGGACGCCGGGGCGATCCGGGCTCGCTTCGAGGCCCGTACGGGTGCGTCGAAGCTGACCAGGTCCACGCTGCCGTCGGGCCGGGTGAGCGCACAGGTCGAGTACGACGGTGACACCGGTCGCGCGACCAAGGTGACCGACGACAACGGCGGCGTCTGGCAGATCTCCGAGCCCCGCTACGCATCCGGCTCGCAGGCCTACAGCGACGCTGTGCGTGGCTCCGGTCCGGTCAACTACTGGCGCTTCGGCGACAGTGGCGGCGCATCCGCCGCGGACGAGGTGTCCGGCGGCGGAAACGGTTCCTACCGCGAGGGTGTCGCCCTCGGCGGCGTCGGGGCGTTCCTCGACGGCGACGACGGCGCGATCACGCTCGACGGGTCCAAGGGTGCCGTCGAGGTGCCCTCCGAGTCGATCAGCGACGCCACCGCGCTCTCCGTAGAGATGTGGTTCCGGACGGACAAGCCCAGTGGTGTCCTGCTCGGCCTGCAGAACGCCGAGCTCGGTACCACCCCGACGATGTGGAACGCGAGCCTGCTCGTCGACGGGGAGGGCAAGCTCCGCGGTCACCTGTGGGACGGCCCGTCGGCGGGCTGGCCGGTCATGGGCGGGGTGAAGGTCACCGACAACAGGTGGCACCACGTCGTCATCACCGGTGGTTCCACGGGCCAGTCGCTCTACCTCGACGGTGTCAAGATCGGCTCCAAGTCGGGGGTGGTGAAGCCGGAGACCCTGGTCCACGCCTACCTCGGAGCCGGCTACTCCAGTGAGGAGTGGGACGGGCAGGGACGCGCGACCCGCTTCTTCGACGGTCAGCTCGACGAAGCCGCCTTCTACACCAAGGAGCTGGACGGCCAGACCGTCGCGGACCACTTCAAGGCCCGCAACCGTCTGGTGGCCGGCAACAGCGAGCAGTACCGGGGCGCGGTCATGGCCGACGCTCCCGCCGGGTACTGGCCGTTGGACGAGACCGGCGGCAGCGTCGTCGTCAACAAGGTCGCCGTCAACGGCGGCGCCGGCAGCTACACCAAGGCCGCCCTGGGCGCCACCGGCGCTTTCGGCGTCGGCGACCGGCCGGCGGCCGAGTTCGCGGGGGACGGCTACGCCGAACTCCCCCCGATCGGCATGTCGACCACTGACCTGTCCGTCGAACTCTGGTTCAAGACCACCAAGCCGGGTGTGCTCTACAGCGACCAGGAAGTCCCCATGCCCGGCCCGTCGGCCGGCACGTACACACCCGTTCTGTACGTCGGCACCGACGGCAAGCTCCACGGCCAGTACTACACGAGAGGCGTCAACGCCTCGAACGTCTCGCCGGACACGGTGACGGACGGCGAGTGGCACCACGCCGTGATCACCGCCCAGGGCAGCACCCAGACGCTGTACCTGGACGGCAGCCAGATCGGGCAGGTCACGAACAGCCCGGTCGACCACCAGGCGAGCAAGCGCACCTACATCGGCGCCGGATTCTCCACGTTCTGGCCGGCCGGTCCGGGCGCGGTCAGCTACTTCACCGGCGCGATCGACGAGGTCGCCGTCTACCACCGTCCGCTCACCGCCGGACAGGTGGCCGACCACTACAGGGCCCGCAGCGAGGCGAGCGGCTCCGCGCTGACCGCGACGGTGACGGTCACCGATCCGACGGGCGCGAAGACCAGCAGTACCTTCGACGCGGTCCGCGGCCAGCGCCGCACGGCCTCGACGAACGCGGACGGCGGTGTCACCACGTACGCGTACGACACCGGCGGCTTCCTGCACACGGTCACCGACCCCAACGGTCACTCCACCGTCACGGGTCACGACGAGCACGGCAACACCGTCTCGACCACGACCTGCCGGGACGCGAACTCCTGCTGGACGTCCTTCGCGGAGTACTACGACAACCCCGCGGACAAGCTGGACCTGCGCAACGGCAAGCAGATCGCGCTCCGCGACGGCCGTTCCACCGGCCCGGCGGACAACCGCTACCGGACGACGACCTCGTACACGGCGCTCGGCATGACCGACACGGTCACGTCGGCCGACGGCCGCACCACGTCGACCACGTACACCACGGGCACCGAGCCCGCGGTGGGCGGCGGAACGACGCCGGCCGGACTGGTCGCCTCGAAGAAGAGCACCGGCGGTGCCACGGTCTCCTACGCGTACTTCGCGAGCGGTGACCTGGCCAGGACCACGGTGCCCTCCGGCCTGGTGACCACATACACGTACGACGGCATCGGCCGGAAGCTGACCCAGACCCAGGTCTCCGACGCCACCCCCGCCGGTGTCACCACCACCTACGCCTACAACGAGATGTCCCGCGTCACCGCGGAGACCGGCCCGGGCGTCAAGAACGAGATCACCGGAGTCACCCACACCGCCAGGATCAGCCGTACGTACGACGCGGACGGCAACCTGCTCACGGAATCCACGGAGGACACCACCGGCGGCGACACCAGCCGGACCACGACCTATCGCTACAACACGCGGGGCCTCAACGACAGCGTGACGGACGCGGCCGGCAACGAGTCGACGTATGCCCACGATGCCCTGGGCCGTGTGATCAGTGAGACGGACCCCGAGGGGAACGTCATCACCCACGCGTACACCAAGCGCGGCCAGCTGGCCGAGTCGGTCCTGAAGAACTGGACCGGAGACCCTTCCGGCCAGGTCCGCGACCTGGTGCTCGGTTCGAAGGCGTACGATCCAGCCGGCCGACTGGCCTCGACGACGGACGCGATGGGCGCCACGACCGCCTTCACCTACTACGACGACGGCCTCCAGGCCACGACGACGGCGAAGCAGGTCACCCAGTCCGACGGCTCCAAGAAGGATGTCCTTCTCGGGTCGACGGTCTACGACGGCGCGGGAAACGCGGTGTCGGCCACCGCGAGCGGCGGCCGCACGACCGTGAACACGATCGACGCGCTGGGCCGCACGACCCGTTCGGCGTTCGACCCCGACGGTCTGAACCAGGTCTCCACCTACGCCTACGACGCCGAGGACCGGCTCACCGAACAGAGCCGGTCCATCGACGGCAGCGGCAAGAAGCTGACCTCGACCACCGAGTACGACGCGGTGGGCAACCCGACGAGGACGACCGTCACCGACGGCACCACGACCCGTACCGATTCCGCCACCTTCGACCAGCGGGGCCTCCCGCTGACCCGGACCAGTCCCGGTGGAAAGATCAGCTCCGGGCGGTTCGACGCGCTGGGCCGCCTGGTCGAGACGACCGCGCCGCAGGTGCAGGCCGAGGAGAACGGCGGTGCGGCCGTGGCCGTGACGCCCAAAACCCTCACCGGCTACAACACCTTCGGAGAGGTCACCGAGTCGCGTGATGCACGCGGCCTCGTGACCCGTACGGAGACCGACAAACTGGGCCGGACCGTCGCGCTCACGCTGCCCGGCTACACGCCGCCGGGCGCGACCACGGCCATCACCGCGGTCTCTCGCACGACGTACGACAGGCTCGGCAACGTCGCGTCCAGCACCGACCCGCTCGGCCGTGTCCGCTCCTACGCCTACGACCAGTTGGGCAACCTGGTCCGTTCGACGGACCCGGCTGCCGCCGGCGCGCAGGGCCTTCAGGCTCCAGGCGCCACCGGCCTCAACGGCGCCGCCACGTCCCTGTCCGGCGGCGGCGTCTCCACCTACACCTGGACACCGACCGGTCTGCCGCTCTCCGCGACCGATCAGACGGGAGCACGCACCGAGTCCACCTACGACGAACTGGGCCGCAAGCTCACCGCCACCACGGTGGAACGCAGGCCGACGCTCCAGAATCTCGTATCCCGCTTCACCTGGGACGACGCGGGCAACCAGCGGACGTCGACCACGCCCGGCGGGCGGGTCACCACCGCGACCTATGACAAGGCCGGCCAGACCCTGACGGTCACCGACCCCGCCGGCGGCGTCAGCAGTGCGGTCTACGACGGCCTCGGCCGTCAGACGGAGAGCAAGGACCCGACCGGCCATACCTCGGCCACGGTCTACGACCTCATGGGCAGGCCGACGTCCGAGACGGACTACGGCACCGGCACCACACCGCTGCGCTCCGTCTCGACCGAGTACGACGCCGACGGCAACGTCACCGCGTCGGTCTCCGCCGGCGGCGCGCGCCGCACGTACACGTACGACGCCCTCGGCCGGACGACCAAGCAGGTCGAACCCGTCACCGCGACCGACTCGATCACGACGACCTTCGGCTACGACGCGGCGGGCAACCGCACGCGCCTGACCGACGGCCGTGGCAAGACCACGTACTACACGTTCAACACGTGGGGCCTGCCCGAGTCCACGATCGAGCCGGCGACCACGCTGCACTGGAACGCCGACGTCCGCACCTGGACGAACGTCTACGACGCGGCCGGTCAGCTCGTCACCGAACTTCTGCCGGGCAACGTCAAGCGTCAGAAGACGTACGACGCGCTCGGCAGGATGACGGCCGAGACCGGTTCCGGCACCGCGGTCGCCACCCGTCCGCGTTCTCTGTCGTACGACCTCGCCGGCCGTATGACCGGAGCGGGCGGCGACGGGGTCCTCGCGAACAACACCTACACCTACAACGACCGCGGCCAGCTCCTGTCCACGGACGGTCCGGGCGGCACCGCGTCCTACGCGTACGACGCGGACGGCAAGATGACGTCCCGCACGGACGCGGCAGGTGCGACGGCGTTCGCCTACGACCAGGCCGGGCGTCTCGACACCACGACCGACCCGCTCACCGGTACGCAGGTGCGCAGCGACTACGACGCGGCCGGGCGACCGACCGTGCTGGAGTACGCACGCCCCGCGGCCGGAGGAAGCTGGACGGTCGGCGCGAAGCGCTCGTACACGTACGACTCTCTGGGCCGGCTCAAGGACGACAGCGTCAAGAAGACCGGCACGGGTGTGGCGGTCCAGGGCACTGCCTACGAGTACGACCTCGACAACCGGCTGGTCAAGAAGACCGCGTCGGGGACGGCCGGGGCGGGCGCGGAGACGTTCGCGTACGACCTCGCCGGCCGCATGACGTCCGAGACGAGCGGAGGCATCACCACCGGCTACGAGTGGGACAAGGCCGGCAACCTGACCAAGAAGGGTGACGTCACAGCCACCTACGACTCCCGCAACCGGGTCCAGACCTGGGGCACGCAGACCTTCGACTACTCCGCACGCGGCACGGTCAAGGGCATCACGGACACGGCAGGACCGGCTCGCACGATCAACTCGGACGCTTTCGAGCGCACCGTGTCGAACGGCACGAGCACCTTCACGTACGACTCGCTCGACCGGGTCATGACCCACAACGGCGCCGCCTTCGCCTACGACGGCGGCTCCAACAACCTGGTCAAGGACGGCACGTCCACCTACAGCCGCACCCCCGGCGGAACGCTGCTCGCCAGCGCCACGACCGGGACCGCGGACTCGGCGCGCCTGGCCGTCACCGACGGCCACACGGACCTGGTCGCCAGCCTGTCCCCGGACGGCACCACGGTCACCTCGTCCCGCGCGTACGACGCCTCCGGCAAGGTGACCGCGAGCAACGGCACCACGCCGTCGCTCGGCTACCAGTCGGGCTGGACGGACTCGTCCACGGGCGAGGTCAACATGGCCGCGCGCTGGTACCAGCCGGGCACGGGTGGCTTCACCAGCCGCGACACCTGGCAACTCGCCCCGGATCCCTCGGTCCAGGCGAACCGCTACACCTACGCCAACGCCGCCCCGACGAACGGGATCGACCCTTCGGGCCACGACATCCTGGACTGCTTCGACCCCCGGCGCAAGGTCAAGTCCGTGTGGGGGTTCCTCAAGCGGCTTCACACTCCCACGTGTGTCGGCTGGGAGACCTGGTACTCCGGGCACGACAGCCTCGGCGACACGTCCAAGTGCGGCAACGGCGTCGCATCGTGCTGGTACCCGCCGGACCCGCCGCCGAACCCGCGCAACGACTGCATGCTCAAGCCGTGGCAGGCCAAGTGCAAGGGCGGCGGAGGCGGAGGCGGCGGAGGCGGCGGAGGCGGCAGTAAGGGCGGCGGCAAGAACTACACGGGCGGCGGGCGCGGCGGAGGCACGTCCACGCTGACGCGCCCGAAGCCGACCACACCCCCGCAGCCGAGGGAACCGCAGAACCCCTACGCGGGCAACAACCCGATCCCGGTCCCGAAGCACATCCCCAAGCCCGACTGGAACCCGGCCCAGGCCCTCTGGACCGCCGCCAAGGCCGTCGACATGGTCGTCAGCACCGCGAACCTCCTCGCGATGCTGGGCGCCGCGGAGCCTTTCGCCCCGGACCTGATCCCGGACACGCACGGCGCAACGGGTACCGACCCGGGGCCGGGGGCCGGTGGCCAGCAGGACGACCCTCGTGACTGCAAAACCAGGGGTCAGCAGAGGATCGACTACGGAACCCTCGACAGCGACAACGGCAACCGCCCGACGGGGATCACCGCCTGCCTCGACAAGAGCAGGCTGCAGCAGGGCAGCGAAGCCAAGCGGCACCTGACGAAGGGGTACCTCTGGGCTCAGGATTTCGTCGAGTCCCACGGCTTCGACCGGTCGGGCGACATCAATGCCTGTCACCTCTTCGCAGGCACGCTGGGCGGGGACGGCGCCGAGCCGAAAAACCTGTCGGCGTGCGCTCGGCCGGCGAACGCCTACTACACGAAGGGAAGCATTCACCGGAATGACAGGCCCATGCGCTACTACGAGGCGATAGTGAAGAAGGAGGCACAGAAGACCGGGGTGGTCGTCGAGTACAAGGTGACGCCCAAGTACGACGGCCCTCGAACCGTCCCGTACGAGTACAGGATTGACGTCACTACATGGCATAACGGAGTTCGGACCAAGCTCTTCGAAGATGCTGTTGTCGAGAACGAGTTCAAACCCTCGACTCAGTACAATCTGGGCCGACAAACGGACGCGGACGGCAACCCCGTACCGACGGGAAACACGAAATAGTGGAGGAGTTCAGAGTGTCGATCGATGTACTGCTTTCGCTGATGCCTCCGCATGTCGGAGCTGGTTCGGTGATCGACTGGGACGCAACGGAGAAGGTGTGGGGATCTCCGTTTCCCACGGACTACAAGGAGTTCGTGAAGCACTACGGAGCCGGGTCCATCGAGAACTTCCTCGCGGTACTCCAGCCGTCCCCGGACGGCTCGGGCCGCATGGCTGACGAGACATCCGTGGCGCAGGAGCTATGGGAGGAGTTGGAGGGGATTCCGGACGTAGAGGCCGAGCCGGATCGGATTCTGGCCTGGGCGATGGACGGTACGGCGGATCTGCTCTGCTGGATGCGCACGGAGGACGATCCGGACGAATGGCCAGTCGTCGTGTACAGACGACTCGAGGACGCCTGGCAGCTGTACGAATGCGGAATGGTGGAATTCCTGACCCGTGTCTTCCGGGCCGAGTTCCCGCAGAACCCGCTTTCCTCAACGGCCATGTGGGGAGTCCCCACCCCGCTGTTCCTGACGCGCCGCGAGGCGACGCGGATCAGGGAGTCGGGCCGGGACCCCTGGGAGGGCGTCGTCGAGTAGCTGATGTCGGCAGCCGCTCGACTATGGGCTGCACCGCCTGATGCGGCGCTGGACGGAGGCCGTCGGGGTCAACCCGGCGGCCTCTGCCGCGCCCCGAGAGCGGACGTGCGCCAACTGCTGGTGAACGGCGTTCGGCGAACCACGCGTCGAACTCCTCGGTCCACGCCTGACACACCGCCTCGGGCGACGCCATCACCACGCGCTCGACCGTCAGAGCGTGCGGCGGGCGGTGAGGTCGGGCGGGGGCACCGGTGGGAGCCGGCGAAGCCGCCTCGCGCCAGGCGGGCGGACCGCGGTGTCAGGCGCGCCTGCGTTCCTCGCGCTGCCGCACCAGTTCCTCGACCGCGCTCGGCAGCGTCGTCTCGAAGTCGATCAGCTTCGCCCATGTCGGGGTCACCACGATCCGGACCATGCCGTCGTAGAGCGATCGGACCTCGGTCTCCCACTCCGCCCGCTGCTCGGGGGTCATCTCGTAGCTGCCGCTCGACCGGAAGAACTCGTCCGGGATGCCGTCGACCACGTCCAGCTCCGCCTCGCCGCGGAGCAGCAGGATCTTCGGCGGGTGGACCTCGGTGTCGATCGTCAGGGCGACCGAGGGCCTGCGGCGCAGGGCGGCGATCTTCGGGGCGTTCGTCGCCGTGCACATCACGACTTCCGTGCCGTTCCACGTGAAGCCGATCGGGACGACCCGGGGCGCGTCGTCCGTGCCCACGTATGCCAGCCGGGTCAGGTCGCGGGCCAGGAGCTCCTGGCTCAGCGGACGGTTCAGGACGTCGGCGATCTCGCTCGGCTGCACGGTCGGAGCCACCTTCCCTCGTTCGCCTCGACGGACTCGACGGCTACGCTGCCCTGCCGGTGGCCCGTACGACGCGAACACGGCCGCGGCTTGCGCCGAACGGGCCTGGGCGTCAGCCTCGCAGGGCCACGTGGAAGGACGAGGCCCACAGGACGACCGCCGCCCCCAGACCCACCACCGTGCGGATCGTCTCCGCCGTGGTTCCGGCCGCCAGGACCGCGAGCCCCACCAGCGCGACCGCCGTCAGGAAGATCGCGGTCCACTTGTACTGCCCCTGGTCGAAGAGCCGGGCCAGCGGGAAGAAGTGCAGGCCCACGACGAGGCAGATGCCGACGGGGATGAACTCCGGGTGACCCGAGGCGTTCGACGCGGCGATCGCTACGAAGATCGCCACCAGCTCGGCCATGTTGACCATGCCGACCCCCCGGTTCCACTTCTCCGGCAGCCGCACCGGTCTCGTCACGGGGCCCGCCGTGCCCCGGAACGCGAGCACGACCGCGCCGGCCGTCACGAGGGCGGCGACGACGCCGACCGCGACCGACACCGGTGCCGCCGTTATGCCCGAGCCGCCGGCGAGCGCCCAGACCAGGGCGAAGACAGCGAGGACGATCGCGCCCCGGCGGCGCAGTGTGCGGGTGAGGGCGAGGCATTCCGCGTCGGCGGTGTCCGTAGTCATGGCGCGGACACTACAACGATCTTGTGCCCGAATCGGCGGAATTCAGGTATCCGCGAGATGACCCGCAGGGCGGCCCGGAGGAGGCCCGCCACCATGACCCGGGGGGCCGGTTTCGCATGAGATGCGACACACCACCGGGATGCGGGGACATGCGCCGCCGCCACACCTCCGGGGTCGGCGCCCTCTGATCTGCGCCGTCAGGCGCCTCGTCAGCCGGATTCGGGGTACCGGTTCGCGCCTCCCGACCGCGTCTCACCGCGCGACCCGCCCCTTCCGCACCCCGTGACCCCTCTGATACACGTGGCAGAACCTGTCCGATTTTCGGATTTCCTCCGAGAGCGCCGTCGAAAGCACCTCCCATGAGCCACGACACCGATCCCGACCACGTCACCTTCACCATCGACCTCACCCTTGAGGAGGCCCGCCGCCGGGCCGAGGTCGTGGCGGCGCTGGGACCCGACTGGGACCCCGTGGCCGTGCTGCGGGAGGAGCAGGCCGCGTACGCCCTGCTCTACTCCGGTCTGGACGAGGAGCAGCAGCGGATCCACGCCATGCTCGTGTCGGAGGGTGTGCTGCCGGGAGAGGAGCCGGGTCGTGCGTCTTCCGATTGATCCCCACGCCGACCGGGCCCGCCGCGCCTGGGTCGCCTGCCCCGGATGCGACGACGCGCGCGACTGCGCGCCCTGTGGCGAGCGCCGCAACTGCTCGGAGCACTGGCGCTACCTGATCTCCAACAAGGGGCCTCGGGTCCATCTGCAGTGCCCGAACTGCACCCACACATGGACCCTCGACACCTCGCGCCACCGCCGCGCCCGCGGCTGACCTTCAGCAGATCCGCGGCAGCTGCTCCCCGAGCGGCATGTCCACCACACGCGTACCACCGAGGCCGGTACGGGCGACGACCATGCCGGGATGCGCCTCGACGGCCTCCCCGATCACGGCCGCCCCTGCGCCCAGCGGGTGCGCGCGCATGGCGGCGAGTACGGCGTCGGCGTGCTCGCGCGGGACGAAGGCCACCAGCTTGCCCTCGTTCGCCACGTACATCGGATCGAGGCCGAGCACCGCGCACGCGCTCGCCACGGGGTCCGGGACGGGGACGTCCCGCTCCCGTACGACGACTCCGGTGCCCGACGCGGCCGCGATCTCGTTGAGCGAGGCGGCGAGCCCCCCGCGCGTGGGGTCACGCAGCACGTGCAGGTCCGGGGTGACCGCGAGCATCGCCTCCACCAGGCCGCCGAGCGCGGCGCAGTCGCTCTCGATCTCGACCCCGAACTCCAGGCCCTCGCGTACGCTCATGATCGCCACGCCGTGCACGCCGATCGGGCCGCTGACGATCACCACGTCGCCGGGTACGACGCGCTGCGGGCGGAGATCGACCCCGGCAGGGATGAGACCCAGGCCGGAGGTGTTGATGTAGATGCCGTCGCCGTGGCCGGCCTCGACCACCTTGGTGTCCCCGGTGACCACCTCCACGCCCGCCGTGCGCGCCGCCGCGCCGAGCGCCTGGGCGACGCGGGTCACGACGTCGGTCTCCACGCCCTCCTCCAGGATGAACCCGCAGGACAGGTAGGCCGCGCGGGCGCCGCTCATGGCGAGGTCGTTCACCGTGCCGTTGACGGCCAGGTCGCCGATGCTGCCGCCGGGGAAGAACAGCGGACGCACGACGAAGGAGTCGGTGGAGAACGCCAGCCGGGCGCCGCCGAGTTCGACGGTCGCGGCGTCGGTGGTGACCGAGAGCGCGGGTCCGCCGAAGGCGGGCGCGAAGATCTGCTCGACCAGTTCGGCGGAGAGGGCGCCTCCCCCGCCGTGGCCCATCACCACACGCGGCTGGTCCCGCAGCGGGGCCGGACACGTCCAGGCGAGCAGGTCGGGCGCCTGGCCCGGAGCGGTGTCGCGCATCAGCTCAGACAACGGAACTTCCCTCCAGAGCGGCGGTGGACTTCTGTGCCGGAGACTTCTGTGCCGGGGTGCCGAGGTCGAGCCGTCGGTAGAGGTAGTACGCGGCGCACGCCCCCTCGCTGGAGACCATCGTGGCGCCCAGCGGGGAGCGCGGGGTGCAGGTCGTACCGAACGCCTCGCACTCGTGGGGCTTGAGCAGCCCCTGAAGCACCTCGCCGCTCCGGCACTCGGCCGGTTCGCGCGTGGTGATCCCCTCGACGGAGAACCGGTGCTCGGCGTCGTACGCCCGGTACCGTTCCGACAGCTTCCAGCCGCTGTCCGGGATGACCCCGATCCCGCGCCACGCGCGGTCCGTGACCTCGAAGACGTCGTCCAGCATCGCCCGCGCGGCCGGGTTGCCCTCCGCGAGCACCGCCCGCGGATAGGCGTTCTCGACGGTGTGCTCCCCGCGCTCCAGCTGGCGGACGGTGCGCCGTACGCCTTCGAGGATGTCCAGCGGCTCGAAGCCGGTCACGACGATCGGCACCCGGTGGCGTTCGGCGAGTTCGGGGTACTCGGCCGTGCCCATCACGCTGCACACGTGCCCCGCCGCGAGGAAGCCCTGGACGCGGCAGTCGGGGGAGTTCATGATCGCCTCGATCGCCGGGGGCACCCGGACGTGGGAGACGAGCAGGCTGAAGTTCCGGATGCCCAGCTTGCGCGCCTGATGGACCGTCATCGCGTTGGGCGGAGCCGTCGTCTCGAACCCGATGCCGAAGAAGACCACTTCGCGGTCCGGGTTCTGCTCGGCGATCCGCAGCGCGTCGAGCGGCGAGTAGACGACCCGGACGTCACCGCCCTGCCCGCGGACCTGGAACAGGTCGCGGTCGGTGCCGGGCACCCGCAGCATGTCCCCGAACGAGCAGAAGATCACGCCCGGCCGGGACGCGATCTCCAGCGCCTTGTCGATCACCTCGAGCGGCGTCACGCACACCGGACAGCCCGGACCATGAATCAACTCCACCTCCGGAGGGAGCAGTTGGTCGATCCCGTGCCGGATGATGGTGTGGGTCTGACCACCGCAGACCTCCATCAGCGCCCAGGGCCGCGTCACCGTCGCGCGGATCTCGTCGAGCAGCCTCCTGGCCAGCTCGGGGTCCTGGAACTCGTCGATGTACTTCACCGCCGCACCTCTCCGGCCACGCCCTCGTGCGCCGGCCGCTCGTCGTCTACCGTCGTTCCGGCGGCCGACTCCCACGGGTCGCCGAACTCCTCCTGGAGCATGCCGAGCGTCTCGAACAGCTCCAGCGTCCTCCTGGCCGACTCCTCGTCCAGACGCTGCAGGGCGAACCCCACGTGGACGATCGCGTACTCACCGGGCTGCAGGTCCGGCAGGTACTCCAGGCACACCTCCTTGACCACGCCGCCGAAGTCGACCGTGGCCATCCGGGTGCCGTCCCGGTCCTCTACGTCCAGCACTTTTCCGGGTACCGCCAGGCACATGGGTGTCTCCTCACTGTCGCTCTCGTCGTGGCGTGCCGGGGACGGCCGCAGGTCGGTCCGTGACGCCCGCGCCCCCCGAGTCGTCCATGGCGTCCGCGTCCGCCGCGTGGTCCGTGGTGCGGGCGGCCACGACGAGCTGGCCGAGGGCCAGCCCGCCGTCGTTCGGCGGGATCCGGCGGTGGCGCAGCACGGTGAAGCCGTCCTCCCGCAGTCCCCGGGCACAGGCGGAGGAGAGCACCACGTTGGCGAACACTCCCCCGGTCAGGGCGACCGTCTCCACTCCGGTCTCGCTCCGCGCGGCGGCGCAGACCGTACGGACCCAGCGCGCCACGGCATGGTGGAACCGCGCCGCGACCACGGCGGCGGGGGTGCCGCCGAGCACGTCCGCGACCACCGCCGCCAGCAGGGGCGCGGGGTCGGCGGCGAGCGGTTCACCGGGCCGCCGGGGGCCCGACCGGAAGACGTAGCGCCCGTCCTCCGCGGCGGCGGTCTCGCGCAGGGCCGCGGCTTCCAGCTCGATCGCGGCCTGGGCCTCGTAGCCGGCGTGGTGGCAGATTCCCGCGAGGGAGGAGACGGCGTCGAAGAGGCGCCCCATGCTGGACGTGGGCACGCAGTTCAGCCCGCGCGTCAACTGCCGGATGAGTACGGAAAGCTCTCCGGGCGGACAGGCTCGGGTGCACGGCAGCCCCGGGTCGGCGGCCAAACCCGCGGCCAGCAGATGGGCCAGGGCCATCCGGTAGGGCCGACGTACGGCCGCGTCTCCACCGGGGAGCGGAACGTAGGCCAGGTGCGCGAAGCGTGAGAACCCGGCGTAGTCCGCCACGAGGAACTCGCCGCCCCACACCGCGCCGTCCAGGCCGTAGCCCGTGCCGTCGAAGGCCACGCCGATGACCGGTCGCGTACCGTCGAGGCCGTTCTCGGCCATCGCCGCCGCGACGTGCGCGTGGTGGTGCTGCACGGGTACGACGGGGCGTCCGGCGGCCTGGCCGCGCGCCCAGCGAGCGGACCGGTACGCGGGGTGGCGGTCGGCGGCGATTCGGCCGGGGCGTACGCCCGTGATGGACTCCAACTGCCGCTCGGCGGAGGCGAGGGCGAGCTGCGTCGCGAGGTCGTCCATGTCGCCGATGTGGGCGGAGAGCCATGCCTGACGTCCCTCGCCGAGACAGAACGCGTTCTTCAGGTCCCCTCCCACGGCGAGCGCGGGAGCGACATCGACAGGCAGGGTCACGGGCAGCGGGGCGTACCCCCGCGACCGCCGCAGTGTCAGCGGTTCGCCGTCGCAGACGCGGACGACGGAGTCGTCGCAGGGCACGTGGATGGCGCGGTCGTGCAGCAGCCAGGCGTCGGCCAGGCCGGCGAGTCGGGTGAGCGCCTCGTCGTCGTCGGTGACGATGGGTTCGCCCGAGAGGTTGCCGCTGGTCATGACCAGCAGCCGCGGTCGCTCCCCGTCCGCTGCGCCCAGGCCGAGGAGCAGGTGGTGGACGGGGGTGTACGGGAGCATGAAGCCGAGGTCCGGGCTGCCGGGTGCCACCGCCTCCGCCGGTGCGGCCCCGTGGCGCGGCCGTGCGTCCTCGCGGCGCCGCAGAAGGACGACGGGCCGCACGCTCCCGGTGAGGAGGTCGCGTTCGAGCGGACCGAGGTGGACGAGGGGCTCGATGTCGGCGAGGTCGGCCGCCATCATCGCGAACGGTTTGTCACCGCGCGCCTTGCGGCGGCGTAGTTCGGCCACGGCGTCTGGGTTGGTGGCGTCGCAGGCGAGGTGGTAGCCGCCGAGACCCTTGACGGCCAGGATCGCGCCCGCCGCGAGCATCCGACGCGCGTCGGCGACGGGGCCGGAGCCGACCTCGGCGACGGGGCCGGAGCCGGTACGGGACCCGGCTCCACCGGGCGTGACCAGTCGCAGTCGGGGGCCGCAGGCCGGGCAGGCGACGGGTTGGGCGTGGAAGCGGCGGTCCGCCGGGTCCGCGTACTCACGGGCGCAGTCCCGGCACATCGGGAAGCCGGCCATGGTGGTGTGGACCCGGTCGTAGGGCATGCCCGTGACGATGGTGAACCGGGGCCCGCAGTGGGTGCACGTGATGAACGGGTGGAGGTACCGCCGGTCGGCCGGGTCCGCGAGCTCCGTGAGGCAGTCGGCGCAGGTGGCGGTGTCCGGCGGGACGAGCGTGCGGACGGCGCCGCCCTGGCGGGAGGGGACGATCGTGAAGCCGCTGCCACCGCTCGCGGCCACCTCCACCGTCTCCACGGACTCCACCCGGGCCAGCGGCGGAGCGTCCGGCGCGATGCGGGCGCAGAAGGCCGCCACGTCCGCCGGGTCGCCCTCGACCTCGGCGACGACGCCGTCGGCCGTGTTGGTGACGTGGCCGGAAAGGCGCAGCCCGGTGGCGAGGGCGTAGACGAAGGGCCGGAACCCGACTCCCTGCACGACGCCGCGGACGACCACCCGGCTGCGCCGTGGGGCCGTGTCGGGTGCGGTTCCGGGCCGTGCCGTGGTCACGCGCCGGCCTGGGCCATCACCGGGGTGTGGACGCGGTTCCCCTCGGCCGCCGCGAGCGCGCGGTCCAGCAGGGCGCCGGCGCCCCGGCCGTCGCGCACGGAGCTGAGGACGACCTCGACACCGGGGTTGACCTGCTCCACGTTCCGGCGGAAGGCGGCCTCGTCGAACTCCGCGGCGTCGGCCATGTCCGTCTTCGTGACGATCACCAGCTGCGCGAGGCCGAACGCCGTCGGGTACTTCAGGGGCTTGTCCTCCCCCTCGGTGACCGAGGCGAGGACGACCCGGAGGGTCTCGCCCAGGTCGTAGCCGGCGGGGCAGACGAGGTTGCCGACGTTCTCGACGAACAGCAGCCGGGTGGTCTCGGGCAGCCAGTCGTGCAGGTGCCGGGCGACCATGTCGGCCTCCAGATGGCAGAGGCCGTCGGTGAGCACCTGCTTGACCGGAGCTCCCGACCGGGCCAGCCGCCGGGCGTCGTTCTCGGTCGCCAGGTCCGCGGTGAGCGCGGCGGCGCTGACGCCTCGTTCGCCGGCGAGGCGCAGTTCGCGCTCCAGCAGGGCGGTCTTACCGCTGCCGGGGCTGGAGAGCAGGTTGACGACGGCGGTGCCGCGGGCGGTGAGTTCGGTGCGCAGGATCTGTGCCGCGGCCTCGTTCTTGGCGAGGACGGCGCGCTGGAGATCGACGGCTCGGCACATGCTCAGCTCTCCTCGGTGATCGGTTGGGGGCGTCGTTCGCCGGCCGTCCCGGGGTCGGCCCAGCGGACTTCCCTGATCCGGAGTTCGCGGCCGGAGACGAGTTCGTCGGCCGCGGCACCACAGCCGGGGCAGAGCAGTTGTGGCGGCATGCCGACCGGCCAGTCCTCGGCGCACGGTGCGCAGCGCGCCGTGCCCGGGACGGTACGGGTGATCAGCTCGGCGCCCTCCACGACGGTTCCGGCGCAGGCGAGTTCGAAGCAGAAGGCGAGGGCCTCGCCGACGACACCCGCCAGCTCGCCCACGTCCAGTCGGATGCTGCTGACACCGACGGCGCCGCGCGACCGCGCCGCCGCCTCGACCTGGTCGACGACGGCGACCGCCACGGACATCTCGTGCATCGGTCTCCGTCCTGGACGCGGGGGTGTCTCTCGGGCGCCATTAGAGGACGGGCGGGCGGCGGGGTCGGCCCGGCGCGCCGGGATCGTACGGCGGTGTCGTCCGTTCGGTGCAGCCGCGGTCAGTCACCGGCCCGCCGCCGGTGCAGGGTTCCGGTGTCACATCCTGCTGATGCGCAGGTAGCGCCGGAGGTCGGGAAGGACTACCACCACGACGGCCACGGCGGCCAGGGCGGCGGTGACTGCGGCGGCGGTGCCGACGACGTTCTTGGACATGGCGTACTCCGTTTCGGTGTTCATACGACGGCTTCCTGGCGGACCAGCTCGGTCACCATGCGCACCGCCTCGGGCACCGCGGCGGCGACCTGCGGGGTGAGCCCGATGCCTTCGTCGAGGGCGGCGGGTTCGCAGCCGACGACGAAGATCCGGCGCGGCGGTGCGGCTCCGGTTCCCGCGCACAGGGTGTCGAGCAGGGCGAGGACGGCGTCGGGCGTCATCCGGTGGCCGTCGAGCGGTGCGGGCTCCTGGGCGGAGGTCCGCCCGGCGGCGTCCGAGGCGTCGATCAGGTACAGCGTCCCCGGTGCGCCGCCGCGGGCGGTGACGTCGACGAGGACGAGGGTGTCCCAGCCGTCGAGGAGCTGGTACGCGAGGTGGACACCGCGGACGCCGACGTCGGCCACCTCGACGTGCGGGGGAAGTTCCTCCCGGGTGAGCCGTCGGACGGTCTCGACCCCGAAGCCGTCGTCGCCGAGGAAGATGTTGCCGACCCCGGCCACGAGCGTGCGAGCCGCCGGGGCGGCGGGGGTGCCGGCGGCGCCCGGCCCGGGCTGCCCGTTCACGCGTCCTCCAGCACGTCGACCTCGTCGGGCTGGAAGTAGAGGAACCGGCCCTGTTCGCGGCGGATGTCGGCGCCCGGGTCGTCCTCGACGGTCACGGCGATGTGCACCCCGCCGTCGACGTCGTGCAGGACGGCCTCGACCAGGGCGCTGCGCCCGTCGAGGAACAGGTCCTGGGCGTCGCTGCGGCGCAGTCCCGGGCGCAGGACGACCCTGCTGCCCGCACGGACGGCGCGTCCGTCGACGAGGACGTGGTCGCGTCCCGGATCGACGCCGGTGTCGCCGCCGGGGTCCCACCAGGGGGTGTCAGGGCGCAGGACGTCGACGTCCGGTTCCTTGGGTCCGGTGACGCTTTGGAGGCTGCGTACCGCTCCGTGGAGGCGTTCGAGCACCTCGGGCGGCATGGTGTCCGCCAGCTCGATCACGGCCGCGGCGCGGGCGTCCGTCCCCCGGGCCTCGCGCTTCTCCTCGTCGGTGAGGGCGGCGGTGCGCAGGGCGAGGATCTCGTCGATCTCGGTGGCGTCGTAGAGGGCTCCGGGGCTTTCGGGCGCGATGGCGGGGTGGTCCTCGAGGATGATCGGCGAGGAGAGCATCAGGTCGTCGCGTCCTGGTTCGCCGGCCAGAACGGGCCAGGTGTGGAGGTTGCGGCAGGCCGCGACGGCGCCCTTCGCCCACTCCGGCGGGTCGGTCATCGAGAGGAACGAACCGCCGTCGAGGCGGAGCAGCGTGTGGGTGGCGACCAGCGAGTACGGCAGCGCCGCGTGGCGGTCCGCGGCCGGCTCCGCGGTCCAGGTACTGGTGTTCTCCACCGTGACCGAGAGCCGCTGGACGCGGTACGGGCCGTCGAGTTCGGTCGCCGAGATCCGCAGCGTGCCGCTGATCTCCTCGCGTCGGCGTACCAGCCGCCCGAGGACGCGTCCGTCGGCGTCGGTGACGTCCTCGGTCTCCTCTGCGGCGGGGCGGGTGAACGGCAGGGTGGTGCCGTCGCCCGCCAGGTCGCCGACGGGGACGACGAGGGCGACCCGTTCCTCGACGCCTTCGTCCCAGGCCACCAGGACGCGGTCGGCCAGCCGGAGTTCGGCGGTGGGGGCGAACGTCCCGTCCGCGCGGAGCTCCTCGACGGTGCGGCGCTGGGCGCGCAGGAAGCGGACCTCCACGGCGAGTTCGGCGCCGGTCCTGGGCTCGATGAGGCACTCGGTGTGCTGGAAGTCGTGCTCCTCGGCGGCCGCGCTCCAGGACGGCGGCACGAGGACCCCGAACTGCCAGCGGAGGCGGTTCTTCGCGGCGGACGCGCGGTACGGGTAGAGCACGTACCCCTCGAAGAGGACGGCGTCGGCGACGTGCCGGGCGACGGCGAACCGCGCCTCGGTGCCGGGGGTGAAGGCGACGGTGGTCATCGTGTCCTCTCCCCCGCCGCTTCGAGCAGGGTCTCGACGGTGGCCTGCCAGGAGGGGAGGGCGTTCCTCGACCGGTAGGCGAGCAGGGCGTCCATGGTGTCGGCGGGGAGCCGGAGCCAGCCGCAGCCGGGGAAGTGCTGGTCGATCATCTCCCGCCAGACCTTCACGGGCATCCGGTGGGAGATCTCCTTGTCCCAGGGCACGGGTTCGACGTGGAAGCCGCCGGCGCCGGTGAACGCGGTGCCGGAGAACAGCAGGAGCAGCGGCACGTCGCCACCGGAGAGCGCGCGGAAGTAGCGGGACGCGGCGATGTCGGTGTCGTAGGTGCACGGCACGACGAGGTCGGTCTCGATCTCGTCGGTGAAGCCGGGCACCATGACGGAGACCTGGGCGAACTGGACCGGGTTGAGGCTGCTGCCCCAGCGGGAGCGTTCGCCGAACAGGTCGCCGAGCGCCTCGGCCTCGGCGTCGTCGTAGCCGCGCCGGGCGGGTTCGATGCGGATCTGGCAGCGCAGCGCGAGGGCGTGGACGCGGGTCCCGCCGGAGGCGGTGATGCGCAGCCGGAACACGAGGGTCGGACCCGCCGCGTAGGGGTCGGCGCGGACGTCGGTACAGCTGAAGGAGAACTCGGTCACGTCCGGCTCCCCTGCGGCTCGCGGGCCCGGCCGCGCACGTGGGTGAAGAGGGCGTCGAGGTCGGCGCGCGCCTCCGCGCCGCCGTCGAAGCCCTGCCAGAGCAGTCGCATGCGGCCCACCAGTTCGTAGCAGAGGTCGATGGGCACGAGGAAGCACTCCGTGCGGCCCTCGTGGCGGCGCAGCAGCAGGGCCTCCACGTCGGGTTCGAGGAGGGCGGCGAGCCGGGTGGCGTCGAGGACGGAGCGCCAGGACGTCTCCTCCAGCTCGCTCTCGGTGGCGCCCGCGGGGCTCGGGTAGAGCGCCACGGGCCGGTCGAGCGCGGAGTTGCGGAAGACGAACGCCACCGAGACCGGGATCCGCAGCGACTCCCACGCCTGGTCGTCGATCCGGTGCTCCGGATCGACGAGGAAGCGGCCGGGGACGGCCCGGAAACGGCCCTGGGAGCCGCCCGAGCCGTCCATGAGCTGCGCACACGGGCCGCAGGCGCATGCCAGGGCCCGCTTGTCGATGTCCACCAGGTGCCGGTGACGTTCGTCGGTGAGCCGCGCCCCGCACAGTTCGCAGCGCTCCTCGCGCGGCGGCCGTGGGGCGGTGAACCTGTGCAGGCCCATGGGGCGCGGCGCCCGCACGGCGCCCTTCGGCGGCCCGTTCACAGGGCCGCCGTGGAGCGGCCGTCCGCGCCCGCGAGGGACGGACGCGTGCCGATCTGGAGCAGGGCCGGCTCACGTGGAGCGGCGGGCTCCAGCTCGACGTCGGTCACCTCGGGGGCGAAGCACGCGAGGGCGTCCACGGCCGCCTGCCGTACGGACTCCTGTGTGCTGGGACAGCCGCAGCCGGAGGACGCGGAGCCGGAGGACGCCGCGGTGACGCGCAGCCGCAACAGCCCTCGTTCCGCGTCGAATCCGGCGTTCTCCACGGGCTGCGGCAGAGTGGACAGGGCGCGCCCGATCCGGGTCTGCGTGTCCTCGGGGTGCAGTCCGTGCAGGGTGAGCAGGCTCGCCACGAGTTCGTCCCCGAGCAGCGGGTCCAGCGGGCCGGCGGGCTGCGGGCCCGCCGGGGCGGCCGACGGGCCGGCGGAGGGACGGGCGGCCGGGCGGCCGAGGAGGTCCACGACGCGGGCGAGGCCGCTCCCGTAGAACTCCATGAGCACGCGTACGACTTCCTCGGCGGCCGCGCAGGCCTCCGCGTCCCCGTTCTCCGCGAGCCGGTCCAGCACCTCCTCGACCCGTCGGCCCGCCTGTTCGGCGGTGGTCGCGCTCATCCGGCGAGACCGCTCAGGCCGGTGGGCACGTGCATCGACTTCACGGTCCTGCCGTTGCCCGTGTACATGTGGACGCCGCACGGCAGACAGGGGTCGAAGCTGCGCACGGCACGCATGATGTCGATGCCCTTGAAGTTCTCCGGGGTGTTCTCCTCGAAGATCGGCGTGTTCTGCACGGCGTCCTCGTACGGGCCGGGCGTCCCGAAGGTGTCCCGGGTGGAGGCGTTCCACGGGGTGGGCGGGTACGGGTGGTAGTTGGCGATCTTGCCGTCGCGGATGACCATGTGGTGCGAGAGGACACCGCGGACGGCCTCGGTGAAGCCGACGCCGATGGACTCGTCGGGGACCTCGAACTTCTCCCAGGTCTGGGTGCGTCCGGCGCGGACCTCCTCCAGGCCCTTCTCGGCGCAGTGCAGGGCGACGGCCGCCGCGTAGGCCTGGAAGTACGTCCGGGCGCGGTTGCGCTCCAGGGCGTTGCTCCACTGCGGGATCTTCCACTCGAAGGTGGTCTCCGGCTTGGTCATCGTGCGGGGCAGGTTGATGACGACGCTGTGTCCGGTCGCCTTGACGTAGCCGATGTCGACGAGGCCGGACAGGGCCGTGGACCACAGGCGGGCGATGGGTCCGCCGCCGGTGTCCAGGGCCAGGTGGTCCTTGCCGTCGAACCAGCGGGGGGACATGACCCAGCTGTACTTGTCGTCGAAGTTGCGCTTCTGCGGCGCCGGGATGGTGTGCTGGTTCCACGGGTGGCGCGGGTCGACCGGGTTGCCGAGCGGGTCGTGGGTGACGAACTGCTCCTGCCCCTGCCAGTCCTCGTAGTACGAGCTGCCGAGCAGGATGCGGATGCCGAGGTTGATCTCGGTGAGGTCGTTGGTCACCAGTTTGCCGTCGACGACGACGCCCGGGGTGACGAACATCTTCCGTCCCCAGTCGGTCATGTTGGCGTAGGTGAAGTCGCAGTGCTCGGGGTCGTTGAGCGCGCCCCAGCATCCGAGCAGGACGCGGCGGCGGCCGACCTCCTCGTAGCCGGGCAGCGCCTCGTAGAAGAAGTCGAAGAGGTCGTCGTGGAGCGGGACGACGCGCTTCATGAACTCCACGTACCGCATGAGCCGGCTCATGTAGTCGGTGAAGAGCTGGACCGACGCGACGGTGCCGACGCCTCCGGGGTAGAGCGTGGAGGGGTGGACGTGGCGTCCCTCCATCAGGCAGAACATCTCCCGGGTGTAGCGGCTGACCTGCAGCGCCTCCCGGTAGAACTCGCCTTCGAGGGGGTTGAGCGACCGCATGATGTCGGCGATCGTGCGGTAGCCGTGCTCGGCGGCGTGCGGGGCTTCGGTGCGCTCGGCCAGCTCCAGGACCCCGGGGTTGGTCTCGCGGACCATCTTCTCGCAGTAGTCGACCCCGACCAGGTTCTCCTGGAAGATGTTGTGGTCGAACATGTACTCCGCGGACTCGCCGAGGTTGATGATCCACTCGCCGAGGTGCGGCGGCTTCACTCCGTACGCCATGTTCTGCGCGTACACGGAGCAGGTGGCGTGGTTGTCACCGCAGATGCCGCAGATGCGGCTGGTGATGAAGTGCGCGTCGCGGGGGTCCTTGCCCCGCATGAAGACGCTGTAGCCGCGGAAGACGGAGGACGTGCTGTAGCACTCCGCGACGCGCTTCTGCTTGAAATCGATCTTGGTGTGGATGCCGAGACTGCCCACGATCCGGGTGATGGGATCCCAGGCCATCTCCACCAGTCCGGAGCCGTCACCCGTCGTCTTCGCCGGAGGTGCCATGGTCGTTGCGGTGCCCTTCGTGAGCTCTTCGACTTCGCGAACAGTGCGGTTGGTTGGGGTCTAGCGGGGTGTAGCGGGTGTAGCGAGGGTCTGGCGGAGTGTGCGCCGCGGTGACATGACCGTCACCAGGGCGGCCGGTAACCGGTGGTGACCCGCTCGCCGGTGTGCCGCCACTTCGGCTCCTTGTCCACGGTCCTGGCCGTGATGGTGCGCAGGCGGCGGATGACGGAGCCGTACACGCCGCTGGCGGAGACGGAGACCCTGGCGCCGGGAGGCTCGTCCATGAACGGCATGAACTTGTCCGGGAAGCCGGGCATCGTGCAGGCGATGCAGATGCCGCCGACGTTCGGACAGCCGCCGACGCCGTTCATCCAGCCGCGCTTGGGGACGTTGCACTTGACGACCGGCCCCCAGCAGCCGAGCTTCACCAGGCACTTGGGCGAGTCGTACGTCGACGCGAACTGGCCCTGCTCGTAGTAGCCGGCCCGGTCGCATCCCTCGTGCACGGTCGCGCCGAACAGCCAGGTGGGACGGAGCTTGTCGTCCAGCGGGATCATGGGCGCGGAGCCGACGGCCTGGTAGAGCAGGTACGTCAGCGTCTCGGCGAAGTTGTCCGGCTGGATGGGGCAGCCGGGCACGCACACGATCGGGATGCCGGCGTGGGACTTCCAGTCCCATCCCAGGTAGTCCGGCACGCCCATCGCTCCGGTCGGGTTCCCCGCCATGGCGTGGATGCCGCCGTACGTGGCGCAGGTGCCGATCGCGACGACCGCGAGGGCCTTGGGAGCGAGCCGGTCGATCCACTCGCTCGTGGTGATGGGCTGGCCGGTCTCCGGGTCGTCGCCGAAGCCGCACCAGTACCCCTCCTGCTTGATGGCCTCGTTCGGGATCGAGCCCTCGACGACCAGCACGAACGGGTCGATCTCGCCCCGTTCACCCTTGAAGAACCACTCGATGAACGTGTCGGCGCCGCCCACCGGGCCGCACTCGAAGTCGATCAGCGGCCAGTGGACCGCGATCCTGGGCAGTCCCGGCAGCCCGGCGAGAGCGATCTCCTCGATGCTGGGCTGCATGGCTGCGGTCAGAGCCACGGAGTCGCCGTCGCAGCTCAGACCCGCGTTGATCCAGAGGATGTGGATCGGCTTCTCTTCGCTGCCGGGGGCGGCGCCCCGGTCCTCGACCGGTGCCGGCGTTGCTGCGCTCATGGGTCGCGCCTCCTGAGGAGGGATGGGCAAAGGCCACATTTCGGGCCTGGGTCTTGCTTAACAGTCAACCGGTCCGGCCGCGCCCGCATCTGGGCCGTCGGGGGAAAGCGCACCGTTCGCCTCCTTTCGGACGAAGGCCCGGCGCAGTCGGTGGTAGGCCGCGGCGGGGTCGTCGAAGATCCGCCGCATCCGGGCGAGCTCCTGCTCGCGGTACGCGGCAAGGGGAGCGACGGCTTCGCGGCGCTCGTGCTCGGCCTTCTTCGCGGCGATGCGTGGCTGGACGCCACCGCGGGACGCCAGCTGGAGGGCCGATCGGGTGATCTCGTCGGCGAAGTCCGCGGGTCCGCAGTCGACGACCCGGTCGACCAGTCCCATGACGAGCGAGGCGGCCGCGGAGACGGGGCGGGCCTCCTCGGTGAGCCTCGCCGCGAGGGCCGCGCCCACCTTGCGGGGCAGGCTGTACGTCCAGTACTCCGAGCCGTACAGGCCCATGCGCCGGTAGTGCGGGTTGAGCACCGAACCCGAGCGGCACCAGACCTCGTCGGCGGCGAGCGCGAGCATCACCCCGCCGGCGGCGGCGTTGCCGCCGATCGCGCTGACGACGAGCCGGTCGGTGGTGGTGAGGACCGCCTCGACCAGGTCGTTCATGGCGTTGATGTTGGCCCAGGACTCGGCGGCCGGGTCGGCCGCGGCCTCGATGACGTTGAGGTGGATGCCGTTGGAGAAGAAGTCGCGCCCGCCGCCGAGCACGAGCACCGAGGTGGGGCGTGTCCGGGCGGCCTGGTAGGCGTCGAGCAGGCGGCGGCAGTGGTCGGTGCTCATCGCGCCGCCGGGGAAGGCGAAGGAGAGGACTCCGACCGGCCCCTCCTCCCGGTACCGGATGTCGGACCAGGTCCGTCCGCCGGGTGGCAGGTCCACGGGCACCGGCAGTTCGGGGAGCTCCGGCAGCCGGCCGGCGAGGGCCAGCGTGGCGGGGAGCTTGCAGGCACGGGGGCGGCCGGGTCCGGTACGGGCGCGGAGTTCGGGGATCCACACCGCGCCGTCCGCGGTGGCACGGCAGACGGCGCCCGCCCGGGTGGCGAGCAGCTCACCGGGGCGGCCGCGCAGGCCGTCCTCCGGGTGGCCGCCGTGCAGGAACCACTCGGCGCCGAGCAGGTGGTCGCGGACTCCCGGCTGGGAGTCGGCGGCGCGCAGGATGCGCAGGACGGTCTCCGTGCCGTCCTCGCTCCAGGAGATCGCGCGCTGTTCCTGGCGGAGCGCGGGGCGGGCGTGGACCGCGCCGGTCTGCGGCTGCGGCGCGGCCCCGGCGGCGACCCGCTCGACGGCGAGGAGCACGGCGGTCACGGCGGCGTCGGAGAGCTCGTTGCGGTACAGGTCGCTCTTGCCGACGTCCGGGACGCGGAAGGGTGCGGACGCCCAGACGTCGCCGGCGTCCATCTCCTCCTCGGCCTGGAGGACGGTGACGCCCCACTCGGCGACGCCCTCCTGGACGGCCCGGTCCAGCGAAGACGGTCCCCGGTCACCGACCGGCCCCGGATGCACGATCAGACAACGGTGCGCGGTCCACACGTCCCTGGGCACGGCGGCCTTCAGCATGGGGGCGACGACCAGGTCCGGAGCGTGGCGCGCGACGGCGTCGCGAATGGCGGACCCGTCGGGCGTCACCTCCACGGGAACGGTGTGCCCGCGGTCGCGCAGCTCCACCAGAACGCGCTGGGTGAGGCTGTTGAAGCCGGCGGCGATGAGCAGAATGCGCATGGCGTCCCTTCCGGGTTGCGGTGGACGGCACGGCCCGGGGGCACGGGGCGACCGACCGCCAGCGATCATCGGGCACCGGGGGTGGCGGCGGCGGCCGACGGTGCCCGCACCTCACCCGTACGAGCGGCGCGTCCGACCGATTGGCGGGGCGGGCGCGCCACGGACGCGACCGTGGCGGGCGTCGCGGCGGCACCGGTTGACCTTGACGCGACGGCAGGGTCTGTACTGAGGGCATCGATCGCGCACCGGCCGATCTCCCGAGCGAAGGGCCTGTCCGTGCACACGCCCCTGGAGAAGAACATGGCGCTGACGCACGCCGTCGACAAGACGGTGGGGAACGGTCCGACCGGTCGGACCGGGTGATGGGATCCGCCGCGCTGTGGTTGCTCCGGTACGTGCGGACAGGGGCACCCGGACCGGGAGTCGGCCCGCCGGAGCCCGCGCGGCGACCGCGCGCGACCATCGTGGTGAGGGGCGGCCGGCCGGTGGGTCCGGTGCACGGAGGCGGAGTCAGGTGACGGACGGCGAGACATGCTCGGGCCTCACGCGTCCCGCGTGAGGCCCGAGCACCCTGCCTTGTGCGGGAGCCCGCCGGGTCCAGGGCCGACCTGGGCGGCGTGGACGGGGGTGGGCGTCAGCTGGCGACCGCCGAGCCGCGCAGGGGGGCGGTCGAGCGGGCGGCGAGGGCCTTGCCGGGCCTCAGGGGGACGGCTGTGCGGGCGGTCGTGTGGAGGATCTCGGCCTGAAGGCGCTGGAGTTCCTCGGACGGTTCCAGGCCGAGTTCGCTTCTGAGGATGTGATAGAGGCTCTGATAGGCCTGCAGGGCCTCTCCTCGGCGGCCCGCGCGGTGCAGGGCCGCGATGAGCTGACCGTGGAACCACTCGTGCAGGGGGTGGTCGTTGACGAGGGCGCGCAGTTCGGGGAGGAACTCGCGGGAGCGGCCGAGGCGGGTCTCGGTCTCGACGCGGAGCTCCAGGGCCCGGATGCGGAGTTCCTGCAGGTGGGCGATGCGTCCTGTGAGCACTCCCTTGACGGGGACGTTGCTCAGCACGGGGCCGCGCCACAGCTGTTGGGCCCGTGTGAGGTGATCGGCGGCCCGTTCGGGAGAGCCCTGGGCGAGATCCCACTGGGCCCGCCGGACGAACTGCTCGAACACCAGGGCGTCGACCTCGTCGTCGTTGATGTCGAGCCGGTAGCCGGGCGCCTGGGTCACCAGCAGTTCGGCCGTGGGCGACAGGATGTCCTCCAGCATCTTGCGTGCGTGGTAGACGTGGGTCTGCAGGGTCCTGATCGCGTTGTTCGGCGCCTCTTCGCCCCACAGTTCCCTGATGAGCGTGTCCGTGGCGACGGCCTCGCGCGGCTGGAGGGCGAGCACGGCGAGCATCTGACAGATCTTCGGTGCCCGGGGAGCGCACGACTGTCCGTCATCGGTCACGATCTCGAAGGGGCCGATGAGGTTGAACTGCACTGTGCACGCTCCCGTTCCGGCGCTTCCGCCGCCTGTGTCGGTGCTGCTGGTGTGTTGCTGTCGACACTAGGGAGCGGAGGGGCGGGCGTCCTCATGAGTAACCACGAGAATGTCATATTACCGGACGGTAGTCCGGTGAATCCGGCCCGCGCGATCCGCCGACGCCGTGCGTGTGCGTGGCGAGGACGTGATGGGCGACCGACGCCAGCGTGACGTGCCGGTGCCAGCCGGGGAACGAGCGCCCGGCGAAGTCGGTGACACCCACCCGCGCCGAGACGGCGGTGAAGTCGCGTGCCACGACGGCGGGCAGCCGGGTCAGCCGCAGCAGTGACGACAGATCCGGCGCATCGGCGTTGGTCAGCCACAGGCTCGGGTCCCCCGGCCCGTTGCGCCATTCCCCCACCAGCAGCATGCCCCGCCTGAGCGCTTCCGGGTGCGTGACGGGGATGGCCGCCGCCGTCGTGGGCCCGTCCCCGGGATTCACCTGCCGCCGCAGTCGGGGCAGGGTGGCCGCGAGCTCCGCCGCGGTCCGGTCGCGGTCGCCGAACCGGGGCAGCTTGGCCCGGTTCAGCCGGAGCAGGGCACCGGCGGGCACGCGTACGAGGAAGCGGGTGCCGCGCGACGCGAGCCGGCCCGCCAGCGCCGGTCCGTCGATCTCCTCGGCATCGACGACGACGGGGCCGCTCAGGACCCCTTCGACCCCTTCGACACCGGCGACGGCCTCGCGAACGCACTGCTCAAGGGTCCCGGAGGTGGCGTCCACGGGTATGTTCGCGCGCTCCCGGAGCGGGTCCTCCAGCCAGCGGCCGGAGAGCCGCAGCCGCCAGTCGACGGGCACGGCGTACCGGTTCGCGGCCATCCAGACCCCCACCGCCTGCTGGCCGTAGAGGTTGGGTCCCTGTGGGTCGGCACCGATCGAATGGGGTCCGGCCTTCGGGATCACCGTGGGCCTGACGACCCACGCCTCGGGGGCCAGGGTGTGCTGGACATGCCTGGCCAGAGCGTGGCGTACCGGCACCCAGTCCCAGGGGGAGGCGCTGATGAAGTGATGCACGTTCTGCTGTGCGGCGTTCCCGTCGAACTGCGCGGCGATGTTGCGCAGGGTCTTGCGGCCGGGCTGGTCGAGTAGACCCCGTACATACCGCTCGGCCTTGCGACGCTGCTCGGCGCGCGGCATCGAGCCGAACAGGCGGCGACCCAGCTCGGCGTCGAGAACAGGACGCGGCAGGGCGTTCCCCGCCGCGTCGACAGGTGGCGAGATGTGCCTGTTCAAGATTCCCCCGTGATGTGACGATCCGGACGTGGCCCCCCTGGCGGCCGGATGCCGCTCATTAAACAGGTCAGACGTCCGTTTTCTATGGAACACGACCCCTGCGACCGTGAGTCGAGACGGCCGGAAGGACCCGCCTCCTCGGTCAGGCGGGTTGACCGGCTCCCTGCCCCGACACCGGAACCGGGACAGGACGGACGGAGTCGACGGCGGCAAGCAGCCGCTCGGCGCGATAGGGCGAGGTGTCCAGCTTCGCCAGCACACCGGGACTCGCGATGTTGGGAAGCACCAGCGCGAACAGCGCCGAGATCTCCTCGGAGAGGTCGGCGTCCGGCAGCGCCTCGGTCACCAACTGCACGCCGGTCCAAGCGCCGACGAACAGCCGCGCCGTCTCGCCCGGGTTGACGTGGGGCAGCAACTCCCCCCGCGCCTGCGCCTCTTGGAGTACATCACGGCTGACCACGATCCAGTCGGGCCACCGGGTCCCGAAGAGGCTGCGGGCCTTGGGGTCCACGGACAGCCGGACCGAAGCGCTCAACAGGGGTTCCCTGGGCAGGCGGTAGGCGAGCAGGAGCGCCAGGTCCACCCACTCCTGCAGCTTGAACTGCTGCGGCGTGGCGCCTTCCGTGGTGACCGCCTCGTCCAGCACGGCACGCGCCAGCTCCTCCTTCGACGTGAAGTGGAAGTACAGCCCGCCACGGGTGAGTTGGATCCGCTCGATGAGCCCACCGATGGTGGTGGCGTCGTACCCCAGCTCGTTGAACATCTCCGCAGCCGCCACAAGGATCGCTCTGCGGGTGCGGATCGCTCGTTCCTGTCTCGCCACCAGTTGCCTCCATGGCACTCTCTTTGCCAGTGCTTGAACTCACATTGACCAAACCAAAAAAACCGAACGGAGGACCGGTACTTTACAACCACAACATCACGACAGCGTTCTCAAGTCCAAGGGGGGGCCTTGCCCGCAGTCTCTGTTGCCCGTTGCCCGTCACGCAGTCCGCGCCCCGCACCGTCGTCCGCCACCGACCTTTCGGCGCTCCTGGGCGGTTACACCCACCTCAGGATCCGCGAATCCATCCTCGTGACCAGCTGGGAACGCACCGGCGAGCACACCTCGACACTCCGCGTCCGCTGGCCCTTATCCTCTGCCGGGCGGCCGTACGATCCACGCGTCCTCAACCAGACGATCAGGCAGAGCGGGCTGGTCGTCGCGCATGCCGAGTACGACGTCCCTCTCGATCACCAGACCCTGCTGCGCTTCCTCGACATCACCGTCGCCGATCCCTTCCCGATACCGGACGGGCAACCCGCTCACCTGGATGTCGACGTGACGGTGGCGCGTGCCAAAGGGGGGCGGCAGGCCCGCAGTTCGCTGCACATGGACTTCCGCATCCGCCACGAGGGCACCACCGTCGCCCGGGCGGAGTCGGAGTTCGGCTGGATATCCCCGCAGGTCTACCGCCGCGTCAGAGGAGAGCACCTCACGGTCGACTGGGGGGCGTGGCCGCTGCCCGAGCCGGTGGATCCGGCGCGTGTGGGGCGCGAGGACGTCACCGACGTGCTGCTCTCGCCCACCGAGGAGCCGTACCTCTGGCACCTGCGCAACGACGTGTCCAACACGGTGCTCTTCGACCACCCCGTCGACCACGTGCCGGGCCTGACGCTGATGGAGGCGGCCGACCAGGCGGCGCACGCGGTGCTGGGGCCCGAGACCTTCCGGCCCACGGAGGTGTCCACCAGCTACGTCCGGTACGTGGAGTTCGACCGGCCGTGTCTGGTCGAGGCGGCGCTGCTTCCCGCCGAGCCCGGCCGCTTCGCCGTCTCGGTGACCGGAACGCAGGACGGTGCGCGCGCGTTCTCCGCGGTCTTCCGCGGGGCGGGCAGATGAGCTGACCGTCTTCGGCGACGCGGCCGCCACGGCCGTGCGCCGGCTGTCCGCCCCTCGTGCGTGGGGGGGGGGGGGGGGGGGCCCCCCCCCCCCCCCCCCCCCCCCCCCCCCCCCCGGGGGCCCCCCCCCCCCCCCCCCCCCCCCCCCCCCCCGGCCCGCCCCCGCCGGTCGAGCACCGGACAGCGTCCTTCCGCACGCCCCCTTCCGCACGCCCCCG